>JAVHLK010000001.1 GCA_031082285.1 Desulfomonilaceae bacterium
AACCGTGGTTACGGCTCCGTTGCCCGGAGAATGGGTCGGCATTAGCCCTATCTATCCGCCTGCGAATGATCTTGTGCTTCTGTGAGCGCGTCCGATGGTGGGATACCGGCACCAGTCCCCCTGTTCTTTTGGGTCATTCTTCGCTCGTCAATGCGACCCCATCTTCTTGGTCAGTCAATCCGCTGATTCTCCTCACATTCGATGATCAGTTCCGATCCTTCTTCCCCGATCCACTCACATGGTAATCCATTTTCCACGATATCTTTGTTTTCAGCCGTAACTTTTTCCAGATCTCCACGAAATCTTGCTTTGGTTAGGCTCATTTTCAACCCCAGAGTGATTTTGATACCGAAGAAATCAAATATCCTGATTTCTTTGAGCATCACAGCTAAGACGCTATTGCGACTCTTACGAAGAGCCTGAAGACCTTCTTGGTGAAACACCATTCTCGTCTTCAATGCAAATCCGTCTCCAGCCTGTCGGTACTGTCCTTCTGTGATGAGACTGTAGAGAAGCCCGATCTCCTGCAATTCACTATCGGAAATACCAGCGAGATCTGGCATCGGAGGATCAATCTTGAGGCGCCGCGCTACGACACGGGCTTGATCCAGCGTCTGAAGGTACCATCGGAACCCTTCGACAAAATCGCTGTCGACCGGCAGACAATGGAGAGCCGAGAACAAGAAATAGCCTTCGCACTCGCACACCAACTTGATCGTAGCGGCGTCTTCCAAGGATAGGAAGAAAGCAAACAATTTGTCGAAATATTTCAAACTCGATAGTGGTTTCCCGTTCCAAGTCGTAGGATCAATGCTGAACGTAACATTGATATCCTGAATCGATTTTTTTGGTATTATTCTCATAATTAGGCTGCAGCACAGAGGCAGTCGGGACGAATCGCTTTTGAAGAAGCCACCCTGCAAACCAAAAGTCATGTTACCCGGGATGCGGATTGATTCCCCTTCTGTTCCTGAGTGATCTATTGAAGTCAGGGTCAGCTCCGATTCTCGCTTATTCATGGACTGGACTTCTATGAGTTGAAGTGCCTTCTCCTCCAGAATCGCCGATCCCTTTACACATGCCTCTCCAGGACCAAAGCGCGCTGGACTTCCGTAATTGATCAGATGTTCGAGCTTGGTCTTGATGACATCAGAGTCATCGCCGACGGCATGAAATTGCAGACTGAAGGGCTTCCGAGCCTCAAGATGATAGGTTATGACCTTTTCTTTAACCTCAATGTCCGCCACAATGATTCGATCATCCAATTTTTCCAGCTTCTGTTTGTCAGCAGCGACAGCTGCCTCAATAGATGATGGATAGCGGTCTCGCATAAATTTTTCAGCACGGATGACTTCTTGCTGAAATTTCCCGACGTCGGAGATCCGATATTCGCCAGGAATTCTTACGGTCGGTTTTACTTTCTCGCGCCAACTCTCGTCCGTGAGAGCCCATTCCTGCATGAATATGTAGTAACATTCCTTTTTCTGCAGATCAGCAACGACAAGGAACACCGGCTGTCTCACGCGGTCAGTCCAATACTCGATATAGTCCCGTTCTACTTGTTTGGTTATAAATCCGTCCCGAGTGTATTGGGGTGATTTCGTCCCTTTCAACTGAACACGGAATCGGATTCCTGAAGGCATTTCGCCCACTTCACCAATATCAACAGAATAATCAATGCCGAAATCCGGCGTTTCTTTCAGCAGCAGCCACGCTTTGGGCAGCGAGCACTCGAAGATTTGCATGGCCTCCTTATCGATGATGTACGATTCTGGAATCTCCAACCTGCACCTCCAATTGTGGGAGCAGCACCGGACCCACTGTGAGTCCAAATCGAATCGCAAACCACACGGTCTCATGCTGCTGCAGTTGCGGGGAACAGCCCACTTGCGCTCAGCTGCCAGATGTGCTGATAGACCCTCTGGCTCGCCGCCTGATTTTCAACGTCTGAAAAGGGCGGCGTCGGCAGCTCTCGAAAGAGATGGTCCAGAATAGAAACCTCGACCTCTGCTTGCGTCTGCTCCTTTTCGGTCCACCGCTCAAGAGGGGTAATGAGCTTTCGCAAGGAATCCCATAGATTGTTGCTTGCCGGCTTGACCCGTTCACGATCCGCCTTGGAAAGATTCTCTTTTCAGATCGTTGAGCCAGCTGAAAGGGATGTGCTTTTCGCGCTGCAATCTACCCACGACGATTCCTGGGGCCACCCCCACTTTCTCCGAAAACAGGTTTATCGAAGTCCTGCTGAAGCTCTTTCTCGCCACAAAGCCCTTGTACTCTTTTGGTGGAATAAGAATTCGTTCGGCAAAAGCGTCGGCGGCGATTTCTTCTTCCGAACCGGCTGCATCAGGTTCGTTGATATAGACCCCTTTCTTGGAGTGCGTGAGAATGTGCCCCCCCTCGTGAAAGAAACTGAACCAGAAGTGGTCATTGGTCTTGTGTCTCAGACTCAACTGGATCAGAGCCTTTTCAGGAGTCAGCCATCGGCTCGCGCCGCTTACGTGAGTCTTGGGAAATTCCGGGACAAAAACAAGAGCGACTCCCGCTTCTCCGCAAAGGGCCTTTATCTTGGGCTCAAATTCTTCCGGATTTAAGTTTGTGAAGGATCTGATCGTCAAAAGGGCCTTCATAAAGAGGTCTCTGTCATATGGACTTGTTTGGCTCCCTTGAGCCAGTAATTCGCCGATTCTCAACCAAGTGGCCAGAGACTCTAATTCGCTCTTGAATACAGGGGAATGGCGAAAAGCCGCGCCCACCAAGGCATAGCGTTCCTCCCACACTTCAATTGAAGCCACTCCAAAAAATCTCAACACCAACTCTACGGCATGGATTCTATCCTTGGGCTTCTCGATCAAGCCTCGCCTAATCAATTCCTTGACCGGAAATTTATCGGCCCATGCGACTTGTTTCTCCAGTTCCTGACCTGCCTTCTTTCGGGCCTGGAAGGCACGGTAATTGGCTTCAAGATTGTTCCAGACATCACCTGCAATACCCAGAACACGCTCAAAGCGGATTGCCGTCTCCGGAGTCACCGAAGCCTTTCCGCTAATGATCTGGCTCACATGTTTGGTGGACAGACCGCAACTTTCCGCGAAATCCTTCTTCTTTATCCCGAGGGCGTCCAAGGTCTCTTCCAAGATCTCGCCGGGAGAGGTTGCATAATCAGGCTTGTATTGGTTTTTCGGCTGGCTAATCATTGTGATAATCCTCGACCGACATGATGGTGATCGCCGTGACGGCCTGCAGATCGATTCCCCCGTCCTCTCTTCTGGGTACGGGATCATGGTTAGGCTCAAACACCAGTCGGCAGTTGCCGGTCAAATCTACCGCGAACTGGCCTTTTCGATTTCCCTTCAGCTCATGCCTGCGTGTTGGAGGACTCACAGGAACCTGAGCCAAGTTGACTGCAGCACGCAGGAAATCCTGGCGCATCCTGATCTTTCTTGCCCGATCCAAGCCATACTCCTTGACAAGCTTCCCTTCTGAATCAAAGATCTTGCTCATCTTCGTCGTCTTGTAGGCGATGTCCATTACACGATTCCCTCAACTCCCCCTTGCACGGTAGGCGCATCGACCCTCCTTCCCACCCTACCGGATTTCTGTCCCATGAAATACATTACCATTCAGGTAATGAAAAAGCAAGGGCAAGGTGTTTTTTTCTCGAATCAACGTAGGTGTAGGCTAGCACCCAGGCTCCATCCACAGTCGGGAAGCTCTTGATAAGGTCCGTGGACTCGTCAACTGCGGTATCAGAAGAATTATTGTGGTGACGCGTTCAAAATTTCGCATCGCTTCTAACCCAGTTACGAAACACTCCCACCGGTCGCTCCTGTCATTGCGAGCAGCGCAGTCCCGCACAGAACGCGGGAAAGCAATTTCAGTGCTCCACAAAAGGCTGATATTGCCACGCCCGCCCCTTAGTCGGGCTCGCAATGACAAACATGAAGGGCTCCACAGTGTTCAAGAGGCGACACTATAACTCGATAGAAGGAGCACGAAAGCAACTCGGCGTAATTCCGGGCACGGACGACGCCAAGTGCTTGGCTCACAGTGCAGCGGGCTCACGCGATACCTTCTCCCAATTGACCTCCCTCAACAATCCTCTCCGTCACAACCCAAACCAAGGAAAATATCATATCCAGCTCGAACCAGCGGGTGATGGAGCTATCGAAAAGCACGGACACGGACGCGGGAAATTCGTCGTCCGCGGCCCACAAGACGTATGTGACGGGGATTTCCGGGAACGGAAAGAAGCGCATGGCCGCGTCCCCATGAGATACGGGAACCGCATTCAGGTCCCGGCCGCGTTCCTCGAACGCATCGGGATTTCTTCCGTAAAGCTTGGCTATCGGTCGCACGTACAGCGCGTGGGGGCCCTGAAAGAAGGTAACGCCTCCGGGGCAGTCCTTCTCGCTGATGTCCTTACCGTCGATCGGACTTCCGATGGGGGCGAGCAGGTACTGGATGAGCAGGATCTGGAACATCTCGGTCAATTCCCGAGACGGGTCCGGGGAGATCTCGTTGATCCGTTCCGCTGCAGGATCTATCTCATACACCGCGTTCAGAAAGGTCAGTTCATATCCGTTGCCGGTCTTCGAGAGTGTGACGCCTTCCCGCGCAATCACCCGGTCAACTGCGCAATTCCTGAGATCATCCCAGTGGAAAGGGTGTGGTGCAGCGCAACCCATGTGTACCTCTTATGATGCCGATTTCAGTTACCATCCGAGAATACGGCAATCAACCGACAAGAATCAAGTTATTCTCGGCAGGTCCGCGCCTCATGCTTCCCGGTATTGCGAAGAAATGGCGTCCGGTCTTTTTTTTTCGCGAGATTCCGTCTCGAAGCATGTATTCACAAGTATATGAGCCCGACCGGGATCATCGACGCCGCGCGTCGGCTGTTTGAGACTCACGGCCGGAAAGGCTCCCCGACGCGGCTCCCGGATGGGACTTTGAAGGGAAGCGATCAAAACTTGATCAAACAACTTGACATTGGTGAAAAAATAGTTAGACTTGATCACTAGGAAACTGGAATGCGTAAACGGGTTGCTATGTTTCATCGTTCCCTCATATTCCTCGTATGTATCTCCCTGGTGGGGGTAACCCTTCTGCCGGCATCCTTACTTCCTTGCTGCTGCAAGTTTGAAGGAGTCGGAGTACGCGGCGAGGGAGCATCATCTTGGTGTCCGCTGCATAAGGCGAGCCGGCGCACGGCGCCGCACACGCCCCCGGGGGCGTCCTGCTGTTCCGGCCGGTCGCTTGCCGAGGAACGGGGTCAATCAGTGGGTTGTCGTCAAAAAGTCAACCTGCAGAAACCCTGCGGACAATGCCGATGTCCGGAACTGATGCAGATGGTGACGTTGACGGGATACACGGCGGGCCAGGTCAACCTGAGGACGCCCATCGTTCCCGAGGCGACGGTCACCACTTCCGTACTTCCCGCGGTCTTTCATGGGGCCGCACATGTCGATCCCGTCATTCATGAACCCAAGAATACGGTTCTCCTCAAGACCTGTACACTTCTGATTTGATCCGCCCTCTTGCGCCCGGCGCAGATCGTTCTGTTCTCAAATCACCAACGACATCGATAAGATAACGTGTGGGCTGCGTTGGTCGAATTCGCAGACCCCTATTTACATGGAATCGTGGTGTCTTGACGGACTCTCGTGCAAGAGGAGTTAAGGTATGTCTGAAAAGCGACGGATGAAAGAAATAACCATGGATACCTTGGAACAGTCCGAACACAAAGTGTCCCTGGGGAGATTGAAAAAGGGAATCGGAGCCCTGTTCATGCTGCTCGTCCTTGCCGGCGGCGTTTACGGGGCGTACAGGCTGGTCGCGGGCGATGTGGTGGCGTCCCGTTTCGTGGTGGACAAGATGAATTGCCCTGCGTGCGTGGTGACGGTTCAAGAAGTGACCGGCAAACTTCCGGGTGTGATCCGGGCCGATGTCAGCCTGGCCGGCAAGGACGTTGTGGTCCAATTCCGAGAGAGGCAGACCAGCGCCGACGAAATTCAGTCGGTCATTGCCAATGCGGGGTACCCCGCCAGGTTGGAAGGACTCTTCAGCCCTGACGGCGGCGGTATTGATGAGACGGTGGTTGCCGTAGTCAACGGTAAGCCGATTTTTCAGAAAGAGCTCAAGGTGCCGTTCAACACGGCCGACAAAGAGGTCAAAGCGCAGGAACCTGCCGCCGCTCTCTTTACGGTCGTGGGCAAGGCAATCGTGCTTCAGGCCGCGGACAAGGAGACCGTAGTGGTCCAGCCCTTTGAGGTGGACGAGGAGGTTGAAAGGATCTTCAAGAATCGGGGAGGCACGAGAGAAGAGTTCCGTGCGTGGATAACCGCCAACTATGGTTCCCCGGAAAAGTTCAATCAAATCGTGGGACAGCGGCTGGGGATCCGGCGATTGCTTGAAGACCACATCCTGGACGGGGTCACGGATGCCGAGACGAAGAAGCACAAGGCCATGGAGTGGATCGGAACGCTCTTCCGGGACTCGAAGGTCCTCATTGTGGACGAGCAGTTGAAGGAGACATTGCAGGCTTCCGTGGGACAGAAGGAATGGAGCACATTCTGGCCGCGTATGATCGGTTCGGAGACCGAACTGAAGAAGCTGTTGACCCAATAGCCTGCGCGGCGACTCGTGGTCTTGCGAAAGAAAGTCCTCCGAGTCCGAAAACTCGGTATCCAAGAAACTACAAAGCTAAAGAAGGATGCGTGAAATGAACCGGAGATATAGAGCAAGAAGATATCCATTTATCGTCGTTTTCGCGGTGACGGCCGCGTGCGCGGGCGTATTCTGGACCGGCCCTGCCGAATCCGCCTGGAACTTCGTCGTACCTGCGGTTGAAGTGAAGCCGCAAAACGGGGTGTTTGCCTTCCCTCAAAACGCCTTTGCCGACGGCAAGGCCAAGCACTTCGAGTACAAGCACTCGCCAAGTCAATGGGTACGGTTCTTCGTGGTGAAGAGTAGCGACGGCACCATCAGAGCAGCTTTTGACGCGTGTGACGTATGTTGGCGTCATAAGAAGGGGTACGCCCAGCAGGGCAACTTCATGGTGTGCATAAATTGCGGCCTGAAGTTCCGAACGGACAAAGTGAACGAGGTGAAAGGCGGGTGCAACCCGTCGCCGTTGAAGAGGACCATCCAAGGCGACAACGTGATCGTCACGCAACAGGACGTAATGTCGGGTCAGGGATTGTTCCAATAGAGAGGGGAATACACATGAAACTTCGCGATATAGCCGTAAACAATCTGAGACGCAGGAAAGCGAAAGTGTTCTTCCTGGTGGCGGGTCTCCTGGTCGGTGTGGCCTCCGTGGTCGCATTGATGACGACCACCCGTATTTTGGAGGAGGATATCGCTCACAAGATGGACGAATTCGGAGCCAATATCATCATCACCCCTCGATCCGAGGGCCTGTCCCTGACGTACGGCGGGTTGAGCCTGGGCGGGTTGTCTTTCGACCTGAAAGAAATGTCCGAGGATGACGCGGCCAAGATCACGACCATCAAGAACTCGGAAAACATCCGGTACGTCAGCCCTAAGCTCTTCGGCGTGTTTGAGAATCGAGGACACAAGGCACTGGCGGTCGGCGTTGATTTCGACGCGGAACTGGAGATGAAGAAGTGGTGGAAAATTACCGGACAGCCTCCCAAGGCGGAGGATGACGTCCTCGTGGGAAAGGAGGCCGCGGAGAAGTTTCGAGTCGCCCCGGGGGACACTTTGGACATCAAAGGCAAGACGTTCAAGGTGGCCGGAGTTCTCCATCCCACGGGCTCCCAGGATGACGGCCTCGTCTTCATTTCTCTGCCCGTGAGTCAGCAGCTTTTCGACAAACCGGGCAAAGTGGGCATGATCGAAGTGGCGGCGCTTTGCCATAACTGCCCCATCGCGGAGATCGTAACCCAGATCTCCGAGGCTCTTCCCGCGGCAAAAGTCACCGCGGTGCAGCAGGTGGTCGAGGGGCGTATGGACACGCTGCACAACTTCCGGAAGTTCTCACTGGGCATCTCGGGCCTGATTCTCATGGTCGGTTCCATGGTGGTGTTCGTGACCATGATGGGGAGCGTAACCGAACGCACCAGAGAAATAGGGATCTTCAGCGCGATCGGTTTTCGGAGGTCCCACATCATGAGGATAATCCTTCTGGAAGCCTTTGTTGTCTCGCTCATTGCAGGAGTCGTGGGGTACGCGTCCGGTATCGGGGCGACCAGAGTTCTGTTGTCGTTTCTCACGGACAAGGTGCCGCACTTCTCTCTGGATCCGATCGTACCGGTGGGCGCGGTCTTCCTGTCCATCGTGATCGGATTGACTGCATCTCTGTACCCGGCCATGGCCGCATCGAGAATGGATCCCAGCGAGGCGTTGAGGACCTTATAAGGAGGCGTTTGATGAGTTATATACGAGCGATAAATGTTGCAAAGTATTTTGGAACGGGCGAAGGAAAGGTCGCGGCCGTTCGGAGCATAGATGTTTCCATCGAGCAAGGCGAGTTCCTTTGCATCATGGGAGAATCGGGAGCCGGCAAGAGCACTCTGCTTTCCATGTTGGGCGGACTGCTCAGCCCCAGCCGCGGGGAAGTCCTCATCGGCGACATCAACATCTATGAACTCAAACCGGACAAGCGAGCGGACTTCAGGAGAGAGTTCATGGGATTCATTTTCCAATCCTTTCAATTGGTACCGTATCTCAACGTACTGGAAAACGTTCAGTTGCCCCTGGCCGTGACGCATCATACGGAGGCGGAAAAGAAGGAACTGGCCATGTCCGCGTTGGAGAGAGTGGGTCTCAAAGACAAGGCTCACCGGCTCCCCAATCAGATTTCCGGCGGAGAGCAGGAGCGGGTGGCCATTGCCAGGGCCGTCGTCAACGAGCCGCCCGTGCTGTATGCGGACGAGCCCACGGGAAACCTGGATTCTAAGAACTCCGCGGAAGTAATGAAGCTTCTTAAGAGGCTCAATGCCGAGGGGCAGACGATCGTGATGGTTACCCACAGCAGACACAACGCCGAGTATGCCGACCGGATAATCGAGGTGGCCGACGGCACCATCGAGGAGTCCGGACCGCTGTTCCAAGCCGCAGCAGGCGCATCGGTCTGATGGGAGAGAGGCTTTCGGTCAATATTGAGAAAGACCAAAGGAGAAAACTCATGAGAAGATTAGAGATAATTCTGTTGGCGGCACTGTGTGCGTCATTGCTGATGGTGTCGTCGAGCCTGGCCCTCCCAAGTTGTTGTGGTGCGAACGACCGCGGCGCGGTGAATATCGTGGGTGTGCCGGGGAGCAGCCCGGTCGCCGGGTTCGGAGCACCGTCCGCGCCCGAACCTTCACCGCGGTATCGCACGGAGTCAAGACGAGCGGCGTCGCCTCCGCCGTTTCGAGCTTTGGCGGCCTCTTCGGTGCCAAGCTGTTGCGCAGTGGACGGAGCGAGGTACCCGCAGGGTGCAAGCAGGTATGTCCCCAACTACGGACAAGTCGGACCAAGAGCCGCTTCCGGCCCGGCAGGTACCTATGGAGGTTGCTGCGGAGCTCCCGTGTATTCCAATCGACCGGCCGTGGAGAACCTGCCGAGTTGCTGCAGCACCGGCCGCGGTTCCTATGCCCGTTATCAGGGTGCGCCCGCTCCCGCGTCCAACATCTCTCCCTGCCGGCGGGCAGGGTGCGGAACCGGCGCGGCATATGAGGCGAGTCCTTCCCGACAACCAGCTCGGGCCGTCCCCGCGTCGGCAACCCAGAGGATCGGAAATGCCTACTACCGGAACAGCGTAGCCGACTCGGGACCTTTTGGTAAACCGGGTTATTTTCCGACAGTCAGGAATATGTGGTAAAGGGCGAGGGGTCAGGTCTTGTTTCTTGAATCAAGATGAAAGACCTGACCCCCTTTATTCGCGATGAAAGACCTGACCCCCTTTATTCGGCGTCCCTTCAGGACGCGTCCACCATGTTCGGCCATCGATTTCCGGGCCTTGAAAGGCCCGGCTCACATCACGTGTCCCTTCGGGACGGCATGAATCGGACCAAGATGAACCTGACCAACGGGCTTAACTTAACGCCCATGGGCCTGCGCCGGGGAGACGTCGGGCATCCCGCCTTCCGCGCGACCCTCGTGGATTGCAGCTGTTTACCGGCCCCAGCACCTGTCACGAATCGTGATCGGTGTTGTTCGTGGATACGGTACAGAATTCGTATCCGTATTTCCGAACCCCTGTCCTAGTCTTGTACTCCCGCCAGCTTCTTTGCCCACTTCTTCTTCATGTCGAGCTTTCCCAACCGGCCGTACATGACCTTCTGTGTTTGCGGTGAACCGGCCCCGTGCATGGATTCCACCAACGCGGTTCCGCCGGTCATGTTTTCGATGAGCCTGAGGATCCGTATTCGATTTTCGGCCGAGACTCCCTCCACGCCCGCCAGGTACTTCTCCACGTACTTGCCGATCTGTGGGCTCCTGAGGTCGCTCTCAAACGGCATCGTGGCCAGAATGCCCCCGGCTACGTCGTGTGCCAACCGCGCAATCTCGTAGATGTGCCGGGTGATGTTGTGCTTCGTGCAGTTGGCCAGAAGCGGATCCGGGTAGTAGGCTCCGCTGTCGGTCTTGGACCCCATCGCGGAGCATGCGATTGATCCCGAGTAGACCGTCTCGGTGAGATGCATCATTTCCGCCAGTTTCTCCTTGACGTGCGATGCCTTCTCCGTTCCCTGCATCTCCGCGGCAAGGAAGCAGGCCCCGACGATCACGTCGGACACTCCCCCCTTACAGCCCCCATAATTCTGGCGGTGCAGTGTGGCGAAGCGCTCGACCAGAATTCCTGAGAATTCCGTTTCACCACACATAAAGACCCGATCCCACGGCACGAACACGTCTTCAAAGATGATCAGGGTTTCGCCTCCCACCAGGCCGTAATCGGGATTTCCTGCATCGATGCGGCCGTCGAATTTCCTACCGTCATTGGTCTGGCGGCCGAAAACTTGAATCACGCCCGGCGAGTCCAGCGGCACTGCACAGACCAGGGAATAGTCACGGTCGGCTTCCCGCATGAACTGGGTCGGCATGATGAGGATCTCATGACTGTTGGCCCCTCCCGTCTGATGGGCCTTAGCACCGCGTATGACAATGCCGTCGTCCCGGCGTTCCGCCACCCGTGTGAACAGATCCGGATCCGCTTGTTGGTGCGGGGCCTTGTTTCGATCTCCCTTGGGATCGGTCATGCCTCCCACAACCATCCTGTTGCTCCACTGAATGGTCTTCAGGTAGTCCAGAAAGCGTTGATGATAATTCGTCCCGTGCTTCTCGTCGATTTCATAGGAGGTCATGTACACTGCATTGAGCGCGTCCCAGCCTACGCAACGCTGAAAGCAGCTTCCTGTCTCGTGGGCCACGGCCCTGAGCAGTTGCACTTTTTTGATCAAGTCCTCCACGGACTGGTGGATGTGCGTAAATCGGCTGATCTTCTCACCCGTCAGATGGCTCACGGCGGTCGCAAGATCCTCAAACTCAGGCAAAGTCGCCATCTCGTACGTCTTCGCGGCGGAATTAATGTGGGGGATGAACGCGGGATGAACCGTGATGTCCTCCACTCGTTCCCCGTTATAGTACACCAAACGATCCTGGTCCCTCAGGCTTTGGATGTAATCATCCGCGGTCTTGATCTTCATGATGGAGAAACTCCTTTCTCGGAAGGCTCGGAAGCCGGTATAAGCCTGTGTCTGAAGCGCGATTCCAAACGCGACACAACGTCCGCGGGGTCAAGCGTATCATCCTTGAGCACGACAACAATCTCATCGGGAAGCATATCGTCTCGAGGACATGTTTTCGCGCAACCACATATCAGAAGGACCGCGTCGTGGATGCCTGAATCCGCTGTGGTCCATGTGATTCCGTCGCCCGCCGCACCGCGTATCCGTTCCCAGTATTCCACTCGGTCGTACGCCGGATCGCAACCGCCACAGAATTTAAGAGCCACTTTCATGAGACCGCTTGAGGAACTCTGAAGACGCGGATTTCACGGACCAAATCGGGAACTCCCGCCGGTGTACTTCCTCGCATCGTCCGGGGTCCCGCACGTGGATCGGCTTTTCCCGGGTTCTTACCAACTTGGCGGATGATTCACCCAGACAATCTCAACGTTCTCATCGGTTGTGTTGCGGAATCGGTGTGGTCTGGTCGACTCGAAATAAAACGTATCACCCTCGCGCAAGATGTGCGTTGCGCCGTCCACGGTGAGTTCAAGGGTTCCCTTGACAATGAAACCGAACTCTTCCCCGGGATGCGTATAGTCGCCTTCGGAGCCTCCTCCGGGAGCAACGATCGCCAGCCGGGCATCGATCTGCTTGCCGGGAGATTGGCGAACCAGGATCTCTATCAATAACTTCGATCCTCGCACAGCCACCCGTTGACGCTCTTCCTTGCGAAGGACGACCTCTGCTCCATTGGACTGCTCGGAGAATAATTCGATGATGGTGAATCCCAGCGCGTCGGCAATTTTCTTGAGGCGTGACGCGGATGGGTCGAGTTTGCCGTTCTCCACCATAGAGAGGTACGAAGGCGTACAGCCGACGCGTTCCGCCACCTGTTTCAAGGAAAGCCCTTGTGAGTTTCGCAGAGTCCGTAATCGGCTTCCGATGGAATCCATAGCCTGCAAGTCCCGGGAGATTTCAGTATCCTAGAACTCGCAGGATAATATGGCTGGATGCGGAAGTCAACCCGAACAAGCCAACCTTTTGACAAAGCTGCTCCGTCAATGTACCCGGGTGGTTACGGTGAACGACAGGACCACGCCCGCGGGGTGAGGTTTGTCCGAGCCACGACATTGATTTCTTCGAGCGTTGCTGTTTCCTGAACGAGACTCCGTGAGTTTCAGGTCCTTTGAATTACGGCAGGCATTCTGGTGAGTGAACCGTTAAGTCAACAACGGCAGGATGTTAGTCTACATCTTGCGTCATGAGGACGATCTTTTCCGCATACGGGCGAGCGACAAAAAGGCCTTGACATTTGTTCAGTATCTTGTTAACGAGGTTCAGGGCGGTTATCAAGATATAAGGTCCCCGTCACATAAGGATCTTTGACGACACGTCGGCCATCTGCATTCAGTATCGAGAAAATGTCGGATATGTGGGGCGATTCTTCCGATCGCCACCGTGAAGACAAGACGAACGCTTGAATATACCCGCGGCGGCCCTATCCACCATACCGTTTTGTCCGAACACGAAATGAATGGAGAGACTATGTCCACGGCATTGTTTGATCTCACAGGCAAGACGGCCATGGTCACAGGAGGTACCCGAGGCTTGGGAGAGGTCTCGGCCATGGCGCTGGCAAAGGCCGGAGCCGATGTGGCGGTCTGCGGACGGAGCCAAGAGGATCTGGATCGTGTCTCTGCGGCGATTTCGGATTTGGGCGGCCGATCCCGCGGATTTTTTCTTGACGTGACCTCCAAGGAAAGCATTCGAAAAGGAGTCGATGAGATCCTGCAGCAATTCGGCAAGATCGATATCCTTGTCAACAACGCGGGCGTGAATCACCGTGTGCCGGTTCTTGAGTTCCCTGAGGACATGTGGGACCTCATCATCAGCACGAACCTCAAAGGTTATTTCCTTGTGACGCAGGCAGTGGTGCCGCAAATGTTGGAGCGCGGCTACGGCAAAGTGATCAACATGGGGTCCATCTTGGGGACGGTGGCCCTTCCGATGCAGGCCGCGTATGCTTCTTCAAAGGGCGGAGTGCACCAGCTCACCAAGGTCATGGCACTAGAATGGGCAAAGCAGGGCATCACGGTCAATGCCATCGGCCCCACGTATTTCGAGACGGAATTAGTCTCTCAGATTCGCAACGATCCCGAGCGCTTCAACTTCATAAACGAGCGAACCCCGATGGGACGCTGGGGTTATCCGTCGGAATTGGAAGGCATCGTGATTTTTCTGGCCGCGCACGCTTCCGATTTCATCACGGGACAGACCATCCACATTGACGGTGGTTGGACTGCCTGGTAACGGGGACGCGATTCCCGCTTACCGGTATTTCAATAGATACGGCACGCAAGCCGAAATACGGCGGATCGAGAAAAGGAGTCACCATGGGCTCCCTTTATGAACAAAGGGTGTGGCTGAAGCACTATCCCGAGTGGGTCCCCCACGATCTTGAAATCACTTCCGGTACGGCCATTGGAGACTTCAGTGCCGCCGCGGCGCGAAGCCCCCTTGCTCCTGCAGTGTACTACTTCGACACCGTCATCACCTATGGAGACATTGACCTCTATTCGGATGCCTTGGCTTCCTCGTTTCGGGATTTGGGGCTCAAGAGAGGAGATCGAATCATTGTCGATCTTCAGAACGTACCTCAGTTTCTCATTGCGACGTACGCAGCGTGGAAGCTCGGTGTGATAGTCGTTCCCGTAAATCCCATGTACAAGGAAGACGAACTGTCCTATTTCTGCCGGGATTCGGGAGCCCGATTGTTCTTTGCCCTCGACGAGATCACGGCCTCGTTGGATCGGTCGTTTCTTGACGATTCTCCGGTCGAAACCATTGTCACTACCTCTCCGCTGGATCTGCTCTCGAAGGATGCCCCTATCCCCGCGATGTTGAAGGACGCGAAGAAGATCTCGGTACCCGGAACGCTGGACATGCTCGAACTGTTGGAAAAGCACCGCGGGGAAAGCGTTCCCGATCCCGGCCTATCTCCGGATGACGTTGCGTATCTCACGTACACTTCCGGAACCACGGGCCCGCCGAAAGGTGCAATGAACACCCACGGCAATATCGCCTTCAATGCAAGGGTGTATCGGGCGATGCAGCGCATCGACGAGACCGACGTCGTGCTCGGCATGGCTCCGCTGTTTCACGTGACCGGCGAGGTCGCGCATCTGGCAATAGCGGCCCTCGCAGGGATTCCGGTGATCCTGTACTACCGATTCGATGCGGGTGAAACACTCAGGCTCATCGAGCAATGGAAGGCTACGGTGACGGTGGCTTCCATTACCGCCTACATCGCACTGATGAATCATCCGGATTTCACGACGAGAGACATGTCTTCTTTTGTCAAGGCGTACAGCGGCGGCGCACCCGTATCGGAAGCCCTGGTCGAAAGATTCGAGCAGCTGACCGGTTTGTATCTCCACAATGTGTACGGCATGACGGAAACCAATTCCCCGTCTCACATTGTTCCCTTGGGAAAAAGGGCGCCGGTGGACCCCGAAAGCGGGGCGCTCTCCGTAGGAGTGCCCGTTCCCAATTGCGTCTCCAAGATCGTGGATCTGGAGGACTCGACCAGGGAGCTCCCGTGCGGCGATGTTGGCGAGATCGTGAATTCCGGTCCCATCGTGATACCCGGATACTGGGGGAAACCGGACGAAACCCGACACGCCATCCGGGATGGGTGGCTCGCCACCGGTGATGTGGGGAAGATGGACGAGGACGGATGGTTCTATGTGGTGGATCGCAAAAAAGACATGATCGTGGCTTCCGGGTACAAAGTATGGCCCCGAGACGTGGAAGATGTCATCTACCGGCACCCGGCGGTGAAAGAGACGGCCGTTGTGGGGGTACAAGATCCGTACCGAGGCGAGACCGTTAAGGCCTTTGTTTCGCTCAAGGAAGGAATGGAACGCGGCGTGACCCCGGAAGAAATCATCTCCTTCTGCAAGAGTCGCATGGCCGCATACAAGTACCCGCGTCAGGTCGAATTCGTTGACGAGATTCCAAAAACCTTGACGGGCAAGTTTCTCCGGCGACGGCTCAGAGAGCCGGGAAAGGAAAAGGATAGCGTGCGATGAGACGGCCCGACGGCCGTTGATGAGGATCTTCACGTCTGCCGATGGATGTCTCGAAGAAAAAGACGATGCCGGCGTGACCGCTTGGAGCATTGTATGAGGAGACCCGGCGGCCCATCACCACCCGGGAGCCTTTCCAAGACCCGGGCCCGGGCTGAGTTGCATCGGGATGGGATGGGCGCCGCACACGTACCGGAAGAAAAGGAGGATCTGCATGTTCAAGAAAGGGTTAACGAGGAGGGATTTCGTAAAGGCGGGGCTTCTTACGGCCGCGGCCACGGGCCTGGGCGCGGGAGTGCTCAAGCCCACGGGCCTCTGGGCCGCCGAAGCGAAGATCAAGGGTCCGGTCAAGGTCGGGTATCAGGCAATTCTGAGCGGTACCTTGGCGGGGTACGGCGAGTTCCACAAAATGGGCGTGGACATGGCGGTCGAGGAGATCAATGCGGCAGGCGGGATTGGGGGCGCCAAGCTGGAAGTCGAGTTCCGCGACTCTACGCTCAAGAACCCTGAGGCCATCAAGAATGCCCGCTACTTTGTGGATTCGTGGGGCGCCGACTTCCTGGCCGGTGTGGACTCTTCCGGACAGGCGCTGGCGCTTGCTCCGGTGATGGCCCAGTTGGACAAGCCTCTTATGGTGACCCACGCGGCGACTGAAAAGCTGACCGAGCAAGAGGTCTTCAAGAACGGGGTCAAGCAGATATTCCGTATCTGCACGCCCACCTATCAGGACGGCAACGCGGCCGCCTTTGTGGCCAAAGATCTCCCCGCGATGAAATGGGCCACGATCAGCCCGAAATACGAGTACGGGTACACATGCTGGGGAATGTTCAAGGACACGCTCGGCAAGTTGAAGCCGGGAACGGAGTTTGTCGCCGAATCATGGGCGCCGTTCGGCACGACGGACTTCCGGGCTCACATCAATACCATCATGGATGCCAATCCCGACGGTCTGTACTCGGTTGAGTGGGCCGGCGAACTGATCACCATGATGAAACAGGCCGATCAGGCCGGGCTGTTCAAGAAGATAAAACATGTGATGCTCCCGGTGGGAGCGGCCATGGACGTGCTGGAAGGCCTCGGGGCGGAGATGCCCGACAACATTTGGATCTCCGGCCGCTATTTCTTCCTGTATCCCGACAACCCCAAGAACAATGAGTGGGTGGCGGCTTTCCAGAAACGGTGGAAACATTATCCGGCGTACGTCTCGGAAACCGGGTACTCTTCGATCTATGCTTTTAAGGCGGCCGTCGAGGCCGCGGGTTCCAAGGACACCAAGGCCGTCATCGAGGCGCTCGAGGGCATGGAGTTCGACAGTCCGGCCGGTAAGCGCGTCTTCCGTAAAGAAGACCACCAGGCGATGTACTCGGTGCCTTGGGGGCTTACCAAAGCCGATCCAAAGTACCCGTTCAAGATCATGGGAAAGATGGTCGTCATCCCTCCCGAAGAATGTTTCAACCGTCCTCCTTTTGAAGGCGCTGCATCCATGCCCCCATTCAAGTCCTGACGTTGCCGTGTCGTCTCCGGCCGATTCCGTTGGAACGCCGGAGGCGACCGTACCGGCGGCTCATTGAGGGCGACTGCAGAGGATCACGCAAATGCTGGAATCGCTGATTCATGTATGTCTGGCCGGTCTGTCCAAAGGCATGTTCATCTGGTTGGTGGCCAGCGGACTGACCCTGATTTTCGGGGTATTGGGAGTTCTGAACTTTGCCCACGGCAGCTTCTACATGCTGGGCGCGTATTTCTGCTATACGCTGCTCTCCATGTTTAGCGACAATTTCTGGCTGGGGCTGGCGTTGGGACCTCTGTGCGTATGCGCGGTGGGGTTCGTGGTGGAGCGTTTCTTTCTGCGATACGTCTACCACCTGCACTTACCGTATCAGCTCCTGCTTACCTTCGCGTTCGTGATCATCTTCGACAACCTGGTGAAGATTTTGTGGGGAGGCGGTTCCATCGGCTCGCCCACCGTAACGGGTATGGCGGGGTCCGTATCGATCGCCGGTCGGCTCTTTCCCACGTACAGCCTCTTCATCATGGCGGTCGGTCCGTTGGTCGCGTTGGGACTGTGGCTGATGTTGGAGAAGACCTGGGCCGGGCGCATCATCAGGGCCGCGTCCTCGGACCGAGAGATGGCCTCGGCCTTGGGCGTTCGCGTGCCCGCGCTGTACACCGGCGTGTTCGTATTCGGCACGTGGCTGGGAGCGATGGGTGGAGGCCTGGCCGTACCGTACGTGGGTCTGCTCACTCCGGGCATGGGCGAGGGGATTATTATCGACGCGTTCGTGGTCGCGGTCATAGGCGGGTTGGGCAGCCTCAAGGGAGCTTTCCTGGGGGCCCTGATCATCGGCCTGTTGTCATCGTTCGGAACCAGATTCATCCCGTCTTTCGACATGTTCCTGATCTTCATCCTGATGGCCGGCGTTCTGCTCTGGCGGCCGCAGGGGTTCTTCGGAGAGGCTTCTTAACATGGGCCGCTATTTACCCTATATGGCATTCGGTTTGCTGATCGTGCTTCTCGTATGCATAGGCCTGTTCGCCGATCGCTTCGTGTTGTACCTGACCATGCGGGTGATGCTCCTTTCCATTTTTGCTCTCGGGTACAATCTGCTCCTGGGCCGTACCGGCCTGTTGTCCTTCGGACACGCGGCCTTCTACGCGGCCGGGTCGTACGGGATGGCGCTGTTCTACCTGCACATAAACCCCGACCCCCTTCTGGGGATCCTGGCCGGCGTCGGCTTGGCGGTGGTCGCATCTCTGGTGATAGGGTTTTTCTGCGTTCGCCACACGGAGATCTACTTTGCCATGCTCACCTTGGCCTTCGGAATGATGGTGTTCTCACTGATCTGGAACCTGCGCGACATCACCGGAGGCGACGACGGCCTAGTGGGGATCGGAAGAAATCCGTTGCTCGGATTCTCCATCGCCAAGGACAGTCAATACTATTTCCTTGTGGTATTCTTCTTCGCCCTCACCGTGTGGATAATTCACCGCATTCGTTCGTCTCCCTTCGGCCTGGTGCTCGCCGGCATCAGTGAGAACCACCAACGCGCGTCGTTCGCGGGAATTTCGATCAAGAGCTACCGACTGGCGGCATTCGTCATATCCGGCGCGTTTGCCGGTCTGGCCGGATCGCTGGGCGCCATGCTCGAGAGCAACTCCGATCCCTTCTCCGCACACTGGACCCACTCGGCCGAGCCCGTACTGGTCAGCTTGATCGGGGGGCTCCATACCTTCAGCGGACCGATCGTGGGCAGCGTCCTTTTTGTGGTGTTGAGGGAGATCATCGAGCGATTCACCCAGAACTGGATGCTGTGGTTGGGAATTATTCTTCTTGTCATCATCATGGGCTTCCGTGGCGGAGCCATGGGGTCCGCAGAGCAGTACCTGGCCCGATGGGGAAGGAAATTCCGAGAGGAGAGTGCTTCATGAGTTCACTCCTCAAGGTCGAGGGCCTCAGCAAGGCTTTTGGAAGGGTGGTAACCGCGGACGGGCTGAACTTCGAGATTCACGCGGGTCAAATCACCTCCATCATCGGCCCCAACGGTGCCGGCAAGTCTACGCTGATCAACATACTTTCGGGAACGCTTGCCGCGGATGCCGGCCGCGTGTTCCTGGAAGGTCGGGACATCACTCGCCTGCCGACCCATCGTCGAGTCCGGTTGGGTCTGTGCCGCTCGTTTCAGGTGGTCAACGTGTTTCCCGATCTCACCGTCTTCGAGAATATTCAAATTCCGGTCCTGGGCATTGTGCGCAAGGCCCACCATGTGTTTCGGAGCCTCCGCCGCGAACGCGGCGTAACCGAAAGGGTCATGGAAGTGCTCGGACAGCTCAAGCTGGTCGGGAGAGCCCACGACCTGGCCTCGGAACTCTCCCACGGAGACCAGCGTCTCCTTGAAATAGGGATCGCGCTGGCCGTGAAGCCGAAACTCCTCTTTTTGGACGAACCTACCGCGGGGATGAATCCCGTTGAGCGTGTGGAGACTCTGGAGACGATCCGACGGCTGTCGGCAACCGGCAGAACCACATTCGTGATCGTCGAGCATGACATGGACATCGTCTTTTCGTTGTCCGACCGTGTAATGGTCCTGCACCGGGGAGAGATCATCTGCGACGGAACTGCCGAAGAAGTGAAGAACGACAAACAAACCCGAGAATGCTATCTGGGGGAGGAGGTGATTGAGTGATCCTTACTCTGAAGGATGTCAATACCTATTACGGTACGTCGCACGTGTTGCAGGACATCTCCCTGGATGTGGACACCGCGGAAGTGGTGGCTTTGCTCGGGCGAAACGGAGTCGGCAAGACCACGACACTGCGTTCCATAATGGGGTTGACCCCACCCAAGAGCGGCTCCATCGTTTTCAACGGGCAAGAGGTGCAGGGACGGCCACCCTATGCATTGGCGTCATTGGGAATCGCCTACATGCCGGACGATCTGCGCATCTTTCCGGATCTCACCTGTGAAGAGAATCTTGAAATCGCGGCCCGGGTAGCCAAGCGCAGCGGCTACTGGAACAAATCGAGGGTGCACGAACTCTTTCCCGTCCTCAATACCCGGCGCAAACAAAAGGGATTGAACATGTCCGGCGGAGAGAAGAAGATGCTCAGCTTGGGAAGGGCCCTCATGGCGAACCCGGATCTGGTGCTTCTTGACGAGCCCTCGGAAGGCCTGGCTCCCCTCATCGTGCGAATGCTTGCAGACGTGATCAATACCATCCGAGGCCATGAAGTGACGGTGCTGCTTGCAGACCAGAACCTGAGATTTTGTCGCCGCGTGTGCGATCGCGGGCATATCATCGAGAAGGGACGCATGGTGCACTCCGACACCATGGAAGGAATCATGTCGACCGAGCGAGTGGTCAAGGAGTACCTGGCTCTGTAGGCGAGCCGTGCGGCCCGGCCAATCTCCCTTTTTCCTCCAAGCGTATAGCTGTGCAGTCGTTTTCGCAAGTGCGGTTACGTATTCAAGACACGCATCCTTGCTTTGGCAGCGCACGCCATCCCGGCGTTCTGCGCGGGACTCATCTCGCTCTCCCGGTTTCGAGACAATCTGTATAACCCACGGCTGTTGAAGGTGCGTCCTTTCAGGGCACCAAGTGTTCATCGACAAGCACCTCGGTCCACTGGCAATGATCCGGGGGGGAATGGTAGACTGCCATACGGAGACCCGACACGAAGAAAAGCGACGGCCTCTTGGCGTCGTGCTCACTATATGCGGATGCGGAAGTCGGTGTTTCTTGTTGAGGCTGAGGCGGGTTCACGAGGTCGGAACGTATGGATGCAAGCAACCTGAGCGGTTACATGGAACGCAATTGCCCGGCGACGATCGATCTGTTGTCGAGCGTCTTGCCCGGGCAGAGGGAAGAATTGCTGAATGCTTTTCGAGACACCCCGAATCCTGCCGCGACTGTGGGTCGTCTTGACGACTTGCTGTCGGAAGAGACTCAACCACTGGTGAGAAAGGCGATCCTGGAGAAGGATATCCGGGACCCGTTCTTGGCAACTATCGGCGGTTCGCAGTTCCTGTTCTCCATTCTTCGCCGAACCCCGGAACTGCTGAACTCGTTGTTTCTTGCGGGAGGCTTTCGGACGGTGAGAGGTCGGGCGGTCATGGCGAGGGAACTCGAACAACGACTCGACGATATTCACGACACGGCGGGCTTCGATCGTGTTCTTCGCCTTTACAAGGAGGAAGAGTACCTGAGGATAGGATGCAGGGATCTCGCCGGGCTCGCGGACACCCGGGAAGTGATGGCGGAACTGTCGGATTTTGCTGCGGCCTGTATTCAGGCGGCCCTGGATTTTCACAAGGTTGGGCTCATTACCAAGTACGGAACCCCGGAAGGGGTGGGCGATCAGGTCGGTCTCGCGGTTCTCGGCCTGGGCAAGGTGGCGGGCAGGGAATTGAACTTCTCCTCGGATGTGGATCTGATCTTTCTTCGCGGACCGGAGGAAGGCCGTACACAAGGGCCGCAGGGCGTTCCGGTCCTGCGATTCTATGAGTCATTGGTGAGGTCCGTCGTACGAAGCCTGTCCGACATCACCGAGGACGGATTCGTCTTTCGGGTGGACCTGAGGTTGCGGCCCGAAGGCGAGAAGGGCGAACTCGTGCCGTCCATAACCAACGCGATCGATTACTACCTGGGATGGGGCAGGACCTGGGAGCGGGCCGCCATGATGAAGGCCGTGCCCGTCGCAGGCGATATTGAACTCGGGGCGGAATTCATGGAGGAACTCGAGCCGTTCATCTACAGAAAACACCTTGATTACTCGACCTTGGAAGATATGCGCGCGATGAAGATGAGCATCCAATCGCAGCTCAAGAGAAAACCCGGCCTCAATATCAAGTTGGGACAAGGCGGAATACGGGAAATCGAATTCTTTGTCCAAGCGCTTCAACTGATCAACGCAGGCCGAAAACCTCGGGTTCGGTCCTCCGGCACGCTTCGCGCGCTGGCTCTTCTCCGGGAAGCGGGACTGCTCGACGAAACCACTTCGGAAGGATTGGCCGAGGCGTATCTTTTCTTCCGCAAGATAGAGCATCGCATCCAGATCAATCACCAGCTGCAAACCCACGATCTCCCCAAGAGCAGGGAAGAACAGGAGGAACTGGCTCGACGGTTGGGATACCGCGATGACGCGCTCCCTGCATTTCTGCGCGACCTGGATGAACGTCGTCGATTCGTGGAGGATCTCTTCTCCAGTATGTTCCACCAGACGAGTGAGGAAACTCTCCTGAAAGTATCCTCCCGAACCAGGCGATTAGTGGAGACGATCCATGACGAGCTTGCGACCCTCGCACTCTTGGAGGAATACGGTTTTGAAGACCCTGCGGCATCCTATCCCATTCTCCGAGATCTTGTGGACCCGTCCCCGGCGTCACTTGATTCGGAGAAAGGACGGACTCTCTTGGCACGGCTTGCTCCGCTACTCATCGAAGAACTTCTGAAAGTCCCCGAACCGGGCGGCACTCTCGTGTCTCTCGCCGCGTATATCGAATCGTTGCAATCGAGTTCCGGTTACTTTTCGACTCTGCTGGAGAACCCTCCCACAGTGGGTTTTCTCATGAAGATCCTCGGTGAAAGCGGCTTCTTCACCGAGCTTCTTATCCACCATCCTCAGGCGATTGATTCTCTCATTTCCAGCGGCGCTCACGAACATCCAACGGAGAGGCGTCCGCTTGCGGAAGAGCTTTCCGAC
Source organism: Desulfomonilaceae bacterium (assembly GCA_031082285.1). Classification (GTDB taxonomy): domain Bacteria; phylum Desulfobacterota; class Desulfomonilia; order Desulfomonilales; family Desulfomonilaceae; genus JAVHLK01. The sequence continues at coordinate 22,967 of JAVHLK010000001.1, forward strand.
AGACTCGCGTTTTATGACGATTTTGAGGTCAAGTTGGATGTGATCCGGATATTCAAGCACGAAGAGATGCTCCTTATCGGTGTTCGTCATCTGTTGGGGGAGATCGAATCCACGGGGGCAAGATGGCTCGTGACGGAGCTGGCCGAAGCGTGCCTTGAGATCGCCGTAGAACTGGCTGCACGGGAAATGACCAGAAAGTACGGCCCGACGGATCTCTCGGACACGCTGCCCTTCGTGGTGCTTGCCATGGGCAAGTTCGGCGGGATGGAGATGACATATCTTTCCGACCTGGACGTCATCTTCATTTATGACTCGCCTGTTCAGGAGATGGGACGGCTTGGTACCCACGAGTGGTTCACGAGGCTCGCAAATCGGATTATCTCGATTCTCAGCGTTCCGACATCAGAGGGGACCGCGTTTGCCATCGACACCAGACTCAGGCCCTCGGGAAACAAGGGGCCGCTGGTGTGTTCGCTGGATGCGTTCAGGGAGTATCACCGCACCAGTTCACAGTTGTGGGAGAAACAAGCCCTCATCAAGGGACGAACCGTGATTGGTCCCCCGGAACCGGCCGGCGAGGTTCAAGCGATCGTGAGGGACTGCATCATGAGAACAGAGCCGTCCGACGACGACATTCGCGAGATCGCCCGTCTGAGATCGAGAATGCAAAGGGAACTGGCATTGGAAGACGAACTGCACGTGGACATGAAGACCGGACACGGCGGCATGGTGGACGTGGAGTTCTTCGTGCAGGGGCACATCCTCAAGTACGCGAAGCATCACCCCAGAATCCTCTGCCGGAACACCCTGGAAGCCCTGGCGGAGATGAGGCGTGCAGGACTGTTGGATAAGCAGACATTTCTTGCACTAGACTCGGGGTATCGTTTCCTGAGCAATCTGGAAGACCGGCTGAGAATCATGGAACATCGAAGCGTCAACAGAATGCCCCTGGCGGGGAAGAAACTCTCCGGTCTGGCGGTGCGTATGGGGTACGGCAACGGCCGGGAAGAGGATCTCCTGAAAGACTACTTCGCGACGACCAACGCCATACGACGGATCTACGCGTCTTTCTTCGGAAAGGACGGAACGGAACGACCGAACGGGTAGTCCCCGGGCGATGGATCCGAACCTCGTCACCGGGTATACGGACCGTGTAGGAGTCAAGGAGGCGCGGAGGTGAATAATTCATTGAATTGCGTGGGATGCGGATTCTGCTGCACGCAAGTGATCTGCAGGATGGGGTCCATGCTGTACGGCCACTACACGAACCCGTGTCCTGCGCTGGCGCGCAGAAACGATCGCCACGTGTGTACACTCTATCTCAGCGATCCGGCCCGATATGAAGGCATCCTTGCCATAGGCGAAGGGTGTTGTTTCCCGGATAATCCTTTGAGACGCGATATCACGAAGGAAGTCCTTTCACATCTCGGGTCACGGGATAAACCGTGAACGCCGGCGAGAGGGGTCGATTATGGGGGACCAAACCGTATGGCATCACCGCCGACCACGACGGTCACCTTTGGGCCGACGGCAAGGTAGGCTCCCATCTGCGGGTCGGCCCGAAGACTGGAAAAATACTCGTCACTCAAGAACGCGACATCCTTGACGGGCATGTTCGGTTGGTAAGCCGTATCGATCCATCCCGCTTCGTCCCTGCGAAACATCTTCCCCCGGATTCTCTTGAAGGTACTTGATGCGACCTCGGCGGGCACGCACGAAGTCTTGAAGCGCCATAACAATTTGGCCGCGGCCGGCGTACTTGATCGCACACGGGGGTCCCGGTTGTCGTGACTGAAGGGTAACGGATCGAGGAACCCAAACTCCTCGGCGAGATTCGTAGTCTTCTTGGCCAATTCGGGCAACCGTCCGTTGAGTCTGTATTTCCCCACGAGTTGAGCTATTTGTCTCATGGCCCAGATTTCCGGTATGTACGGGTGTTCCGGGGCAACCAGAGGGAGAGAGAACTTTTTCGTTACCGTTGTACGTGCTTCCGTATCCCCTTTCCCACGCAGTGTGATTCGAGCCTGCTCATCCGCGTCTCCGGAATATCGGCCGAATGCGATAGCGCTTTCGGTTCCGAAGAGATCCTGAACGGGATACGGCACCACATCCTCGATTGATGCACCCTTGAAGTCCAACGAAATGTCCGAGACCTTGGGAGGAGATATCCGAGAAAAAAAGCGTTTCATCGTCGATTCGAGATCGTCGCCGGGGGAAAGATGAATGGCACCGCCCCTCGTTGTATTTGCCAAACGATCCAAGAGCGCCACGTCGGCGGCATTTCCCAGAGACGTAACGAAGATCCGCGCTCCAACGGCGTTGCTCTTGTCGACATGCTCGATGATGGTCTCCGCATCCGTCACGCCTACCGTGGCCCTCCCGTCACCGATCAGCAAAACCACGTTGGACCGGTTCTTGGAAACAAACAGTTCCAGCGCATCCATCAGTCCGTTGTATAGATCGCTCCCTCCTTCACATACCCTCGAGTTCACGAATCGAACCGCCTCGAGAACATTTTCCCTGGAAGCCGGCATGAGCCCTTCCGAAAGCCGTCTCGGTCCGGTTCCAAGCGTCACCACATTGAACCTGTCGCCGGGACCCAACCGCTCCAAACCTGCAGCTGCAACTGATTTGGCACGTTCGAATTCGGCTCCGGCCATGCTTCCCGAGGTGTCCAGCAGTATGACGATGTCTCGGTCGGGATCCTTGCTCCCTCCGGGGTTCAACGGCGGTTCGATCAAGGCCATGAACGCGCCCGGTTTGCCTGGAGATCGGTGGGCAAGGACCCGAAGATTCAGGTTTCTCCCTGCGAAGGTCGTGAGCAACATGAAATCGTGGCGAATGGCCGTGTCCTTGTGACGGCTCTTAATTAGGCAGCGGTGGGGAGCTTCTCTTGACACCGAGATGTGATGGGTGGGGGAAAGAACGGTTCGTACCGTCCGTGACAAGGTGAATCGAACGCCTATCTCGAACTCCCCGACCGGACCAAGAGAATATCGCTCGCCCGCCATTGATAGAGAAAGGTCCAACCTATCCCCACGGAGCCGATGAGGATGTTCGTACTGAATGAGAAACGACTTCTGCCCGCCGACTCCCATTCCTATAGGCCGTATCACGAGGACATCCTTTCCGGCCAGTTCCAAGAGAGACGGATCGCGCATGGACGTCGTAAGTTTCTTCAGTGTGGGAAAGAACTCTTCGGAGGGAACGATGCTGTACGGACTTCGAGTACCGTCGACCCTGACCTCGACCTCGACCGGGCCGTTGGACTTATCCAACGGCAACAGAAACAGGCCCTTTACGGGAAATTCGTTGTCATTCAGAAACGTCTGATCAATTCTCGTACGTATGACTTTCTCCGATACGGTGACCATGGACTTGGAGACAAGCAGATTAGGCCGGGCCACGGCAAAGGCCCTATTCTCCAATTTTGGAGGAAAGATGTGGAGAATGCCTCCCCCGGCGCAGACCGAGGGAATCATCGAGATCAGGAACACTACTGCGGAGACGAGGCCTTGTCGTGTGAGCATGGTTGAAAGTATACAGGACGGGAAACGAGATGATAAGGCAAGGAATCCCCCCGACCGCGTCTTGCCAAGGTGGGGGAAAGCACGCATTGCTCCCTCTTGTAAAGGGAGGCGGGAGCGAAGAGAAATTGGTTCGGAACCTTTGTCATGCCGGTTGGTCGGCGGACTTCTCCAATTCCCGATCCCAATAGGCGTTGGCCGTGTCGATCAGTTCCCTATCCGAGCAGATATCGCTTGCGACTGCGTCGAAAGTGCCGGCCGACACCCTGCCGTGTCGCACCAATTCCTCGCCCGCTCCCCGAATCGCGTCCATTACCTCCCTGATCCTGTCGGGATATTTCTTTTTCAGCAGCAACGAGTAGACACCCGGTCGAAGCAGGGCTCCACAGAATTCGGTATGAAGATTTTTCGCGATGGCCTTCATGTGAAGAAGGAGCGGATCGAAATTGTGAAGTCCGGGATACCCGCAGACCGAAACGAGGAAGAGCTTCTCCGGAAATTTCCAACGCAGGGGATGCCTGACGCCGACCTTGTCGGCAACGAAGTGCGGGTCCATGAACGCCACCAATCTGTCGACAAAAATCTTGGCCAAGGAAGTCATGCCGTCAAGGTACACGGGGGTGGCCAGAATCATCGTGTCAACACCGCGGATTCGGTCGATGAGGGCTTCCATATCGTCATGATGTATGCACGAACCCGGTGTGGCCGCGTAACAAGTGAAACAGCCCTCGCAACGATTGATCTCCTTTCGGGCCAGGAGAGCAATGTCGATCTTCGCACCCTCGTGACGCATACCGACGAGAAACGGGGTGAGTATCATTTGTGTGTTTCCCGCTTCCATGCGGGGAGCGGCGTTGATAACGATAGCCTTCATGCTCTTTCCTCTAGGATCGAATGTGCATCACTCATACCGGGACTCGGACAAGGTCAAAGGGACGTGCCCCGCGCGCCTTCGGTCCGCCTTGGCAGGTCAAAGTTTCAGGACAAACTTGCCCTGACCCCTCAAGACGCCAAGAATATTCTCAAGTGTGTCGGCGTTGGTGATGCGTACAGCCTGGTCATCGGTCTGAAGAATGTTTAGCGATTCCAACTTAGTAAGGTATTTCTTGACCAGTTCGGCGTCCTGCAGCCGGAATAACTCGCGTAATTCCGTGAGGTCTATATCTCTTCCGTTTCGGCGGTTCAGTCTGCGTTGAAAAAACACGAGCGCAAAGATCAGTCGTGAGAGACTGTCATCCAACAGGACGCCTTCGAAGTGCGCGCGTGAATCTCGGAGTTTTTCCACCAGGTTTGCGATCACGCTTCCTGCAAAATCATCGTGAATCAGGTGTGCGAAAATCTCTCTGTCCAGACACACGAGAACACTATCTTCATGGGTGCGGGCGGAGACGGATCGGTGAGCTTCGTTTATCAATGCGGTCTCACCGAAGAAATCTCCTTCTTGCAGAACGGCGACTGTTTGTTCGACGTTGCCCACGGCAAGGGACAGTTTCACCCTTCCGGTGCGTATCACATACAAGTCCCTGCCCGGGTCTCCTTGTCGGAAGATGATGGTGCCGGCGGGAACGGTAAGTGTCTTGTGAGGAATTTGAAACGTCTCGTCCCGGGATTCGTGTTGTTGGTCAAAGGGCCATGAAGCAGGCGTCAGAGGGGCACTGAACACATCCCTATCCAGTGTTGACGGAGGAGTCAACGTGAGCGCCGCGGTACTCACGGGAACGGCGACCGAGCCCGTCAGCTTGTGTGAGCTCAACTTTCTCATGCGTCTTCGGTCCAACAGTATTTCGCGGTGAAACTGCTCCTTCATGTACATTGCTAATTCACTCGAGTCAGTGTCTATGCCGCATTTCCTGATCACCCCCCGAAGGTCTTGTATCATCTCCTCCATCCACGAATACCGATCGGCAGGGTCGAACGCCATGGCCTTGCTGAGGATTGGTTTCAGTTCATCACCAATCTTGTCGCTCTTGGCCACCTTTTCCGCGACGTTCACTTCCAGGATGGCCTTCACGGTGTCCCCAACCGTTTCTTGGTGTTCCACCAGTCTTTCCCCGGCAAGCATTTCATACATGAGAACACCGGTTCCATAAATGTCGACTCTGCGATCCACCGGCTTTTTCCGGAGTTGCTCGGGAGAAAAATAGAGGAGCTTTCCCGCGACGGGCAGATTCTCGACTTCTTGCTTGTCCAGAAATATCCGGGCAATGCCGAAATCGATGATCTTCACTTCGGCCTCGTAAGAAACCATGACGTTGAAGGCGTTGATATCCTGATGCACAAGCATGAGGTTTTCGCCGGTCTCGCCCTTCTTGCGGTGCGAGTACGCCAGTCCCCGGGCCAGTTCCATGACGACGTGGAGGACGAATTCCAACGAGGGGGATCGGCCGGTCTTGGCCGCTTTGGACGTAATGTGGGCCACATTTCTCCCCTCGATGTACTCGAGGGCAATATAGTATTCTCCGTCGATGATCCCCATGTCCAGGACCTGAACGATGTTGGAGTGGTTCAGGCGTGCTAGGGTCTTGGCCTCATTGACGAATCGTTTCACGAAGCTGGGCTTGGCGGCATAACGGGGTATGAGTTTCTTTATGACCAACGGCTTCTGAAAGCCCGACTCTCCCACGGTCTTGGCCAGGTAAATGTCCGACATGCCCCCCTTGGATATCTGGTCGATTAGGCAGTAACGTCCGAACACCCGGGGCTCGAAGACTCTCTGTCTGAATCTGCCTGCAACCTGGTCTTTTACTCGAGCATTCATGGCGTCAGGGGCCTGATGAGCTAGCGAAAATTCGCCAGGTTAAGGAGGGCGAAGGACGTTGCCCCGATCTTGATTCGGGTCTGCTCGGTAAGATTCATTCCTTTTGGGGTAACGCGAAATCCCAAAGACCGGTCGACCAACAGAAAATACTCCTTGTCGGCGTGCAAGAGGTGGACGAGCCACGCGGGGGGCCGACTTCCCGCCCGCTCCCCGCCCTTGGGCTTCTTTAAGGGTAAGCGAGGGATTGAACGCGATCCAATGGAGATGGAGGGCTTATCTTGAAACTGATGAGCCTGAGATTCGGAGAGCGGGTACATGGCAGCCACCGTGGACGAAGGAACGGCCAGATTGATGCCTTCCCAGGCAAGCATGAGCAGGCCGTCCGAAGTCGTTCCGGGTATGCGACCGCCCTCATCGCCGTGAGTCCCCCTTCCGGCCCCAACAGGTACTTTTGCCATCTCCTTGTGGAACGAAGAGAGTTGTCCCACCCGTTCCGACAAGAGATGCTCGAGCGTGCCCAGACGCCTGGTTATCTCGTCGCCGGACATTTCCCCCCCCTGTCGTAACACGCCGAGGATACGCGCGAGACGCCGGCTCACTTCTTCAAGGGAATGGACTGCCGTGCCGACATTCTTAACCAGGGCCATGTAGACTCGCCGATCGTCGTCCACTCCACCGGGTTCGGCAGGCCCGGGACGGCGGTCCGCAGGAGTGGCCGCCATGATTTCTCTGTAGCTTGCCGAGAGCCCTGCAATAAGTGCATCGCTTGGTGGGCGCTTGCCTCTCGAGGAATGGATTTGCTTGAGCGCGGCGAGGCTGTCCTGAAGCAACTTGATCAAGGAGGGGTGCGGAACCGCATCCGGGGCGGCAAAACGCCGAAGACCGCGGCCGTTCATTGCAAGGATGGTTCTTGCCTGCCCGGTCCCCGGAAAAAACGTTTCCAACTCTTTGAACTTCTTGATCAAGCCGTTAACGGACTCGGGAGACACCTCCCACTCCAGGTTCAAGATGAGTATCTCCATTTGCTCGACGATGTCGTCAAAAGTGCCCCCACGCTTCTGTCCGGAAACCGGTCGGCCGGGGCGATCCTCCGGCCTGGCCGCTCCGGCGGTCACCGGAGTCGCACCGGCCCGAGCGGCCGGCTGCTGTTTCTTCTCGACGGCGGGCCTTGGTTGGGGCTTCGGACTTGACGGTCCTTGCCGGGCCTCCATCCCACCCCTCTCGCCTCGCGGAGCACCTGACGGCGACTCTTCCTGCTGAGGAGCTTCGTCCCCAAACATGCCCCCGAAGAGTTCCTCAATCTTCTTCCCGACGGCTTCGCCAAGCTCTTCGGGCGTCTTGTGTCTGTTCTGGTCAGCCACAAATCCACTCCATGGTCCCTGATGATAGATCCTAGCCGGTGAGACTCATGCCCCTGTCTTTGAGCAATCGCGCACTGACGTCCACCACGGTCATCATGCAGATTTTCTTAAAAGTCTCTCGCACTCCGTCCCCCTTCAAGGCACTTGCAGGAAACGAGGGGTAATGACCGTTGGAATTCAGGTCGGCCTCCATTTCTTCAACTGGAAGCAAGGCAACTTTGCTGCCGGCCAGATCTCGTTTGTTATACTGGAGGACCAGGGGGAGGTCCGACAGACTCTTGCCCTGATCCTGCAGGTTCTCTCTTAAATTCCCGAGGCTTTCCACGTTATTGCCTTTTCTCGCCTCAAGAGAGTCGGCAACGAATACTATTCCGTCCACCCCCTTAAGCACCAGCTTCCTCGTATCGTTGTACCTGACTTGACCCGGGACGGTATAGAGAGAAATCTTGATTCTGAACTTTCCAATGCTGCCGAGATCCATGGGAAGGAAATCGAAGAACAGAGTGCGATCCCCTGCCGTGTCTATGGAAAGGAGCTCGCCCCTGACCTGGTGTCCAAGAGCTTTGTGAATGGTTATCAGGTTGGTGGTCTTCCCACCCCTCCCAGGGCCGTAATAAACAATCTTGCAGTGAATTTCATCGGAACGAAAACTTATTATGGCCATTAAAAATCATCCTGTCAGGTGCTTCACGCTCGACTCAGGTGTTGAACCACTGCCGCAAGTTCTCCGCGAACATTGCTTCTATGTGCTCCAGGCCCTTGCGGACCTCGAGGCGTACTAAGCCCAGATGAGTGTTGTTGTTGAAGACGGTAATCATCAGATACTCTTCCCCAACGTTGGAAAAATGGATGTTTTCTTCCTTTCCCTTGTGGAAGAGCAACGTGAATTCTTCCTCCCCGAAAAGACGAGCGATTGCGGTCGTGGCTCCGTAATTGGCCGCGGTCAATGCGGCCAGAGATGCCACCTTCTCTTGATCCATCGTTCCTTGAAAGCTGATCAACTGTCCCGCCTTGTCGATCAGAAGCACGGTATGAGCCCCGCTGGCCGTCAATAAGGACTGGAGTACCTGGTCGATCCGATCCAGGGTTTGTTTCGTTAAGATAAGATCTGCCATTTCGTTCCCTTAGTCGGCTCGCCGCGAGCCTTATCCGTGACGGGTAAACTTCGCTTCAGATGCCTCCGGACCCGTGCCGTCGCTCCATGATGCGCCAAACCTTAAAGCGCCCCGCGTGAACGCATGACCGGCATGGCACCCTGCTCTCGGTGCACGACGGGTGGTGTCGGTACGCGGCCCCCGACAAAGGCTCATCCATCATCCCGCGCTCCACAGCGTGTCGAGTCGGCGCATACTCTCCATAAGCAGAAAGTCCCAACTTTCCTGGATGGTCTCCGTTTCCGTCGGAACAACATCGCATTCAAACAGTCCGAGCTCCCAGGAGACTATGGCGTAAAATGCCTCCTCTCCCATCAAGTCGTCGCATTCCGCATGAACTATCTCACCATCTCGGAAATATATCCATCCTCTCTTATCTCGGCTTTTCACGCACATGCGACAGGAGTTGCGTCCTATGCAAATGAGTTGAATGATGTCGTGAAGGCTCGTATTGGTCACCGTACCGCTGAAGCCGGACATGTTCAACTACTTCCTGCTCGTCGAGAACTCACTCTCACGAAGTACCGTGAAATCCACATCGAAGACCGGAGGGAAATGCAACTCCCCATATCCTTGCGCGGAATCCCCTCCATGATGAGTGCAATCAACGGAGATCGCTCCGGACATCAGTCTCCGGAAGCCCATCTCGGGACAGGTCGGCAGGATCGGCCGTTCTCGTGTCCCCCGCGACAGAGCCACAACACCGGTTAACCCTATCATCCCGTCTGGTTAACCTGCCTCGTTCACCGTCGCCGACTTCCGTGAGCAGGAGCGAAACCGCTCTCCCGTTCCGCTCGACCGCCTCATTCCGCCCGGTTGCATCAAAAATGCCTTTTCCCCTGCATGTGATCCGTCAAGCTTCCATTTTCCATACTATAGCAGTATCGCAAAGAAAAAACAATAAATTCCCCAATTATCGGGAGAGAGAAAAAGCTCTTTATGACCTTTTGCGCCGGGCTCTATCCCGCACGCCGTTCTTCACCCGATTGACTTTCATGAGTGCGAGGCCCCGAGTCTTTATCCGCAATGCACCGGTCCGAATCGTTCCAGGGATCGTCCCTTCATTGGAACGTTTTGTTGCACGGATCGGACGAGCACGTTAGACTCGGGTGGAGGACTTTGAATTCCAATGTGCAGTCACGTGGGCTTGCTGGGGATACCGGATTGCAGTCCGGCGTCTCAAATCGGCCCAGAAGGCCGATTGCCCGCGCGGAACCGCGTGGGCAGCGGCAATCATGTCGCACATGGTACAGTCGGCGGATGCGAAAACGACCGCGACGTCCGGATTTCGCCCAAACCTGCGGTATCCGCCGCAACACGAGGCCGCCGGCTTTGCCTTGGTGCCGGTCGCGTCGATTCACTACTCAACCAGCGGAGGAGTCAATGGCCGGAAAGAAATTCTTGAACCCCATCACGAGGATCGTCCTGTGCTCCATCGGGATGATCGTCATGGGGTACTTCCTTCTTCCTGCAATTCAATCCGGAGACTACGGGGACCGAACCACAATTGCTCGCGCACTTGTTTTCCTGGCCTTCGGTGTGCTGTTGATTCGAAGCATTGCAGGAATATGGCGACGAACCGACTGAGAGACCCACGCCGTTAAGCTCTCGCAGGCGCACATACGGTCGGTATCGCTGCGCGGCGACAATGCTTCGTTATTTCTCTCCTTGAAACGACACACTGGTCGTCGATCTCTTCCGCCCCCATGGGTGAATGGTCGGTTGCGCAGCACTACATGGCCGGTCCCGCGGTACCCTGAGGGGTATCCGGCCGAGAGCGGTCCTTCGATCCTCTTCGCACGCAAACTTGCGGCGGAGTCAAGCCTGGTTATCTTGGGATTCCCATTCGGTTTCATCCGCCCGGTCACTGAGTGCCGAGAATCTGGTCTCAAGTTTCCGGACTTCGTCCTGCCGGCCCATGGACTTGTACAGGGCGGACAGATCTCTGACCACATTGAGGACTCTGTCGTCATCACTCCCCAAGTGCTTCTCGAAGAGCAGGAGAGCCCTTCTGTAGAACGATACCGCTTTCGCATGCTCCCCGTCGGATGACAAGAGTGCGGCCGTGAGATAAAGGTTGGCCGCGAGATTGAACCAGCCGTCCCAATCCGGACGGTCTCCCCAGACTTCCTGAAACGCAATGATGATCCCTGAAAACCTCCCCTCGGAGTCGGTTATGGGGAGTACGGTATGTTCGATGTACACGTCCGTCTCATGCTTGGACTTCAGAACGGCCACGTGAGCCCCGGAACTGAATCCCATCTTCAACGGCATGGAAACGGGGTTTTCCAGGATCTTTCCGGTCTTGGGATCCTGAAGCACGAACACCTCACTGAACTGCTTCGTTATTGCTTCGCTTGCGCTCCATCCGGTCAGAGACTCCGCCACGTGATTGAGATGTTTGACGTTACCCTCCAGGTCGGCAACAATCAACGCCGCACCGAGAACATTGACGGTTGAGGCGAGGCACTGCGCCATCTCTTTCGTTTTCACGTCCTGTACGTGTTTGTGGAGCGCTATCTCGATAGTGGTTCGCAACTCGGTTTGGGAAAACGGCTTGACGAGGTAGCCGAAGGGCTCGGTCAATTTGGCCCGATTGAGCGTGGCATCATCTGCATATGCGGTAAGGTACACGACCGGAAGGTCGTGGTTCTTGCGGATGAGTTCCGCCGTTTCTATACCGTCGAGTCTCCCGTCGAGTCTTATGTCCATGAGCACAAGATCCGGCCGCCGCGCTTCAATGCCCGAGATCGCTTCCTCGCCGGACGAACATATGGAGACTACGTCGTAACCGATAGCTCGAAGCTTTTCCTCGATCTCCATGGCGACCACGACCTCATCTTCAACTACCAGAATCGAAGAATGCATCAGTTGTCTTCCTTGTGGTTGATGTGCTCTCGGTCCTCGAACTCGATTTTGACCGTCGTTCCGTTGCGCGAAGATACGTCGAGACTGCCGCGAAGCTGGAGCTCCGTCAAATTGGTGACCAGTCTCAATCCCAGCGAGTCGGACTGTCGATAATCCAGTTGCTCGGGGAGACCCGTACCGTTGTCCGCGACACTCAGCTCGTACGTACGGGCTCCGGTGCTGCGAACCCGAACAAGGATTTCTCCATTGCGGTCGCCGGGAAAGGCATGCCTGAGGCAGTTGGAAACCAGTTCATTCATGATCAGGCCGCACGGAAGGGCCGTCCCGACTCCCAGAAACACGGGGTCGACGTCCAATCTCAAGGAGACTCGACTCCCCACATGCGAGTACGATTGGAGCAGGGCGCCCAAGAGATCCCTAATGTACGCTGCAAAGTCGATCCTTGCAAGATCTTGCGACCGGTACAAGTGCTCGTGGATGAAGGCCATGGAACGAATACGACTCTGGCTGTCCGTCAAGACTTCCAACGTTTTCTTGTCCCGTACGTGGGTCGATTGCAGCGCAAGCAAGCTCGAAATAATCTGCAGGTTATTCTTCACTCGGTGGTGCACCTCCTGGAGCAACGCCTCCTTCTCCTGGAGAGATCTCCTGATATGCTGCTCCGCGGTCTTGCGCTGTGTGATTTCTTGTTCGAGTCTTTTGTTGGCTTCCAGGAGTTCCTCGGTCCGCTCGTCCACCCTGATCTCCAGTTCCTGATGAGCCTTTCTCAACGCCGCTTCGGCACTCAGACGTGCAATAGCGGATCCCATTTGCGCAGTGATCGCCTCAAGCTCGTTGCTCAAGGAACGAGATACGCTGTTCATCGTCCGTGAACCCGTGATGAAACACGCGATGACCGTCGCTTCGTGATGAATGGGGATCACTGCGATCGCCTCGAAACCGTCGCTCGGTTCGAATGGAGAAAAGAGCGATCCTTCAGGGGTCTGTCCCGAATAGACCGGCAGGCCTTCCATGATGCGCCGGGTTTGGGGCGAACGGGGGTGCAGATGAGTTGCCCTTGACAGAAATGCGTTCGTCAGCCCGCGATGCGCGGCCAGATCGAGACCGGAGCTCCTGTTGGTCAAGTAAATTCCTGCAGAGTCCATCTTCGATACCTGTAGCGCCGAGTCAACGCACAGCAGTAATGCTTCGTCGAGGTTGGAGACCGCGCTCAAGCGCGTGCTCAGATCGCGTTGGGCCAGCGTTAACCGTTCGACTCTCTTACGGTCGGTTATGTCGCTCATGATGGAGAGAAACAGGGTTTCACCCCCTGTTCTGAGAGGCGCGCGGTTCACCTCGACGGGTACCATCGTACCGTCGCGTTTCAGGACAACCATTTCGGCCGGTCCTGCGCCCTCGATCGCGCCGTGCGAGTCGCCGGCCGGTTCCCTACCGGAGGCTACACACAAGTCCGACATTTTCATCAAGGTGATTTCACGGGCCGAATATCCGGACAACGTGGCCGCGGCCCGGTTGCAGTCAACAATCTCTCCCTTCTCGTTCTCGACGACGATGGCGTTGCCCGCCTGATCGAAAAGTGTCCTGTAACGCTTTTCGCTGTCTCGTAGGGCCTCGAGGGCGCTTTCACGGGCGCCGACGTCGCGGAAGGTCGCAAGAATGGCGGTTCCGCCGTTCCACGGTATCGTGGTGGCCGTGAGGTCCATAGGAATCGTTCGGCCGTCCCCGCACAAGACCTGCTGAGCTTCAAAGACCGGGCCATGAGGGCGAACCTCGTCAAGATTATCCACCGCGGAAAGGTCATCGCCGCGAGGGTAGAGAATTGAAACGTGCTTGCCCACGATGTCCTCCATCTCGTAATTCAGCACGTCCTTTACCGCGTCGTTACCGCCGATGATGGCTCCGTCCTCACCGCTGATAAGGAGGATCACGTCCAGAGAATGACGGAAAATAGTTCGAAACTTGTCCTCAGATTTCTTGAGTGCTTTCTCGGCTTCCCGACGATGTAATATTTCCTTGATAAGGCGCCCGTTGATCGTCCTTAGTTCCGATGTTCTTTCTTGAACTCGCTGCTCGAGTTGATTGTGAGCCATGCGCAATTCTTCCTCGGCGCGTCGACGTTCGAGAATTTCGTTTCGGAGCCGAGCGTTGGCTGCGGTAAGCTCGCCGGTACGCTCTTCAACACGCTTCTCCAGGTCATTACGGGCACTAATGAGTTCTTCCTGATGTCGCTGATTGATCTGGAGTTGCTTCTTCTCAAGAGTCAGGTCTTCGACCAGGACCAGGACGAACCGGTCACTCCCCATCCTGATGGATCGCAAGTGAATCCGGCCCCAGATCTCCTCGCCCCGTACAATGAGGGCCGCCTCGGTGACTCGAGGTTGTCTGGTGGTGAAGGTGGCCTCCAACATGGTTCGGACGGTCTCGCAACCACTCGTAGTGGGAAACAGCGAGCTCAGCTCGACCAATCCGGCGTGTTCACCTCTGCCGCCCACGAGGCCGGACGCGGTGTTGCCGAACACGACCGCGTACCCGCCATCAACCAGAAAAGCCGGGATAGGGATTGCGTCGAGCAGGTTCGTGAACGAACGTAACCCACTGTTTCTCAGATCAAAACTGCCGGTGAAGGTCAGGTCGTTCGGCACCCACGTTGTGAAATCAATCGTTTCGGTGGCCTCATCACGCTGCAGGTGCTCAAAACTCAGCGGACGGTGCTCGTCCATCGCCGGCCCCTTCCCGAGAAGACGGTTCCGAAAGCAGATGCTTCTCCTTGAGCTATTCCTCGAACCGTACGAACAGCTTCCACGTCAAAGAAAACGTGGCGGATCTTACGTTCAGTTTGAATTTCAAGGGGGGTATTGTCAAGCTCCGTCGATGCAGTCGTCCTCCATTCCTGTAATGGAAGGACGCCCGCGAAGCATCCACGGAGGATCATACACTCGGCGTACCGATCCTGCGGGTTTTCTAACGATTTCCAGCCGGTCGCCCACGTCCCCTCGGCGGCGGCCTTCGTTGATCGGGGGGCGGAGCGGGACGTCGGGGTCTCTTGATGTCTTCCAGTGCGACTCCCAACTCTCCTCCCGGCACCACGGTAGTGGTTATCTGGTCGTTATTGAAGATACTCAACGTCACTTGGTCGGCATGCGCAAAATCCTCGACAATCTTCTTGAATCCCGCGACGCGGAACCCGGTCTCGCCCGCATATTCTATGATGGTGTCGCCTTCCACTATGCCCGCCTTGTCCGCGATGCCGCCCTTGCGGATCTTTACTACCCGCACACCGGGAGATGTCTCGAGTTCCCTCAGGCGGGCCAGAAGTATCCGAGCGGCCGCGGTGTCGCCAATCTTCCGAAACTCCGCCAAGGCCTGGGTGTAAAGCTCTTTGCTCTTATACCTTCTCCCGCGCTCGGCATAGACGCCGGCCAATGTCGCCTTGACCCGCGCAGTCCACATGTGATCCTGACGCTCTTCATAGATCTTGAGAGCTTCCTCGAGATCTCTCGTCGCATCGTCCCATTGTTGTTGTTGCGCGGCAAACATTGCCTGTCGAAACAGGCTCAACCCGTCTTCGGTAGTCGGAGGCAGCTCGGCCGATCCCCGGGATTCGGCGCGGGCAGAATGGACGCCGTCTTCAGTCTTTGCGGAAAGCGTGCCCTCGTCCTCTTTCTCTTCCATGACCACGCGAAAACCAAGATTCCAGAAACTCATCTCCGGACCGGAAAAACCGCGGAACGCGCACCGGCCGTCCGCGGGGCTGGCAAACCAGTTTCCGCCCTTGTTGACTCTGGAAGTACCTATATCAGGCCCCATCGGGTCCTCGAGGGGAGAGCCTTCGTAGTAGTTTCTCCCGTAGAAGTCCTGCACCCATTCCATTACGTTGCCGCCCATGTCGTACAGTCCATAGGCATTGGGGGGGTAGCTTCCCACCGGCGACACGAACTCGTAGCCGTCATTCACCGTTGTAAGACTTTCGGGGAGCTTGGGGTATCCGTCGCCGAAATTCGTGTCCCTGTCTCCGGGCAGTCTGTTTCCCCAAGGAAAACGGACCCATGCCGCTCCACCGCGGCACGCCATTTCCCATTCCGCTTCCGTGGGTAGACGGTACGTCCGCTTCTCTTTGCGACTGAGCCACCGGCAAAAGGCCTGAGCATCGTTCCACGACACAAACACCACGGGCTGGTCATCGGAGATTCTCCAAGGCACGGAGTTCCAGGCCATGTTCTTACGGGGAGTCCATCGATACTCCTTATTGCTCCAAATCATTCCCCCGTCTTCCTTTTCCGCGTCGGTCTTGTGGTTGGTACTTCGCACGAACTCCCTGAATTGGCCGACCGTGACCTCGGTGGCGCCCATGTAGAACGGTTTTGTGATACGGACCGGATGGAGGGGAAGTTCGTCCTGGAACCACTGTTTATGCCCGTCGCGCCAGGTCGATTTGAAGGTCAGCCGGAGCCAGTCCATTTCTTGGCGGAGACTCCCCATCATATAATCGCCGGCCGGAATGCGAACCATCTCCATACCGATGGAGTTCGTGAGGACGATCCGTTCCCCGGAGCCGGTCAATGCCGTGTCAAGTCCTCGGAGTGCCCGGAGCCAATCGGCACAGTCCCTCAGGTCTCCGGCTGAACCCTGACAGCCTCTGATGCCTTCCCGTATCATCTCCTTGGCCCGAACCCGATCGCCTTCGTGCAATAGTTCGCCGGCTTTCTTGATCTTTTCCGACAAGCGCGTCGTCGGTTGAGCAACCGTATTCTCTCTGGCGATCTCGCCGGGAGACTGAGCCAATCGGATGATGTCGAGGACGTCAATTGGTTTGTGTGTTCGGGAAGGGGATTCCGAAACCTTACCCCGGTGGGAAGGTGAATCCGAGAGTTCGGTCCGACCGTAGGATTGGCCCGTTACCCCTGTAATGGCGAGGAGCGGACCGGAAAACATAATGCCAAACACGAGAAGAATGAGCCGGCACATTGATATGTTGAGTGAAAAAATTCCAAGAAACCGCCAGGGGCGAGTTTGGCGCTTCCCAGCACCCGCTTCAGGACTGGTTTTGAGTGGACGTGCCGGTTTTCCTTGCATGGCGAAAAATTCCTTGACAAAGTTCTGATTTGGGAGAATCCTATCAGAGGATCCGGGTGAGTCAAGGGACTTTCGACAGAAGGTCGGATGTCCGGGATCTCCGGGTGGACAAGAGCAAGAGGGCTCGGACAGAAAAAATATTGACAAGAATCGGTAATCGTGGTAGCGATTACACAACCGTATTTGACTTTACCGAGGGGATAACTGTTTTCGATTGAGAGAACAGAAGAATGGGATTTAATTCCATGAGGAGGTAAGTGTTTCAATGAAAAGACTTGCAGTAATGCTAGCAGTCGTCGGTATGGTTATGTTGTTCGCATCATATGCCGTGGGCTTCTTTGCCTGGGCGCCCTATGCTTCTTGGGGGGCGGCGTCCTCGAGCGGCAGCGGATGGTATGGCAGCTCATCCAGCAGCGGATACTGGCCGGCGAGTGCATCGGGTTCGAGCAGCGGCTACAGCTATCACGCGGCCCCCGCGGCGAGTAGCTCCAGCAGCGGCTACGGCTATTACGCGGCTCCCGCGAGCAGTTCCAGCAGCGGCTACGGCTATTACGCCGTTCCCGCCAGCAGCTCCAGCAGCGGCTACTGGCCTGCGAGCAGCTCTTCCAGCGGCTGGTTCTAGATAAGTCGATCGCGAGAGGATCACTTATCATAGCAAGAGTGACGGGGCGACCAAACCTCGGTGGGGTCGCCTCGTCTTATTACATTCCCCCTGTGACACGCCGCGATATGTACGCAAAGAAAGAATCCGTCAGGCCGCTGATTCAGGCCGTTGCATTGGCACTCCTGCTTTGTGGAGGCTGTTCGACCGAATCGCCGAGGCTTGATGTGCGCGGCGACAACGGCCGCGTTGCAGGAACGTGGATGCTCGAAGCAAGAGTGGTCGACGGAAACGTCTCGCCGGCCAACGAGCGTTTCATCAAGCTCCGTCTCAGCCCCGATGGAACGTTTTCGGCCGATTTTCGAGGGGAGCCGCAGCAACCGTGGATCAGAGCGGGTCAGGGCGCATTCCTCTACGATCCTCCTTTACTGAGTCTATTCTGGGACGGCGGTGCTTCGGTGACGTTTCTCGTCACGGAATCGGAGCCCGATCGAATGAAGCTGCATCGCGGACGCAACCTCGTCCCGCTGAAAGAACAAGAGCCTGACGAGATCTTTGTTCGGCACCGAATCGAGCAAGGTCCGACCAAGAAACCTTCCTGACGTTTCCCGCCTGGAGACCGTTTTCAACCGTCTGATTCCTTACTCGCTGCGCGCGTAGTGGAGTGCGGCGCACAATGAAGGGGGAGGACCGCCCATCCAACAGTCAATTCGTCCGTGAGCCCGGTTGTCACAGGAGGCCGGCGAAAGGTTCGATTGAAACGACGAGGCCGGACGAGTGAAGAGCCTCATGCCAAGGGCCGGGGCGAAAATGCAATGTCGACGCGACAAATGCGAAGCGGAAATTGAGAACGAGCTTACTATGAGCCGTGCGAACGGCGGGGTCCGTAATTCCCCGCGATCGCGATCCCATGGGATGACGGCCGGCCCCGCGGTGCTACGGTCTTGATACGCGTTATTCTGGCTTATTACCCTGCAGGTACGCGGTCATCGAATGTCAGGCCTCAGTGGCCGTGTTGACCAAGCCTCCGGCGAGGAGGATTCCGCGTTCACGGTCCGTAACATCCAACTGCAATGGAATCATCTTCCCTGTTCGGACCAGCTGCGCGGTGAAGCGTTCCAGTCCAGCCTGAACATCGGCACGAACCTGTTCGATGCGAATCAGGTCACCCTGGCGGATGGAATCGTAATCGTCCGGATTCACAAACGTAAGCGGCAAGATCCCGAAATTGATCAGGTTGGCCTTGTGAATTCTGGCGAAGCTCTTGGCCAGTTTCACCTGGATCCCGAGGAAGCGAGGAGCAATGGCCGCGTGCTCTCTTGACGATCCTTGCCCGTAATTCTCTCCTCCGACAACGATTCCGACGCCCGCGGCCTTGGCGCGTTCGTGGAATTCCGGGTCCATCCGGTAGAAGACGAACTCACTGATGGCTTCGATATTGCTTCTCAGCGGCAACACATTGGTACCGGCAGGCATGATGTGATCCGTGGTGATGTTGTCTCCAACCTTAAGGACGGTCGCCGCTAGAATGGTGTCGGGCAGGGGTCCGAACTTGGGGAAGGGGCGGATGTTGGGGCCCATAACGATCTGCACATCGGAAGAATCGTCCGGAGGAAAAATGAGGTTTTCGTCGTTGGTGGAGAACCGAGCCGGGTCGGTAACCTTTGGAAACTCGCCGAGTTTTCTGGGATCGGTGATCTTCCCGAACACCGCTGCCGCCACCGCGGTCTCGGGAGAGCAGAGGTACACCTGGTCGTTCACGGTTCCGCTTCGGCCGGGAAAGTTTCTCGGAAACGTTCTCAAGGATACGGATCCTGTTGCCGGTGCCTGGCCCATGCCGATACAACCCAGGCAGCCTGACTGATGGATTCGTGCGCCGGCGAGTATAAGATTCATTACCCCGCCCGCCTCGGCCACATTCAAGAGCACCTGACTGCTTCCCGGATTTATTTCAAAGCTCACGTCGGGGTGACAGTGCCGCCCCTCGACGGCCCTGGCGGTCACCATGAGGTCGCGGAAGGACGAATTGACGGAGGATCCCACGATGACCTGTCCTACATCCAGTCCTTCGACTTCGGAAACCTTCCTCACATTGTCCGGCGAACTGGGACACGCGATAAGGGGCTCCAGCGTGCTCAAGTCGATTTCGATCACCTCGCTGTACTCCGCGTCCGGGTCGGCCTTGAGTTCGGTCCACAGATTGCCGCGACCCTGACTCTCGAGGAATTCCCTGGAGCGCCGGTCGGAAGGAAATATGCTTGTGGTGGCGCCAAGCTCGGCTCCCATATTGCATATGGTTGCTCGGTCCGTTGTAGAAAGCGTTTCGACGCCGGGACCGAAATACTCGTAAATCTTGCCTATTCCTCCCTTCACCGTGAGGCGTCTGAGCATCTCAAGAATGACGTCCTTGCCCGATACCCACGGCTGAAGAGCGCCTGTCAGTCTTACTCCTACGATTTCCGGCATATTGAGATAGAAAGGTTGGCCGGCCATAGCCATGGCGACATCCAGTCCGCCGGCTCCAATCGCGAGCATGCCGATGCCGCCGTTGGTGGGAGTATGACTGTCCGATCCCAACAGGGTGTTTCCCGGAACGCTGAAGCGTTCAAGGTGAACCTGGTGAGAAACACCGTTTCCCGGTCTACTGTATACGACGCCGAATTTGGCCGCCGCACTCCTTAGAAATCGATGATCGTCGGCGTTCTTGAAATCGGTTTGGAGCAGATTATGGTCGACGTACACCACCGAGAGTTCGGTGTTGACGCGGGGAACCTCCATGGCCATGAATTCGAGGAACACCATAGTTCCTGTGGCGTCCTGTTGGAGCGTATGATCGATTCTTATGGCTATCTCACTGCCCGGTTCCATTTTCCCATGGACCAAGTGAGTCTCGATGATTTTCTCGGCAAATGTTTTTCCCATGGTTCAGTCCTCCCAATATGTTGAAAATGCTGCGGTATATGCCGACGGCCTCTGCATGCAATTGGCGTTCATGTAATGGGCCGGCGGGCCATTTCCACACATAGTGTGAAAGGCGGTCCTCCGCACTTAAGGCACAGCCTCGTCCCCGTACCTTTCCGGATACCGAATCGTCACACGACGGCCGCCCGGAACGCTCATACCTCTTCTCGGGCAGTGTTCATCATGTCAACAGCGAAGCCCACTGCCGCACGGTATTTCTTACCATAGCATCGGCGCCGCCGTTCACAATTCTGTTGTGGCAAGGAAGAAGAATATCAATGTTCAGTCCTGCGATTTTCTCCAATGAGTTTTTCAGTGCCGCGGGGTCGGCTGACACGAGGTCGTAGCGCCCGATGGCTCCGTCGGCATATATGGTGTCTCCGGACATGAAAAGTTTGTGTTCGCGGTTGAACAGGCCAATGCTCCCTGCACTGTGCCCCGGTACATGTATGACCTCGAACGGAATGCCGCCCAAGTCCAATTCTTCGCCGCCTTCCAGCTTCCTGTGAACCTTGAAGGTGAAATAATCCTTGGGAAAGGAGTATTGTGACCGTACCAGCGACTCAAACATCGAGTTGCCGTACACGATCCGCGCGTCGCCACGTTCAAGGTAGAGTGCCTCTTCCCTGTGGACCCAGACTTCCGCATGGGGTACGGCCTGCAGGATTTCGGGCAGGCATCCGATATGATCCAGGTGTGTGTGCGTCATAATTATACGTTTGATGTGTTTCAAAGGTATATTTGCCTTGTCCAGCTCTTCCAGTTTGTACGATCCCATTTCAAGGAGTCCGCAGTCCACCAGAGAAAAGTCTTCCCCATCGGGCTTTCCCACCACATAGACGTGCGAATCGGGAATGAACTGGTCTCGACCCGGTATCCAGTAGATGCCTTCAATGACTTTTTCTATCACGCCTTCTCCTCTGTGAAACATGTGGTCTTAAAGAGACTGACGGACAGTCTCCCACAATAGATGTGAACCCCGAGTTCGGGAACTGACGACGCCTCGTTCCCGTTCGGGTCTCATCTACCCCGTTGAATTCCATCCACAACCGCTTCTTGCGCGGTTTCGCGCATGCGTCGCCGTATGTGCGCAACCGTGCACTCAGGAAGAGAATATCCAACTCCAGTCCCCTGCAGGAAGCAGGTTGCTCTTGATCTGCTCCGTGTACGCCGTCAGGATGACCCATTCACCGCGGCCGTAAGCGACCGGCTCGGGGTGGTGAGGGTCCGCGAGGGAAAGGATCTGTCCTTCTCCCTTGAAGAATCGAGGGGCCTTGGGATTTCCTCTGATTCCCGCGGGACGACCGACGAAGATGAGCTTCTCCGTCCTTGCCACGGGTCTGAGAATCGTGAAATCCAGACGTACCGAAAGCCCTCCGGCTCTCGTATCCATGAAACCGCCCCACGCGGTGTTTTCGTCGAAAATCGAGATCAGGACGGCCGGATGGAGTTCCTCCTCTGCAATGAGAAACTCGGCGGCCCGATCAAAATCGGCCGAGTCATGTCCCCAAGGGGTTGTCACGGCATAGGATCCGTTCTCTTCGTGGAGCCGAAACCTCCGTTGGAGTCCCACGGCCGTTCGATGGTGCCCACAGACGAAGCAATTCCGATAGTACGGAAGTGAGCGGAAGTCGGAACTGGGGGTAGGCACGGTAAATTCCGAAGAGACGCCGGTGCGCGCGGGCGTCATGCACGCGCTTAGGTACGGAGTCTTGTCCGCCGCCTTGGAGATCCGGACCACGATGCCCGGATCCAGCCCCTCGCCGGCACGTTCCGCGGTCAACGTGGCTCCGTCCCCGATTGCAATGCCCGATCCGCCAAATTTGAATCGGACGTCGACAGGGTAGCCGCGTATCGGGGACCTCAGCCACACATCCAAACACAGACCCATCGGCAATCCGCCGTGGGGGATTCCGATGAAGCCCTCATGACGATCCTGGAATTCCAGTTCAGCCGTGTACCTGTTCCCGTTGTTTTCCACCTGCCTGAGTTCCAGGAACGGGTCGTCCCCGGTGAGAAAGGAATACGGGTTGTGTTCGATCAGCATCCAATCCTCCCACGCCCTCGTCAATCGATCATTGCACTATCTCAATGCCCTAAAGAACTTAGGAAACTCCTCGCCGCATCCGGCACTTACCGATCGACATAGAGCGACACGGCCTCTCCGCCTCCAAGGCAGAGAGATGCCATCCCCGTCTTCTTGTCCCGATTCCTCATGGCATAAATGAGGGTGGTAAGCACGCGTGCTCCACTGGCTCCTATCGGATGGCCAAGGGCAACGGATCCTCCGTTGACGTTGCACCGATCCTGATCCAGCCACAGTTCACGCATGGCCCCCACGGTAGATCCGGCAAACGCCTCATTCACCTCCATGAGATCGACGGACCGATAATCGACCCCTTCCTTCTTGGCACACTTGGGAATGGACAGTATCGGTGCCATCAACACGTACTTCATGTCCAAGCCGGCGCTTGCCTGAGCTCCTACCCGCGCGAGAATCTCAAGTCCGCGCTCTCGTGCGATATCCTCGGCCATGACGCACAGTGCGCTCGCTCCATCGGAAATGATGGACGAATTTCCCGCGGTGGCGAAGCCCTCCTTCTGAAATGCGGGTTTCATCTTGCTGAGCGCTTCATACAGTGTTTCCCTCGGGCATTCATCCGTGTCGAAGATCTTCGGGTCGCCCTTTCGTTGCGGGATTGCGACGGGAAGGATCTCGTCCTTGAAACGACCTTGGCCTATTGATTCCAGAGATCGTGCATAACTGAGAGCTGCGTAGCGATCCTGGTCTTCTCTGGAGACATTGTACTTAACACTGCACAAGTCGTTGCTGATGCCCATATGAAAGTCGTTGACTATATCCCACAGGCCGTCATGCAGCATGTGGTCGAGGAGGGTTCCATTTCCCATGCGATATCCAAATCTTGCCTTCTCGAGATAGTACGGTGCCGCGCTCATGTTCTCCATGCCGCCTGCCACCGCGATGTCGCAATCGCCCAATTGAATGGCCTGCGCTGCGAGCATGACGGCTTTCAGTCCGGAACCGCACACCTTGTTGAGGGTAAAACACTGAGTCTCGTAGGGAAGCCCTGCCTGTAATGCCGCCTGACGCGCCGGATTCTGGCCGTAACCGCAGGGAAGCACCTGGCCCATGATGACTTCATCCACATCATTGTTGTCGATGCCGGCCCGTTTGACGGCTTCTTCGATCACCAACCCCCCCAGTTTTGTCGCTCCAATACCGCTGAGAGAGCCGTTGAAAGAGCCCAAAGGCGTCCGACACGCGCTGACGATCACAGCTTCACGATTCAACCTCATTCGTTCTCCTTTTCATACTTCAGTCGCTCTCGCCCGATCTTGGCAAAGCAGGCACGGTGGGCGCCCGCCGACACCAGGGAACGGTCGACGAATCGGCCCGGTCTCAATGGTTGAGACACTCACTCCTTTACAGGTATTGATCGGCCAGGATTTCAGCTATTTGCACCGCGTTCAGGGCTGCACCTTTGAGAATGTTGTCCGACACGACCCAAAGATTAAGTCCGTTTGCAATGGACTCGTCTTCCCGAATACGCCCCACCAGCGTGAAATCTTCCCCGGCGGCCAGAGCGGTCAAGGGGTACCGATTCTTGGCCGGTTCGTCAAACACCTTCAGTCCGGGTGCCTGTGACAGCAGCTCCCGTGCCCGTTCCGGAGTAATCTTCTTTTCGGTCTCAATGTTGATGGACTCCGAGTGCCCGAAAAACGTCGGCACCCGGACGGTCGTTGAGGTAACCCCTATCGCGGGATCGAGGATCTTTTGGGTTTCCCACACCATCTTCATTTCTTCCTTGGTATAGCGGTTCTCCAGGAAGACATCTATGTGGGGCAGGCATTCGAATGCAATCCGATGCGGATAGACGTTGGTTTCCATTGTCCGGAATGAACTTAGGCCGCTCCAGAGCTTATCCAATCCGTCATCCTTCGTCCATTGAATTGACGACGCCATCTCTCGAGCCTGTACGAGCATCTCTTCCAGGGCGTCCTTGCCCGTTCCGGAAACTGCCTGGTACGTGGAGACCACGACGCGTTTGATGGTTCCCTCGTCATGAAGCGGCTTGAGGGCAAGCACCATCTGAATGGTCGAACAGTTGGGATTGGCTATGATGTTTCGCTTGGTGTAGCCGGAAATGGCTTGCGGGTTCACCTCCGGTACGACCAGAGGCACATCCGGCTCCATGCGGAAGTGAGCCGTATTGTCGATTACCACACAGCCCGCTTGGGCGGCTATGGGAGCAAACTTGGCGCTGATCGATCCTCCCGCGGAGAACAAACCGATTTCCACACCGTCAAACGACTCATCCGTCAGCTCGCGTACGGGATGATCCGTGCCTTTGAACTTGAGCGTCTTTCCGGCGGAGCGTCCCGAAGCCAGCAAGACAATTTCCTTGACGGGAAACGATCGGCGTTCGAGCACGTTGATCATCATGTTTCCAACGGCGCCGGTGGCCCCTACAACCGCAACTTTGTAGCCATCTTTCTTCATCGTGAGTCCTATTCCTTACGTATTCGTCTTCTTCTCCCGAGATTCCTCTCCCGTGCCCCCCTCACTTGTCCTTTTCAGTCGTTTCCCCGCCGCCGGGCTTCTCAGACGACGCGGAATCAACTTCCTCCACTCGTATCCGTTTGAATCCATATTCGCCGGACGTCATGTCCTTCTTGAGCAGCCATACCCTCCCCGTGTCCGTGTCGAGCATGAAGGTGTCGCCCTTTTGGTGGGGTGACGTGAAGATCTGGAACCGTCCGCTCACCGTCACCGTCGGGCCGGGTTCGGTCTTTGTCATTTGCATAGCGTCGCGGCCGAGCGGCCATTGAGCTTCAATGCTTGGGCAAGCCGCTGCGAGAGCCGCAACAAAGAACGCCGTCGTTACCATAGTCTTCATCGATCTTCTCCCCCATCGGGTCGGTCAACGCTATATATACCAGTGAGTCGCACTAGGGTCAAACACGCGAATTGCATGGACGGCCGTACAATTACCGGGCGACCTCCGTTCGACCCCCGAATCGGAGCGATGCCTTTGCGACCGCCAAAGTTCGTCGGCCGCGATCCGGCGCTATTTCCGGCACGTTACTGATTGCAGGAAAGGCTCTCCGGAAGCGGCCTATTGGAGAATTCCATTGACATATCGTGGATTTTTGTGGTATTTGAAGGTGTCCAATACGTTTGCTTGGACAGGCACGCTGTTGATGGAACCGTGGCGGTGCGTGGCAGGGTACGCGCTCACACGGTGCGCGGTACGGTAAGCCTAGGGAGATGGATTGGAAACTCATGAGGATTGCAGTAATTCTTAGTGTCCTGGCTCTTGCGACCTTGTCCGTTCCGTACTTTCCCGGCGATGTACGAGCCGTCACGGCACGGGAAGTCTTTGATGAGGTGATAAGACGTAATCTCGACGACAGCTTCCGTGTCGTTTTGACGGTACACACGTTCAAGGGCAAGAAGGCCGTATCGAAGCACTCTCTGTGGCTCATGGGAAAGACCGGGGAGAAAACCGGGCGCTTTGTTCTCGACTTTGAGGAACCTGAGGAATCAAAGGGATTGAGGTTTCTCATTATCGTCACGGAGGGCAATCCGCCTGAGGCCTACATGTACCTCCCCGCCACGAAACGCACCATACCCTTGGCCGCGGACGATCCTTCCGTGGATCTCGGCGGTACCGGTCTGACCATGGAGGACATCGACGTCTTCCACCTCAAAGGAGACGAAAAAGCCGAGATCGTAGGTGAGGAAGAGGTGAAAGGCCGGCAATGCTACAAGATCGAGGTCTCCGTGCCCGGTGAAAGCGGGCGGCGCTATGTATGGATTTCCAAAGACGAGTTTCTCGTCGTAAAGTCCGAGAACGTAGACGACAAGGGCAAAATTGAGAGAAGGCTTGTGGTTTCAGAGTTCTTCACGACGAGCAGCGGTAAGGAATTCCCGCGTGAGGAAGAGATCGAAGTTCCGAAGCGGAATATTCGCATCCGTGTCAGGCAGGAGCACGCGGTGTTCGGCATAGAGTTGCCCGAACAGCTCATGGACCCCAAGACCTTTGGGACGCACGAGTGGCGAAAGTAGCACTGTGTTGAAGCCGGCGTGACCGCGGCGTCAACACCGAACGACGGATTGAATGGTAGGTAGGACACTGTGACGGGAACATTGAGGATACCGCTGTTGGTCCTGGCGTTGGCGTGTGTCGCCGGATGCGCGAGCATGCCTGATTTCGGAAGGATGCAGGCGACCATGGATCGCATGGCTTACTCCACAGGGTTAATGGCGTCCAACATGCCGCATATGGCCAACAGCACGTCCAGGATGGCCGCGGTCGCCGAACGAATGGAACGCAAATCCGACACCATGCTGTCCAACCTGGAAGACAGAGGCTCCGCAATGGAGCGTACGGTTCAGAATTATGCCCAGTCGTTTCTGGACAACGATCGCGCATTGATCAACAGCCTCAAGGATATCAGCCGGGAGATCGGCGACCTGAAACAAGCTATTGGGCAAAGCCGCGGCAGTGCACTCGGAGATCAGTCCGACGGCCGCATTAATGCCCGTCTGCAAGCCAAACTCAATCGGCTGGAAGCCCAACTGTCCGCCATTTCTTCCAAGGTCGACGACCGGAATCGAGACGCTGCCGCGGCAACAAAGTAAACCACCGCGCTCCACGCCCGAATTCACGTCTCCAAGATCACCGCGATGCTTGAGTATTTCTTGGCACTGGGGGAGAATGTGCCGAGAGACCACGCGATGCCCGTTCATCGCATGAGTGACCGACGTGCCGCGACGGAGAATTGATGCCGAGATCGGGAGACCTCGTATGCTTGATTTTGCCGACTATGTTTCAGGAATTTCCTTTCGCTTCATACGGCCCCACACGCGAATGCCGTTCCGGGACGAGTACTATGAACGAAGACTGGAAAAGATTCTGAAGAAGGGCCGTGTGGGACTACCGGAGAAGATAGGGGCCGGCCTTGAATACCTGAACACCGTGTTTCCCGAGGATGACGCGGTGATGAAATCGACCCTGCGGCATATCACCGGAATTCCCAAGATGTCCACCCTTGCCGTCGCGGGCATGATCAATCGCGGCGTGGCTCAAATGGCCCCGGATGAGGTCTTCGTAAACGTTGGAGTCTGGTACGGGTTTACCTTCCTGGCCGGCGTGGTGGGTAATCCGGACAAGAAGTGCGTAGGAGTCGACAATTTCTCACAGTTCGGGGGACCGCGAAAGGAGTTCCTGTCGCGTTTCGAGCAGCTCGGGAGCGACAACCACATCTTCCACGACATGGACTATGCGGAGTACTTCTCGAGAGTTCACCGGGATCCCATAGGTTTCTACATCTATGACGGAGGTCATGCGTACGAGGATCAACTCAGGGGCCTGCAGCTGGCCGAACCATATTTCTCGAGAAACTGCATCGTTCTCGTCGACGACACGAACTGGCCTGAACCCCGGAACGCAACGATGGATTTCATTGCCCGCCGCGGCGATCGGTACCGAGTGCTCCTCGATGTCCGGACGCGGGGGAATTGTCACCCGACTGTCTGGAACGGCGTAGTCATATTTCAGAGGGCCGGCGGAACAAAGTGATCGCCGGCGCAGCCGGAACGCCCACGACCATCTTTACTTGTCTCGGATTCTTCTGATGATTTCACTGGTGGACACGCCGCCCACATGGTCCACGAACGCGACCGTTCCCCCTCGTGCCCTCACCAGGTCTTCGCCGACTACCTTCTTTCCTTTCCAATCTTCACCCTTTACCAGTACGTCGGGCTT
Organism: Desulfomonilaceae bacterium; assembly: GCA_031082285.1. Lineage (GTDB taxonomy): Bacteria > Desulfobacterota > Desulfomonilia > Desulfomonilales > Desulfomonilaceae > JAVHLK01. Next base: position 51,063 of record JAVHLK010000001.1, read on the forward strand.
GACTCTCTTGATCGTCTCGAACGGAGTGTCCTCCTGAAAGACGACCACGTAATCGACAATACTCAACGCGGATATGAGTTCCACCCGCTCGGATTCCGTGACCACGGGACGCCCCTGTCCCTTGATCCGCTCCACGGATGCATCCGAATTGACGCCCACGACGAGCACATCGCCCAGAGCTTTCGCCTGACGCAGTATCTTCAGGTGGCCGACGTGAAAGAGATCGAAACATCCGTTGGTGAAGACTATGCTGTGACCTTCAATTCTGTGGTTTCTGAGCACCGCGTCGATTTCGTCCACGGTGACCGCTTTGCTTTTCTCATTGGGTTGTCGAAGGCTTTCGGCCATCTGCTCCAGGGTTACGCATGCCGCGCCGAATCGTGAAACGACCAATGACGCGGCAAGGTTTGCCAGGTTGATCGATTCTTCAATCGAAAGGCCGCCGGCAACGGCAAGGGCCAACGTGGAAACCACCGTATCGCCGGCGCCGGTGACGTCAACGATCTCAACCGGCTTGACCGGGAAGTCCCGGTCGACCTTCCGCGTAATGAGCGTGATGCCTTCTCTCCCACGCGTTATGATGATCCCTTCGGCCTGGGCATGATCGAGCAATGTCCTGCCGGCCTTGGTCAGCGATTCACGGTCGCGAATCTCAACGCCGGACGCCAAGGACGCTTCTCGTATATTGGGAGTGATGTAGCGTGCCCCGCGATATCTTGTGTAATCCATCCCCTTGGGGTCGACGAATACGGGTAGTCCCGTCCGGGCGGCCATGGACAAGAGAGCCTTCAGCAGTGTCGAAGTGAGGAATCCCTTGCCGTAATCCGATATTATGACGGCCTTCACTTGCGGAATCACGTTCTTCACGTCGTCGATCACCGCCTTCTCAATGGCCGGGTCGATTCCGTTCACATGTTCCTCATCGATTCGGACGATCTGCTGATTCCTCGCCACGACGCGGGTCTTGATCGTGGTGGGCCGCGACGTGTCCTCCTTCAACCAGAACGAATCGACACCCATGGCTTCACAATGCTGCTTGAACCACTCACCGGATTCATCGGTTCCCACGGTTGCGAAAAGTGCAACCCTGCCTCCCATGGAAACCAGATTTCGCACCACATTGCCGGCTCCGCCAACCCGTCTGAGGCGATCCCGAGCCACAAGCACCGGAACGGGAGCCTCGGGAGATATCCGATCGACTTCCCCCAGAACATATTCGTCGACCATGACGTCTCCAGCCACCAGAATGGGGGCCGGTTTCATCTTCCACACCACACTTTCGTTCAATTCTCGACCTCCGCGATCAGGGCCCGCCGCATCGACACGTCAATTCGAAGCGCGCAGCAGTATGGGATAGGGTGCCATCCATACATATCCCAGAAAGGTGCGCTCGTCCAGGACAAAGATCCGAGCAAGGCCACGCCGCGGAATCCGATACAGTACATTAACAAATGGAGATTAATTATTGATAATAGTGTTGAATTTGACTGGATAATCTGATACAAACCTCCGTGAATACAGGGCCCGCCCGCGATTCCATCACTCTAAGCGATCGGGTCCCACACGGTTCCCCATGCCGCTCGCCGGTCGATGAACACGGAGAGCCGGAACATGAGGGCAAGGCGTGAGAGGGGAATGACATTGATGCAGAGCGCATCGGCTGGAAGAAGAACGAGCCGAAGAGAACGGCGAACGGCTTCCTCGGCCCGGGTTGAAGACCTATGAGCCTTTTTGGGTCTTGCTCAGGACCTGGTACTGCAGCCTTCACTGCAATGCGCGACTCGCGGAACAACGTATCTTTTCAAAGCAACCTCCTTTCCCCTGAGGGGATTGTTTATTACTTTCGTATTAAATAGTCATGGGACCGGTGAGTTGTCAAGACCCTATAGTCCCAGCGCGGAACGGACAAAGAGCAATGAGCACGCATTCGACGACGGAAACCGCCGACTCTGTTCAAGAAACCATGCAGGCACGCACCAAGATGGTATCCGGGCTTATCTCGTCACTGACGCGGAAAAACCTCGGCCGAGGGTCGTTGAACAGGTCTCTCCTGACCTGGGCCTGTATCGCGTGCATTCCCGGTTTGATAATTGGACTGGCGGCGTTTGCCTCATCGGTGGGACCGCTCGAACAACGGCTGCTCGAGCTCGAGGCTCACGGCTTGGCGCGCGATATCGACTCGGTGGTAAAAGTGAGATTGGCCGCCATAAGAATAGCCGCGGAGGGGATAGACCGGGAAAGACTTTCCGAGGCAGGGTCATTGGATACCCTACTCAACACGTTCCGTCGGTCTTTTCGGGATTTCCTGAGCCTGGAAATTCTTGACAAGCGCGGGGAAGTGGTTGCAATGGCCGGGGAATTGCCCCTTTCCCAGGCGCGAAGATTCTCGGGAAGCGACAGAGCGGACGGACCCGGAAATATGGCTTTGACACGAAGCGAAGTATTTCAGGACGATCCGAAGGCCAAGGATTTCTTCATCACGGTGAGACACAAGGCGCAAGACGGGACGACGTGGTACTCGCGAACCCGATTCTCACGCGATCCCATTGAGAACGTCCTGTCTTCCAGAGGCGGTCAATGGCAAGCTCGCATCGTGGAAGATTCAAACCAAAACCCGAAGCCCGGCAGGGACCATACGGCGACGACCCCTTCTCTCGGTACCTGGTGGCGATCCTCAGACACCGTTGAGGTTCCTCTGCAGACACATGGGTGGACACTGAAGTTGGAAAAGCCTTCCAAGCAGACGTTCCTCACCGTCGTACCTTTCGTCGTGCTCCCCCTGCTGGCGCTCGTCGCGGTCTTGGCCTGCCTTCACCGACGATACGGGTCGGGCGGTCGAATGCAGTTGCCCGGTGCCGCGGTTCTTGCCGCCCCCCAGTGCTCGTCACGGGAGTTCAGGCCAGAGCGTGCCAAGGAAACCCCAAGGTCTTTCGATGTGGGTTCATGCGCCCGGACCGACTTGGATGAGCCGGCCGGAGAAGATGGGGCGGATCATGACTTCTGGACGCCCCGCAACGTGCCCATGGGCATACGGATTCTTCCGGAAGCTGCTGTGTCCGAATCCGAAAGGGCCTTGTCGCCCGTCACACCGGATCCCGCGGAACATGAGGAACGGACCGCCCAAAGCCCCGAAACGGACGGGCCGTCTCCGCTCGAGGAGCTCATGTCGGACGGACCTGAGCCGTCATGGGCTGAGAGCGATGCGCGTGACGTCCCCGACACGATTGAACTCACGTGGTATGAGCCGCCGCATTGCGAGGAACAAGACGGCGTCGGTGCTCCCCATCCCCATACGTTCTCGACCGTACCGGAGGCCGAGACGCGAAGGGTCGCACTCCCCGAGATTCCGGAAGTCGCAAGGTCCAAGCCCGAGCGCGGCACGCGGGACGATCTCGACGATGACCGGGCCGAACATCAACCCACAACCTACTTCACTGCCTGAACAGACCGATCTCTGCGGCTGGTTGCGTTCGAACCAGCAAAACGGCGCGTTCCTTCACCAAGGTGCGCGTGCGGTGACGGATTCCCCGCCCGTTCTTGAGGATCCTCCATCTCGCCGGATTTCCCGCTTTCGCCGGGCCGGACTCCCGACTTGGTCGAAGAGAACGCGTGGTAAATGCGTCCCCTCTCAACGGGCCTGAAATTGCTTTACTTCACCGGCGCCAAGATCTCCAACAAAGCAGATCTCTTTCCGATATTGAACGGCTGATCCGACCCCGCGTCACACGAACCGAGCGGACCCGACTCCGGGGAGACGCCAATGAGTCCGGGACGGTAAATTGTGCCCCATACCCGCCATAGAGGTTTTGTCGCGGTTAAAGATATGGTAAACATAGGGTTTGGAAAAGCGTTCATACGCTGAAGGGCCTTGTGCGACTACGGTTACACGTTGGGCCGCTCTCATGGGGATCGGTCGCCTGCGAAAAACCGGCAGTCCGAGCCATGAGTCGTGGAAACGCAAGACCTTCGCGGAGGGGTGAGCGACAAGAATATGTTCAAAGTGCTGACAATCGGGGGGTCGGACTCCAGCGGCGGAGCCGGAATTCAGGCGGATATCAAGACCATTCTATCCCTCGGAGGGTACGGGATGAGTGTCGTCACCGGCGTGACGGCGCAAAACACCCTTGGCGTTCAGGGCTTGATGGCCGTGGAGCCGGACTTTGTGCGGTTGCAGCTGGAATCGGTTCTGAGCGACATAGGAGCCGACTGCGTCAAGACCGGGATGATGGTGAACGCCGAAATCGTCAAGGTCGTGTCGGAACGGCTTTCGCGCTACGGCATCGACAAGATTGTCGTCGACCCTGTCCTGACCTCGAAGAGCGGGGCCACGCTGCTTGACGATGAAGGGCGAGACGCCCTGGTGGAGTGCCTTTTCCCCAAAGCCTATCTCGTGACGCCCAACATCCCCGAAGCCGAAATACTGTCCGGATTACCGGTCAACGGGATTAGAGACATGATTCGTGCGGCCAAAGAAATCCTGTCCATGGGCCCGAAGTATGTCCTGGTCAAAGGGGGCCATCTCGGTGATAATCCGATCGATGTTCTGCACGACGGATCCCAACATTACGAGTTCAGCATTCAACGGGTTCGAACGCGCCACACTCACGGAACGGGTTGTACCTTGGCATCCGCGGTGGCTACCCTGCTTGCCAAGGGGCTGCCTCTCCTGGAATGCATCGACAAGGCGAAGCGGTACCTTTATCGGGCACTGCGGTTTTCACTGGGCATCGGTCGCGGAATCGGTCCCACGAACCATTTCGCCTCTATTACCAGAGAGATAGCTCGGACCCACGTCATGGAAGAATTGGAAACTGCCTTTGACCGACTCAAGCGATTAAACATCGGTCACCTGATCCCCGAAGTGCAGTCAAACCTTGCGTACGCAATCCCGTACGCGGAATCGGTGCACGACGTGGCTTCCTTCCCGGGACGGATCATCCGCCTGGGAAACACGGTGGATACGCTTGCCTCGGCAAGGTTCGGAGCATCACGGCAGATACACCATTTGGTCCTTGCCGCCATGGATTACGATCCCGAGCGGCGAGCAGCCATGACGATCCACTACTCGGATACGCTGGTGAAACGGATCAAGTCTTTGGGATATAGTGTGGCTGAGTTCGACCGGAACCGCACCCCGCCGGATCTCCAACGAGAAGAAGGAAGCACGCTGGCCTGGGGCGTACAGGACGTCATGGAGGAACTCGGCAAGGTCCCGGACGCCATCTTCGACCGCGGCGCCATGGGGAAAGTGCCGCTCATCCGGTTGTTCAGCATTAACCCCGGCTCGATCGTGGATCTCATTGCAAAACTTTAGGCGGTCACGCCGCAACGCGGAAGCATTTGACCTGTAGACTTGGCCTCGGCCGCGGAATAATTCGGCGGCATCATACCGCTCATCAGGGATGATCCAGTTGGCCCTCTACGATCTTCATCAGCGCGTCATTGATTACCTGCGGGTCTCCATTACGGATCTGTGTAACTTGAGGTGCGTCTATTGCAGGCCCCCGGAAGGAGTGCCGTTAATCCCCCACGAAGACATTCTCAGGTATGAGGAGTTCCTTACGATCATTGGGGTCGCGCGAGACATGGGAATCCGGAAGATTCGGGTAACCGGGGGGGAGCCGCTGGTTCGCCGCGGGGTTTTGGGGTTCCTGGAAAAACTGATCGCCATGGAAGGTATTGAAGACGTGGGACTCACCACCAATGGAGTGCTCCTGGCATCCATGGCGTCGGATCTTCGCGCGATCGGACTCAAACGCGTCAATGTGAGTCTGGACTCGTTGCGCAGGGAAACATTCAAATACATCACGCGCAGCGATCGCCTTGACGAAGTGTTGGCGGGAATCCAAGAAGCGCTCGACCGGGGGTTTCATCCGGTGAAGATCAACGTGGTCCTTCTTCAGGGCATCAACGAACCCGACGTTGTGGGATTCGCTCGGCTCACCCTGGAACAACCGCTTGACGTGCGTTTCATCGAACGGATGCCGTTCGGCGCGGACACGGTTCCTAATTCGCCGGACCCGTTCAGTTCCCTGGCGGTGTTGAACATGATTCGCGAGCAGGTGGGTGAACTTCTTCCGCAGGAACGAGGACCGCTGGACGGACCGGCAACCATGTTTCGCATCAAGGGCGCGGTGGGGCGGATAGGGATCATCGATCCGGTCACGGGCCACTTCTGCGGCACGTGCAACAGACTCAGGCTCACGGCTCGGGGAACGCTCAGGCCCTGTCTCTTGTCCGGCCAAGAGCTGGACCTGCGCACACCTCTGAGGAGAGGAGCTTCCCGCGACGAGATAGGGCAGATTATCGAGGCCGCGGTTCTTGCCAAACCGATGGGACACGATTCACATCTCTGCGCCATGGGAGAGGGGATGAACCGGATAGGCGGATGACGCGATAGGTCGTCGGAAGTGTACCGGTGGTTCGGGAGGCGGGCCTCCGCGTCGGTATTCCGTGGATGCCGGCGCCCGGCAGAGACGCCGGGACGCTACTAAAGCTTCGGCAACGCCGTCCTCCGTGCCGGTCGGTCTTCGGCGGCACGGCCACTCAACCGGTTGGTTTCGTGAAGGCCGTGGGGTAAGTCTCCGAATTCCGTTGGCATCGCGCGTGAACACATTCCATGAGCATGTCCCCTGAAACAGTTCTGAGCGTCATCGTCGTGAACAGGAACACGTCGGATCTGCTGGTCCGGTGCCTGGACCATATCTTTCGCTCGGAAATCGACGGTGAGTTCGAAGTGATCGTCGTGGACAACGGCTCCGGGGACGATTCCGTGGAGCGCGCGGCGCGGCATCACCCCCGGACCACGATCATCGAGGCCGGGAGGAATCTCGGCTTCGCGGCTGCAAACAACCGAGCCTTTGAGGAAACGCATGGTGAGTTTCTGCTCCTGGTGAATACCGACGCCATGCTTCGGCCCGATTGCGGGGGGAAACTCCTCAACCTCATGAGAACGTCGCCACGAGCCGGGATGGCGGGACCGCAGCTCCTCAACGAAGACGGCAGTCCTCAAACGTCGTATGAAGCGGTTCCGACCTTGGCCACTGAAACCCTGAATCGAAGTCTGCTGAAACGACTTTTCCCCGCTCGGTACCCGAGCAAGTTTAAGAACCTTTCCGAGCCTACGCCGGTGGAGGCTCTCATCGGCGCGGTCATGATGATTCGACGGGACGCGTGGATCGAGTTGCGCGGATTCGACGAGGACTACTTTTTCTTTCTGGAAGAGACCGACCTTGCCGTACGCATGGCCGCGGCAGGATGGGGGGTCATTCACGAACCGAACGCATCCGCAGTGCACCTCCAAGGCGCGACCGCAAACACGGTCAAGACCGGCGCGCGCATCGAGTTCTATCGCTCACGGTACCTGTTCTTCCTGAAACACTACGGAGCGCGCTCCATGAACGTGCTCAAAGGAGCGCTCACCGCGAACCTGGCCATAAATGCGGCATTCCTCGGCATGCTGAACGCGGCGACTCGTGGAAGATCCAGAAGCGTCTCAGAAAAATACCTGGTCCGGCGAGCCCTCTGGGAGTGGCATCGGGCGGGGTGCCCCGCGGGCCCCGGATTGCCGAGGGACTGAGCAGAGTCCTCCGGCATCAGGGAGTGATCGGACACGCTGTTTTGGGGCTTGAATCCTTTCTTGCGAGTCCGTCCTTTCCGGCACGACATTACCCGGGGGAATTGAATTCCGACCTCCGCAGCAGCGTACGGGAACGCTTCTTCAGGTTCGTCATGGCCAGGTACAAGGCCGGAGTGAGAATCAATGATGCCGGGCCGAGCCCAGCGTATGGCGGGTCTTCTCGGACCCGAATAACCTCTCGACCGGCCTGTGCGGCAAAGGGAATACGAGTGAACGATCCGAGGGACTCCATGTCCTGACCGGGTCGTAGAATCAACAAGTTATCCTCTGATGATAAAGTCCAGGTACCGGTTCGTGATGGGCATGCGTCTGTCTTTTCCGAAGGCCTTGGGAGTGATCTTCACCCCGGGCGGCATCTGTCTGCGTTTGTATTCGTTTCGGTCGACCATGCGCACCACTTCCGTGACGAGACGCGGGTCAAAACCGACAATGTCCTCGGGGGACTTGTCCTCCTCGACGTATTCTTTCAGGATCGCGTCCAGGACGGGGTACGGCGGCAAGGAATCTTCGTCTTTCTGGTCGGCCCTGAGTTCCGCGGAGGGTGCGCGCAAGATGGTGCTCTCCGGGATGACGGGCCGGCCCTCGCAGGCGTTCACATACCGGGACAGTTGGTAGACCAGCGTCTTGGGCACGTCCTTCAACACCGCGAATCCGCCCGACGTATCCCCGTACAACGTGCAATACCCCACGGCGATTTCACTCTTGTTGCCGGTCGTGAGTACCAGATGTCCGAATCTGTTTGAGAGAGCCATGAGGATATTGCCCCGGACGCGGGCCTGGAGGTTTTCGCTCTCCGTGTCCGGCCGGCCTTCTCTGAACGGTTCTTCCAATGCAGTGAGATATCCCTGAAAGATGTCGTCGATGGGAATGGTAAGCAGACGGACACCCAGACTCTCGGCAAGGAGACCCGCGTCGGAAAGCGTTTCCTTGGACGTGTATCGGGACGGCATGGTCACCCCTATGACATTGTCTTTTCCCAGGGCATCCACGGCTATGGCCGCGGTCAGCGCTGAGTCGATCCCTCCGCTGAGTCCCAACAACACTTTCTTGAAACCGTTCTTGAGCACGTAGTCTCGCGTCCCCAGGACCAGTGCCTTATGCACATCCGCGAGGGGGTCCGGTTCGGGGATCCTCGATGGGGACAGGAACGCTCGGTTCTCAGAGCTTGCGGCTTCCAGTACGTGGAATTCCCCTTTGAGATTCCACGACGGGATGCTCGTGAAGGAATCCTCAACCCTGATGTCCGTTACGAGCAAGTCCTCTTCGAAACGTGCCGCGTTCGCAACAAGCTCGCCGTGTTCGTCGAGAACGAAGCTGCCGCCGTCAAAGACGAGCTCGTCCTGGCCTCCCACCAGGTTGTTCACAAAGAGTATTGCATTGGCGGCACGAGCAAATCGCGCAAAGATTTCTCGTCGCATTTGCGGTTTTCCCGCATGAAACGGAGACGCGGCGATGTTGAAGACCACGTGTGCGCCGTTGCGTCGCGCGTAGTCTTCGGTAACGGAACCTTCGATCCAGATGTCCTCGCACACGGAGGCCGAACACCGCACTCCGTTGATATCGAAGATGAGGGCACCGGTTCCCTGGGAAAAATACCGTTTCTCATCGAACACGCCGTAATTGGGGAGTTCAACCTTGTGGTACACGTCGATCAAACGTCCTTGGCTGAAGAGCGCGGCCGCGTTGTACACTCGATCGCCCACGGAGTCCGCGAATCCCACTAGGACGTTCACTCCTTCACAATGCGGCGCCAGCCGTTGGAGGGCGAGGCGGTTATCTTTAAGAAAGCCGGGTCTCAGCAAGAGATCTTCGGGGGGATAGCCGCACAGCGCCAGTTCCGGAAAGGTCACGATATCGCTGGACGCGGCCCTCGCCAAGCCGATTGCGTGCACGATTTTGTCGAGGTTGGACTCAAAATCACCCAAAGTTGTATTTATCTGAGCCTGCGCAATTCTCAGATCGGCCATAACGCGTACCTCTTGAATCCTTCAACCAGTTCTACGCCTCCAGAGAGCGCGGCTTGAGATTGAGGCCGGTAGTTCCTGAGCGGTCCATGGCGGAAGTATAGTGGCGCAGTATCCCAAGCAGACCCTGTCTTGGCAGCGCCGGCATTCCCGCGTTTCGCGGGATATTTTCTCGGCAAGCGTGCGGCATCCCGCGCAGAACGCGGGACGGGACGCTACCGCGCGTTTACGAGAATACGGCACCGTGTTTCCGCAATCGTGTACTGAAGGCCTTCACAGATCCCGTGAAATCAGGGACACGCGTTCCCTGGAAAGCAGTCAGCCGTCGGTCGTTCTCTCGAACGCATCGACGGCTGATGGTTACCTATCGGGTGCGGATTGTCAATGTTTGGCGGTCAAGCCCTCATCCACACATCAACAGTCGAAATAGAGGGCGAACTCGTACGGATGAGGCCTTGTGCGTACGGGATTGAGTTCCGCTCTGGTCTTGTAGTCGATCCACATGTCGATGACGTCCTGGGTGAAGACGTCCCCTTTGAGCAGAAACTCGTAATCCGCCTCAAGAGCCTTGAGAGCATCGGCGAGACTGCCCGGGGTGGAAGGAACATCCTTCAAGTCCTCAGGAGAGAGGGCATAGATGTCCTTGTCCAGGGGCTCGCCCGGGTCCATTTTGTTTTCTATGCCGTCCAGGCACGCCATGAGCAGCGCGCTGAAAGCCATGTACCCGTTGCACGAAGGATCGGGGGTCCTGTATTCAATCCTCTTGGCCCTGGGCGACGGGCTGTACATGGGGATCCGACAGCATGCCGAGCGATTCCGGGAAGAATACGCCAGGTTCACGGGAGCCTCGAAGCCGGGTACCAGTCTCTTATAGGAATTGGTGGTGGGGTTGCATATCGCACACAGGGCCGGAGCGTGCTTGAGTATTCCGCCAATGGCCCACAGAGCTTCCTGGGACAACCCCGCGTACTTGTCGCCTGCGAAGACCGGATTTTCACCTCTCCAGATGCTTATGTGAGTGTGCATGCCCGATCCGTTGTCCTCGAATAAGGGTTTCGGCATGAACGTCACCGTCTTGCCGTGTTGTTTCGCGATATTCTTCAACACGTACTTGAACCACATCAGCTGATCGCCCATCTTGACCAGCGGTGCGAACTTCATGTCGATTTCGCCCTGGCCGGCGGTGGCGACCTCATGGTGCTGGGCCTCAATTACGATACCGAGCTGTTCCAGGGTCAACACCATTTCGGTTCGCATGTCCTGCAATGAGTCGCTCGGGGAAACGGGGAAATACCCTTCCTTGTGTCGCGGCTTGTAACCGAGATTGGGATTCTCTTCCCGTCCCGTGTTCCACCAGCCTTCCACGGAATCCACCTCGTGGAAGCCGTGGTTGGAACCAAAGCTGTACCGCACGTCGTCAAAAATGAAGAACTCCGCTTCAGGACCGAAGTAGGCCGTGTCGCCGATCTTGGTGTACTTGAGGTACGCTTGAGCCTTCTGTGCTATGTTTCGAGGGTCTCTGGTGTACCGCTCTTTTGTGACGGGATCCACGATGTTGCAGATAAGCGACAAAGTGGGATGCTTCATAAATGGATCGATCACCGCGGTGGCCGGGTCGGGAACCACCAACATGTCCGACGCATGGATGGGCTGCCATCCACGGATCGACGACCCGTCAAATCCAAAACCGTCTTCAAAGCTGTCCTCATCCAGTTCATGAAGCGGCACGCTGAAATGCTGCCACATCCCGGGAAAATCCATGAACTTCAGGTCGACCATAAGACAGCCGTTTTCCCCGGCAAATTCAATTACCTCTTTCGGCTCCATGCAGTACTCCTTTTCTATTTGGGTTTGTATGAATGTCCTCTCATCAAGACCCCCCATCGAGCCAACGGTCGAAGACGCCGGGAGGCAAGACCGCTCTCTTCTCCGAACATGGCAGGGCGTGACGTTCTTCCCGTTTGTCTCCGAGGCAAAGCCACGGGGAGCTGGAATCGGCCGAGAACTTTCATCTTTTGTGGTGCCATATTTTCAAAGCGCGTCCAGATCCCGTTCGCCGGTCCGGATTCTCACGACCGTTTCAACCGGCATGACGAAGATCTTGCCGTCTCCAATGCTCCCAGTCCTCGCCGCGGCAATGACCTTCTCGATCACCTGGTCAACGAGTTCCGATGAGACAACCATTTCAACCTTTATCTTGGGCAGAAAATCAACGAGATATTCCGCACCTCTGTAGATTTCCTTGTGTCCTTTCTGGCGGCCGAAGCCTTTGACCTCCGTGACGGTCATGCCGTGAATCCCAACCGAACTCAAGGCTTCCTTTACGTCGTCAAGTTTAAAGGGCTTGATGATTACTTCTATTTTTTTCATTCAGTTCCCCTTACGTGCAAGTCGGGTGTTTAACCGGTCAAGCGTTTCATACAACCCGGAAGCGCCGGTCAGAGATTGTAGCCCACTTCGCCATGGGCGGCAGTGTCCACGCCGGCGTCCTCTTCTTCCTCAGTCACGCGGAGTCCGACAAGGGCCTTCACCACGAAGAGTATAGCAGCCGTTGCCACCGCGCAATAAAGAATAGTGGCCACAACTCCGACTGCCTGCACGCCCAACTGCGACGCGTTGCCGAGAAACAAACCGTCGGCTCCGTCCGCGTTGATCAGCGTTGAGGCGAAAAGGCCCGTAGCAAGGGTCCCCCACACGCCTCCAACGCCGTGGATACCTACTACATCCAGGGAATCGTCGTACCCCAAACGATCTTTGGCAAGCACCGCCAGATAGCAGATGACGCCTGCAACTCCTCCGATCACCAGCGCGGCCGTTGTCCCTACATATCCGCACGCCGGTGTAATGGAACCCAAGCCTGCAACCGCACCGGACGCAAATCCCAACGTTGTGGGCTTCTCCTTCAAGATCCACTCTGCAAAGACCCATGAGAGGGCCCCTGTCGCAGCAGCCATGTGCGTAACCAGGAATGCGTTGCCTGCCACTCCGTCCGCTGCAAGCCGGCTCCCTGCGTTGAATCCAAACCAACCGAACCAGAGCAGTCCGATGCCCAGCAAGGTCAATGTCAGGTTGTGGGGTATGAAAGCTCTTGTGCCGTACCCTCTCCGTTTCCCTACTATGATTGCTGCCGTAAGCGCTGCCACGCCGCAGTTGAGATGGACCACCAAGCCCCCTGCAAAGTCCAGGCACCCCAGCTCTTGGAGCCATCCTCCGCCCCAGACCCAATGACAAATCGGCGCGTACACCACGGTAATCCAGAGAATGGTGAAGATGACGTATGCTTTGAACTTCATCCGCTCAGCCACCGCACCGGATATGAGCGCCGGCGTGATGATCACGAACATCCCTTGAAAAGCCATGAAGACAGAGCTCGGAATAGTCAGGTCCTTCATGACTTCCGCTCCGACACCTCGGCCCAGCAGGTGATCCAAGCCGCCTATGAACCCGCCGATGTCCGACCCGAACGAGAGGCTGTATCCGTATACGAGCCAGATCACCGAGGCCAGCCCCATGAGGAAGAAGCTGTGCATCATGGTCGACAGGACGTTTTTCGATCGAGCCAACCCTCCGTAAAAGATGGCCAAACCCGGTGTCATCAGGAGCACCAGAGCCGCGCACACCATCACAAATGCAGTGTCGGCCGCGTTCATATTTTCCCACTCCTACTCGAAAATTACCCAGAACTTGAGCACAATAGTCCTGTTTCCGCATTCGGCATCAAGTCTGATTCAAACGCTTGCACCCTTGGCGAGGTGAGTTTACGCTTTTGAAAGCTTCAGCAATCAGCATGCCAGAACCCAGCGTACGAGAGGTCTTGAGGGCAACTTAGCGGTATCACGAGAGTTTGGTGCCCTGTCAGCGTCCATAACTCTCCCGTTACCATCGAATAATGGTACCGATGCGTAGGATTCGGAAAAATGTTGTGACATTTTTGTAGGGTCCGGACGCCTCCCTTCTCCGTCACCCGGACATGCTTCACACATGTCGCCGGTCTCCGACCGACGCGCACGGCGCAGTGCCCCATGCGGCTGCCGGTCCTCTTTCTTCGGTAAACGGAGAGTGCCGTAGTATAATCGGGACCGCAGGGGCACTTTGCCGGCATCCCATGAAAGTCGCCCGAATGGAGCAGAATTGCTTCGTGCTGCGTATGGGGGGCTTGGGGGGAGATAGAGTCTCCCCCCCAATTCCGGCGCGACGTGCGCTCTTCATATCCCATCTCCGAGGCGAAGCCCCGGAGAGTTTGAAACCGGGCCGGGACTCTCATGCTTCGTTGTGCCGTTCCCGACATGATAGTGGGTGTTCTCTTGAGAAACGTTTGTTTGCTCGTGTTAGATTGCGTCCGCGTCCTTCTCGCCGGTCCTGATGCGCACCACGGTTTCTACCGGCGTGACGAAGATCTTCCCGTCTCCGATGGTCCCCGTGCGAGCTGCCGTGACCACCTTCTCGATGATCCGGTCGACCAGGTCCGAGACCACCACCATTTCCACTTTGATTTTGGGAAGGAAGTCGACCAGGTATTCCGCACCGCGATAAATCTCCTTGTGTCCTTTCTGCCGGCCGAAACCCTTTACTTCGGTAACGGTCATGCCCTGGACTCCGATTGAACTCAACGCTTCTTTCACATCGTCGAGTTTGAACGGTTTGATGATTACTTCGACTTTTTTCATTCTTATCCTCGTTTTCTCCTATCCGGCACTATCTGGTAGGTGTGGAATTCAATCGTGCACATTTCTTTCCGGGACAAGTAGTCGGACTTCTCCCGGAACGGCCTTCCTACAGGTTGTAACCCGTCTCTCCGTGGGCCGAAGTATCAACCCCGGTTTCCTCGTCCTCTTCCGTCACGCGCAGACCCATCACGGCCTTGATGACGTAGAGAATAATGGCGGAGACCACGAAGGAGTACACGATGACGGCCGCCACCGCGATGATCTGTGGGCCCATCTGTGCGGCGTTGCCGAAGAATAGACCGTCAGTACCGCCAATGGCCTTGGAGGCGAACAAACCGGTTGCGATGGCCCCCCAGGTTCCGCCGACACCGTGAATTCCCACGACGTCGAGTGAATCGTCATATCCGAGACGGCTCTTGGCCAACACCGCCAGGTAGCAGACGACTCCCGCCACCGCGCCGAGGAGGACCGCGGAGACCGGGCCGACAAATCCCGCTGCAGGAGTGATCGCAACAAGGCCCGCCACCGCGCCGGAAGCAACCCCGAGAGTCGTAGGTTTGCCTCTGATGATCCATTCTGCAAATACCCAGGACATGGCCGCTGCGGCCGTGGCCATATGGGTGACGACAAAGGCCATTGCAGCGCTCTCGTCGGCCGAGAGTGCGCTCCCCGCATTGAACCCGAACCACCCGAACCAGAGCAGGCCCGCGCCGAGCAGGGTCAGTGTGAGATTGTGAGGTATCATGGGAGCGGTACCGTACCCCTTGCGTTTACCGACGATCAACGCGCAGGCCAGAGCCGCTGCGGCTGAATTGATGTGAACCACCGTACCGCCGGCGAAATCAAGGGCCCCCAGTTCTGCAAGCCATCCGCCGGGCCCCCAGACCCAGTGGCATACCGGTGAGTAGACAAAGGTTAACCAGAGGACCATAAATACGATGAATGAACTGAACTTCATCCGTTCGGCGAATGCGCCTGAAATGAGCGCGGGAGTTATGACGGCAAACATGCATTGGAAGATCATGAACGTCGTCGTCGGAATTGTGGTGTCCGGCCACGGTTCTCCCCCAACGCCCGCGAGAGCGAAGAACTGAAGACCGCCCACGTAACCCTTGATTGCATCAGGTGCAAAGGCCAGGCTGAAGCCCCAGAACATCCACACGATGGACGCCAATCCCATGAGAAAGAAACTGTGCATCATGGTTGAGAGAACGTTCTTCGACCGGGTCATGCCTCCGTAAAACATTGCCAACCCCGGCGTCATGAGAAGCACCAATGCCGAGGAAGCGAGTACCCACGCATTGTCCGCTGCATTCATAGTCGGACCACCTCCGAGATAGTTTTGTGTCGTAAGCCATGGGGTCGAGCGAACGTCAGTTCCGTCACGAGAGCTCAACCGGGCGCGAACTCGAACGTCGGCCGCGAAGGCCGAACCGTACGTTTCGGGTGTACTGAGCAATCGTGATGCCAACGATGGTTCGGGGGTGGAGTTGAAGAGATAAGAATCCGGAATACGGTAGGTTTTTGTTGGAATTGAGAAGTACCTTTTCGGAATGTCCCATTCCCAAAAGGTACCTCAACGTAGGTTTCCGGGGAAATGTTACATTCCGGTACGGAACTGCCGACAGTCAATCCCGAACTTTCTCACACGAAGCCCCATGATGCGCTCGGTAATTCCCAAGTCACGCGCCGCCTTGGCTCGGTTGCCCCTTGCGGCCTTCAACGCGTCCATGATCATGTCGCGCTCCACATTTTCCAGCCTGCTCTCCAGAGTTCCCTTCAAGGATGTCCCGCTGGCTTCCGCAGTCTGAAGGGTAGGGGGAAGGTGATGGCCGTGGATGACGGAATCGGAACTGAGCAGGACCGCACGTTCGATGCAATTCTCCAGTTCCCGCACGTTGCCCGGCCAGTGATAGCTCATGAGCATGTCGATGGCCGGCGTAGAAATCCTCAGTATGTTCTTGTGGTTGGCCTTGCTGTATCGTTCGACGAAGAAATCCGCAAGCAGAGGAATGTCCGTCTTGCGTTCCCGCAACGCGGGAACATGGATGGGGAACACATTGAGGCGGTAATACAGATCCTGTCTGAACTTCCCTTCTTCGATGAGCTGCTCGAGATCCCTGTTGGTGGCCGTGATCACCCGGACGTCGGCCTTGATGGTCACGGTGCCCCCCACACGCTCGAATTCTCGTTCCTGAAGGACCCTGAGGAGTTTGATTTGCGTAGTGGGAGAAAGGTCCCCTACCTCATCGAGAAAAATCGCGCCGCCGTGGGCAAGCTCGAAGCGTCCCTTGCGCGTGGCAATGGCACCGGTGAACGCTCCCCTCTCATGCCCGAACAATTCGCTTTCCACGACACTTTCCGGAAGCGCCCCACAGTTGACCTTGATGAACGGCTTGGACGACCTGAGACTGTTGAAATGGATTGCCTGCGCAACGAGCTCCTTCCCCGTGCCGCTCTCTCCCCGTATGAGCACCGTAGTTTCGCTCTTGGTGACTTGGGCGATCAGATCGTACACCGTCTGCATGGCCTTTGAATTGCCAATGATGTTGGCGGGCCTGAACCGTTCCCGAAGTTGATGTTGGAGCCTCTTGTTCTCTTCGAGCAACCGGTGGCGCTCTTCCTGGACCGACTGCCTGAGCCGAACGGCCTGCGCGAACATGGAGGCGATAATGGAAAGCAATCTCACATCTTCCTCGAAGGAGACCCCCTCTTCGAACAACCGATCCGCACTCAACGCGCCGATGACCTGATTCTCCAACTTGATGGGCACGCAGATGAAGGAGATGTCTTTCTTGTGAAAAGCCTTTCGAGCCCTGGTGCGGTCCAGGAATTCGGGTTCCTCGGAGATGTGGGGGACCACGACAGGTTGACCCGTCCCCACGACCTTCCCCGTAACCCCCTCCCCGGGTCTGTACCTCCCGCGATGCATCTGGGAATCCGACAGACCGTGAGCCGCTTCAATAAATATTTCTCCCGATTCCCTGTTGAGCAGTGTGAGCGTGCCCCGCATCATACCCATGTGTTTCGCGATGGCCTCCAGCACCGGACCGGCAACGTCTCGAAGATCCATGCTTTGATCCAGCACACGGCTGACCTCAAAGAGGAGCATGAGTTCCCGGGGTTCCCTCTTGACGGAATGTTGTGCCGTCTTATTCACCGTATTCGCCTCAGTGTGTTTCATTTTAATCCTGACCGTACACAAATGTAGGACAAGATCGTAGAAATGTCAAAAATGTTCTCTCAAGACTTGCTCCCCAAATGCACCCGCGTGCCGGGATGCCTTCGCAGCGCTTGCAATGACGTCTCTTGAAAAGCGCGCTCCCGCCGTACGCAAATGAATGCTCGAAAAGAGGGGACCGTTTTCACAACGCGTCTCTTGACCTCCGAGGAGTTAGACTCTACATATGATCATGACTCTGTCCTTGAACGGGACGAACAGGAGGGGAAGTCAACGCCACATGTCTTTCGGCTCGAATCGGTTGCTCGGACTCCTTATCATCTGCTTGGTAACGCCTGCCGCACTTTCCGTGTTCCCGGACGAGTGCCCGGGACTGACCATCGTGAGCGGTCCGGTTCAGAAGTATCTGTTCGATGAAGGCCTCAAACACTTCAACGCGGGCAATATCGATCAGGCGCGGGGAGTCTGGAAAAATCTGTTGCCCGACGAACTCTATGGACCGACCACGTTACTCCTCCTGGCTCGAGCGTACCTCGACAAGGGTGATCCTGCGAAGAGTGAGACACTCCTTGTGGAACTTCTCAAGGATCGGCCCGACTCGGTGTACTCGCAACAGGCCAAGAGGATGCTTGCCGAGGCGCTCTGTCGCCTGCGGAAAGCCGACGCAGTGCCCTTGTTGACCGCACTCATGGCGGACGCCCCGGACAAGGACTTGCCGAGTCTGTTGTTCTCACTGGGCAAGCTCCACAGGCAGCTCGGGAACCATAGCGATGCCGCGGTGCACTACCGCACGCTCTTCCTCGAGTACCCCGCATCGGTGGAAGGATTGGCCGCGTCGGAAGACCTCGCTTGGATGGTGGTGCACGGAAAGATTCCCAAACCCACGTTCACCGAGGAGGAACAGCTGGCCAGGGCGCGAAGGCTCTTCACGCAAGGCCGTTTCGATTTGGCTGCCGATTCCTACACGTATCTTCTTAAGAGAAACCCCGGAAGCACGAAATTCCAGCTGCGGCTGGCGGAATGTCGGTTCAGAGGGCGAGAGAACCGGGAGGCGATGCGGATCCTCAAGGAGATATTCCAGGGCAAGCCGAGCGAAAAGGAGCGGACCGAGGCATTGTATCTAATGAGCCGTCTGTGTTGGAGGCTGGACAAGAACAAGGAGTTCGAGCAATGCTCCGCAAAGCTCATCGAGTCCGCGGATCCGGAGATGAGAGAGAAGGCGTTGTTCAACCTGGGCGCCCACATGTATGAGCGTGAACGATTCGACCAGTCGCTGGTTCACTTCTCACGCCTGCTCAAAATGACCGGGAAGCGATCCGTCAAGGCCGATGTGCACTGGAGGTTGGGATGGATCAAGTACCGAACGGGAAAATTCGCGGATGCCGCGGAGGAGTTTCGTCAAGCAAGAGCCCAAGTTCCGGGCGGGAAGATTTGGTACGCGTCGAAGTATTGGCAGGCACGCTGTCTTATGCAGGTGAACCGGACTAATGAAGCCAAGGAACTGTTCGGACGGATTGCTCGTGCCGTGCCCCTCGACTACTACGGCCAGAAATCCGCGGGTCTGTTGAAATCCATGGGGGTCTCCGCCAAGCAGGGAGCATCGGGGAAGCGGTCCTTTCCGGACGTCAAACTCACGGTTGCCGAACGTACTCACCGTAGAGTCTCCGATGCCGAAAAGCTCATGGAATCGGGACTTCACGAGTTCGCGCTTGTTCACCTGGAAGCGCTTCCAAAGTCCATGAAGTCGTCTCCGGCAATCGTGTTTCTCACCGCGAGGGCGGCACATGGGGCGATGCAGTATCGAAGGGCCGGGGACATCCTCTCGAGGGCATTCGCGAGCCACATGTCAAATCCCTCGGCCGACGCTCCTGCAGAGTTTATCGACATGGCGTTTCCCCAGGTGCATCGTAAGGTCACGGCAAGCGCGGCCAAGAAGCACTCGGTCGATCCCAACCTGGTCTGGGCCGTGATTCGTCAGGAGAGCCTCTACGATGCGTCCGCGGTTTCGCCTGCGGGAGCCCTCGGGTTGATGCAAGTGACCCCAAAGGCTGCCGGAGTGGTCGGCCGGCACGGGAGAATACCTGCGCAGGCAATCGCCAGGCTGCTTGACCCGGAGGAGAATGTGGCGTTCGGAGTACGGATCTTGTCCGACAATCTCCGGAGTTTCAAAGGAGAGATCGTTCCCGCTGTTGCGTCATACAACGCGGACATACGCAAGGTGCGCGGATGGGTGAAGAAGAACGGCAAGATGAAGCAGGACGTGTTCATTGAAAATATCCCGTACCGGGAAACGCGGCAGTATGTGAAGAAGGTGCTCGCCGGCTACCGGGCGTACGCCATGCTTCATCGAAAAAAAGACCTTGCCGGGCTTTGGTAGCGGATTCTGGAATGGAGGCGGAATGAGTCACGTGGGAAACGGTGATAAAGAGCAAATCTTTGATGCAACCCCTTACCTCAAGCTGTTCATAGACAAAGACGGACGGTGGTTCCAAAACGGAAAGGAGATTGTCCACGAGACGATCTACCGCCAGTTCTGCGCCATGCTCGAGAAAACTTCATCAGGCGGATATCAGGTGCGCATGGGCAGGGAACTGTGTGCCGTGGAAGTGGAGGATGCTCCGTTTGTCGTCAAAGGCGTCATCGAGGGGCCTCACGGAAGCATCAGCCTTCGATTGAACGACGGTACCACGGAACTTTTCGACCCAGCCCGCTTCTGGATTGGGAAAGAGAACGTTCCCTACTGCACGATTCGAGACGGCCTGTTCCATGCGCGGTTCTCCAGGGCCGCGTACTATCAGATTGCTCGTCACATAGAGGCGGACCCGGACGGCACGGAGTTTTTCTTTCATTTTGACGGAAAGCAGACCCGAGTGAAACAATGACGGCCCGAAGAAATTTCATGTAAGCGGCCCGTTGCATGACTGCGGACCACCGGTGAGTCATCATTCAACCGGCTTTGGATTGGACCGGTTCTCCTGGGGGGAATCGACGATGAGAGTCACCGGCCCGTCGTTGACCAGTTCCACCTGCATCATGGCTCCGAAAATCCCGCCCTCAACGGCAATGCCGTTGTTCCGAACGGTCTCGATAAAGCTTTCGTAAAGAGGTTTGGCTTGCTCAGGAGGTGCTGCGCCGCTATACGACGGGCGTTTTCCCTTCCTGCAGTCGCCGTAGAGCGTAAACTGGGAGACCACGAGCATTTTTCCGCGGACCTGAGCCAGGCTCAGATTCATCTTTCCGGCTTCATCCGGATAGATCCTGAGTCCACACAGCTTCTCGGCCATCCATTCGACCTGCTCGGGCCCGTCGCCCACGGAGGCCGCGAGGAGAACGAGCATACCCGCTCCGATGGAGCCTACCTCAGTACCGTCCACCGATACGCGTGCCGAGCGAACTCTTTGAATCACGGCTCTCATGTTTCTCCTGCAATGAAGTGCACGCAGGGTCTCGGTTGATTTGACGAACCGCGTCGCGTGCGGATTCCTTACACCACTCGGGACCGCTATTCGGGGTAACCGAGGTCGATTGCCGCCATGGCATCTTGGACTCCGGGCAAGGGTCTTGTCAAGCGTCGGAGACGTTTTGGCATCCACTTGAAAGCCCCATGATTCGACATGAGTGCCGCGATATGCCCCGGGACGCATGTGTCTGCGGGCTGATACGCTCGGACGGCTCGTCGAGCCGCGCGGCAGGTGGTCGTTCAAGGCGCGACGTGGCCATGCGGCAACCATTTACCCACGTGGAGAAGAACTTGCCGACCAACTTGCTCTCACGAGTGACGTGAAGCACGCGCCGGCAAAATGAAAAGAGGATCGACGTGTTGTTCCGCTCCTCGCAATGAGGCTTGTCCCGAGTTCGTGTACGGATCCACCTGAGGTCGTCGGCAGGATTGCCTTGGCCCACGATCAATGATAATCTAACGGATTGCAAATCTTGGGAGTGAAGAAATAGAGTTGAACATCTCTGCAGGAGTAGAGAGCGGCCTGCAGGAAGAGCAGAGGGCCGTGACGGGACGGCTGGTAATCTATGAGGAAGCCGAGTCCACTCAGGATCTCGCCAAGAGCATGGCCCTTTCCGGCGAGCCGGAAGGAACGGCCGTAATGGCCCTGGACCAGACTCGAGGAAGAGGACGTGTGGGCCGTTCCTGGGTTACCCCGCGAGGGAAGAACGTGGCGCTGTCGGTGATTCTCCGGCCCCGCCTATCCCCTCGGGACGCCGTGCTTCTAGGGCTCCTCGCATCCGTGGCGGTGGCGGAAGCCATTGAGGAGATGGGGGTGCCTGAAGCCCAATTGAAGTGGCCCAACGATGTATTGGTGTACGATCGGAAAGTTGCGGGCATCCTTTCCGAGGGAATAGTGAGCGGAAGTCGTATGGATTTTTTGATCGTCGGCATCGGCTTGAATGTAAACTCAACGGAATCGGACTTTCCTTCGGATCTCAGGACCCCCGCGACCTCTCTGCTCATGTGCACGGGCAGGGAATGGGATCTGCCCGAGGTGGCGAGAAGCATACTGAAGCATTTTGCCGTGCTCTATGACCGGGTCAAGTCTGAAGGATGCGGCATTGTCCCGCCACTTTGGGAGCGTCGTTGGCGTGACCGGGGAAAGCAGCTCGCGCATGAGGGAATGGTGGGGATCGGAAAGGGTCTTGATGCGGATGGGGCTCTTGTCCTGGAGCAGTCAAACGGGAGCGTTGTTCGCATCAATTGCGGCGACGTGCTTCCCGCGTGACCGGTCGCGGTGACGATGGGGTTGCGGCAGTGGTCCGGAACTCGAGGGCACCCGCATCGACCGCCGCGGCGAACTCACGGCGAGAGGTGTGACAGGGGCCTTATCCTCACGGAGTACGCCTCGCCAGGGCTCCGACCGGCCTGGGAACGGCGCGTTGGGAGTGTGGCGCAATTGTGTGGCGAGTCTCCCCCGGCCCCGGATGCGAACCGCGTCGAGCACACCGACCGCCCTGGTGCGAACGCACGGACGCCGACAGCCGGATCAAGTACCGCTCTACCAAATGAGGGAATACTGGATGGGAACAGCAAGATCGATAACTCGAACTCACGGCCTTGTGGCCGCATTGATTGTGGCGGTCTGCATCGGCGTCAGCTCATGGGGCCTCATGTCCGCGCTCGTACCCAAAGCCGAATGGATCCTGGATCAAGCGGTGGAACAGTACGACACATATTTGCCTGAAATAACGATAAGAAACGGCCAAGCCTCGATCCGAGGCGAGCAACCGTTTCGTCTTGAAGAGCTGGAGCGGGAAGGCGCATTTCTCGTGATCGACACGAGGGAAGGAAAGCATCAAGAAGCGCTGGACTATCTCAAGGAAGCCCATACCGGACTGGTGCTCACGCGGGATTCACTGATCGTCAAAAACCAGAACCAGATAAAAATCGTGCCGTTGAAGGACTTCCCCGACATCACGGTCAACAGCGAGGAGATCCGGGCCTTTGTTCACGCCTATCTGCCGATGGTGGTGCAATGGGTGTGGGGTCTGGTAATCGTCTACTTCATGTTTGCCAAATCCGTGCAGTTGCTCGTTCTGGGAATGATACCGTATTTCGGCGCGAGGTCGTATTCCGTGGACCTTACCTACGGCGAAGCTCTCAAGATCGCATCCTTCGCAATGGTTCCGGTCGTCATACTGGACGTGCTCCTGCACCTGTCGGGCACATCCATCGCAGGATCTTTTGTCCTTTACTTCTCGATCTACATCGGCCTGCTGATTCTGAGCGTGTGGGAATTGGTCAAGAGCGACCGGAGGGCCGGCCCCGGCGACGATGCACTACACCCTTCATAATCGATTGAGAGCTCCGCCCACGCCCGGTCGCGTGCCCGAGGCAAGACTCCGGACAGCCTGACAACGGAAAAGACACTTGGAGCTTTGTTTGCCTCGGCCGGCACGTCCGGCGGAACGATCGGCAGGATGCCCAAATTCTCATAGTGAGGCGAGATGGAATTTTTTCTGTGCGTAATAGGAATGGTGCTTGTGGTCGAAGGAATGCCCTATTTCCTGTTTCCGGACAAAATGAAGCGGATGATGCACATACTTCTGGAGCAGGACGACAAGACGCTGCGGACCTATGGTGCGGCAATCATGCTCGTCGGATTGCTGGTGGTGTACATGGCTCGGAGCGCTCTGGGATATCTATAGAGGTCAACGTGCGGTTACGGGAACGGGCTGGATCGAAAGTTTCCCCTGCCGGCGAGCGCCCCGCGGCGGAATACGCCGAGGGTCTCGCTGCACGCGACAACGCGCGTTCGGCTGAATTCACGCTTTCCACATACCAGTATGATCTGCCGCCGGACCTGATCGCGCAGCAGCCGGTTCACACGAGGGACGAATCGAGGCTCCTGAGGCTGGACCGGCACACGGGAACGGTCGACCATCACGCGTTCAAGGATCTGCCTCGCCTGCTGAGACCATCGGATCTTCTCGTGCTCAATGAAACCCGTGTAGCACCTTGTGCACTCACCGCACGAAAACCCACCGGAGGCCGGGTCAGCCTTCTGGTACTGGACCCTGCAAATCGGGGACATCCCCGGGACTCGAATGAAAGCGCGTCTCGCGTGTGCATTGCCGGCTCGAGCAAACCGTTGCGCGCCGGAGCAACCGTAACCGTTGAGAACGGTCCCGAGATTCTCATTGAAAAAACACTGGGTCAAGGGCGGGTTCTGGTTCGATTTCCCGTGGGCGAGGAAGATGAGGACGGGGTCCTCGGCTTCCTCGAGAAATATGGGACCGCTCCGCTCCCGCCCTATATCAGGGCCGGAGACAACGCGGAGTCGTTTCATAAGGAACGCTATCAGACTGTTTACTCCCGGATTTCCGGATCTGTTGCGGCGCCCACGGCCGGCCTTCATTTCACGCGAGAGCTTCTTGAAGAATTGAAGAAGGCGGGAATCCGGACCGCCCGAATCGTGCTCCACGTAGGTCCGGGGACCTTCACCCCGGTGAGAGAAGAGGACGTGAGGCGCCACGTCATGGAATCCGAGTACTATGAGATCTCCCGGGAGTCGGCAGATGTACTCCAAACCGCTATGGAAGAGGGGCGCCGCATCATCGCCGTGGGTACCACCACCGTCAGGACTCTCGAGTCGGCCTTGTCGGCCGAGGGCCGGATTCGACCCGGGCGAGGCAAGACCGATCTCTTCATACTTCCCGGACACCGCTTCAGAGCGGTCCAAGGGTTGGTGACCAATTTTCATCTGCCGGGATCCACGTTGCTGATGCTTGCGTGCGCGTTTGCCGGCACGGAACGCGTATTGAACGCCTACAAGATTGCAGTGGGGGGGCGGTACCGGTTCTACAGCTATGGCGATGCTTGTCTTATGCTTTAGAAAATGACTCTTGGTGTTGAAATTACTTAATATTTTATATGGTACAAAAGGCGGGACCCCCTCCGGGGCATCGGGTGGGACGCATGGGCGGGAGTCTATGGAAGGTCTATATGGTAGGACTGATGCAGGTGGGCAACTTCTAGTAGGATACGGATTTCTTGTCAAGCTTTTTTTGATGAAAAGAGGTCATCCTACCGTGAAAACTGGATCATACTGATATCTGCTCAAAAGAGAACGTCATCTTAGAAGGCTAGAAGAATTACTCAATCTGAAGTCTTTATACCGCAGCTCTTGATGTTATCAGACTGGAATCACTAGTCATAATCTGATGCGCCGACCGGGGGGGCGACGCACGGCACACGTTTTCATCGTGCGCGTTGATTATGTGTACGACGCGAGCGAGGCATGCAACAAAGCGGTTTGTAAAGAGATTTTGGTAACGCTTTGATAATACGCCGGTTGTTGTTGGGTGTCCCGTGCAGCGGCAACATGTGAGGTTGTCGGAGGGCGCGACGAATCGTGCCGTTGACACCAGGAGCATCCGATCGGTTCGGTCTTCATGCCCGATAACGTCGCGGACCTCCGGCGAAGGAGCTGTTCCATGGGGTGCACGACGGAGTTCAACACGGAAGGATCCTGAACGGTCCCTATTTTGTGGTGAAACCTTACGGTATCCCGCATGTGGGCCGGGCGTCGGCGGCAAAGGAGCGAATACAGGTCAGTTCAGCACCACGAGCGCGTCGACGGCCACCGGTCTGCCGCTGCGAATGATCAGCGGGTTAATGTCGATTTCTTGAATCCGTGGATTCTCAAGTCCGATTTGCCCAACGGTCATGAGTATGGAGGCCATGGCATCCAAGTCGACTGCTTCCATGCCCCGGATTGCCTCCAAAATTCGACGCCCTCTGATCTGCATCATCATGTCCATCGCGTCGCCGGGTTCCAAGGGCGCGACTCGGAATGCCACGTCCTTGAGGATCTCGGTCAAGATTCCCCCGAGGCCGAACATGACGCATGGGCCGAATTGGGGATCTCGTGTGAGGCCGACCATGAGTTCGCGCGTGCCCGAGATGAGTTCCTGAACCAGAACGGAAACCTCGTCCGGGGCCATGCTCCTCTTGATCTCATCAAAAGCTTGGAGTGCTTCTTCCTCGTTCCTGATGTCCACTCTGACCGCGCCGCGTTCCGTTTTATGGCTCAGGTGCGGCGAGCACCCTTTCAGCACGAGAGGATACCCTATATCCTTGCATGCCGTCACAAGGTCGGCCGTGTCGCCGACGAGGATCTCTCTGGCGGCGGGAATGCCGAAAGAAGCGAGAAACTGCTTGGATTCGTGCTCGGACAGCGTTTTCCTGCCTTGGGCAAGTATGTTCTGAATTGAGTCCATCTGGATGCCTCCGTGTATCTCTTTATATCCTTTGCGAAAAGAGTTGTGCAAGAGGAATAGCCCTTTTGAGTCAAATCACGGCAGTGCACGTTCATCCGATGGGTGCAGGATCGGGTCGTACGCTTCGGATCATGGAGATATGCCTTCCGATATGCACTCACCGCGCCCAGAGAAGCCGGCCCGAGAAACATCTCATCGCGAGAGGCGAGGTCCCGCGTCCCGCGAACGGGCCGTCTCGCCTTTTTGTAAATGCCGAGATTGTCTGGTTGTGCGTTCCGTGCGTGACCGGCAGCGACATACCGGTCCAAGACCGCCCTCCCTTTTTCAGATGAACGGTAGACTTCAGAAAGTTCTCTCTTGACAGTGCTCGTCGGAAACGTGGTAAAAAGAGAGTCCGATCTTGAAGCGGATTCGAAGATGTACGATTTCTCTTGATTCCTTCGCAGTAACGGGTTAGAGGTGAGTTGAGACGTTGGCAGCGGTGCGACGGGCAGGTAGGTGCAACAAAACCTTCGCGTCGCTGTCTAAACGCGTATGATCCACCTTGGATGTGTACCCAGCCGATCAATAGCACGGAATGAAGACGGGGCTGACAAGTAGTCGGATTTCGGGACACGGGACGGCCCCTGATTGTAATTCCTGGAACTCGAGTGGTGGAAAGCCTTCGGAGAATCTCATTACCCTACGACCGGTATTGACGAGGACTGCCGAGAGGACATCAATTGAAGCCGCGATTCGTAGCCGCGACGTGAAATCGGTGACACGCACGAGCGTCCGTGTGTACTATCCGGCCTGAGGAGAAGAAGATGCCCAAGAAGCCTCCCCGACGGGACCCGATCATTGTATATAAGAGAGAAGACAGGGGATTGAAGCCTTTTCTTCCCAAGAACAGAGGGTTTCGTTTCGGTGGGATGCAGCCTACCAAACAGAAATCGCGGAAAGTCAAGGAACCTAAGACCGTCATCCCGGAAAAGGTACGGTTTCACAATGCCAGTCTTGAATTGATAGAGGCAATGCCGTCACCTGAAAAGGAGATCTGCCGGGCATGCTACTACCTCTGCTTCCTCGTGCATGAGACAAAAACAAGCTCGGAATTATTTCCCCTGAAACACAACGTTCTCGAAAAGATTTTCAAGAGCGGCCATAACTGCTTGACCGTGAGCTACGTGAGACGCGGAGACAGAGAGATCTATCAACTCAGCTCGGAAGCCCGGAAGAAATGGGAGGCCGAGACCGGAGGCAACAAGCACCACACTCGGATGTACCTGACTCCCAAGTGCAAGGTCGAGTTTGAGGAGGGATACTTCGATCTGTACCATTTTCACGTGGTGATCGATGCATTCCGGTTTTCATTCTACTTGCCCATTCACCAGGCTCCATGGATCGACAAGAGGCGCTTGTCCAAACGTCGCTTCCACTATCCCCAAACGGTTGAGTATGGATTGGTCGACGGCAAGGTCATCACCACGTCCCGCAAGGCAACCCTAGTACCGCTCGAGCATATCAAGAAAGAATTGCAGAAACTTCTGGACGCGGAGGTCGAGAAGAAGACAAAGAAGTGAACGTGCTTGCGTCGGTTGCCTGCCCAACTCGGCCGCAAGATCCCCAATCCGTGGGAAACCGCCGTCTTGAAGATCTCGGTGGTTGCCCGGCCGAACGAGAGAAACCTGCAACGCGTGCTCAAGCGTGAGCCCCGGCGTTGTTCAACAGATCTCGCCGGCGCGCCGAGTGTCCTTATCGTATCTTTTTATTCGAGGCACGCTACCTCAGGCGCGTGAGCTTGGCCGTCCACGTACCCCGCAAGGCTCGTTCCCCACTTGCCCGTCATTCTTGCAACGGAGTCCCTCATCAGGTGGGAGGCCGAACGTATGCGGCCGTTGTCCGACGGTCTGCAGAATGGGTTGAGGGCATCCGATCGTCGGTAGGAACCGGGTTCATTGAAGGCATCACCGTATCGACGGCCGGCTCTCGGCAGATCGACTACTATGATCTTCCCTCCAAGCCGCCCATACACGGCCCGAAACAGATCCGCTCCATTCAGGAAAGTTCATAGGCACAGCGCGGCATGGCAGGGAAGTGGGTTCCCTCCATGCCGATCACGTAAGGAGGGCGAAATCCCGATCTCGTTGACCGGGATTTCGTCAGGGGTAGGAAGTGGGATAGTAATTTCGACACTCCATTAATCGTGCGGTTCCCGGTACGATGGAAGAATTGTAGCGTCGCTTCCTGAATACTGCGATACCATTACGTTTGTCATTGCGAGCCCGACCGAAGGGAGGCCACGGGAAGTCCGGCCGCAAGAGACATTTCCCTGAAGCCGGTGAAGGACGGCGTTGTGCATGGCATGAAATCTCTTTCCGAAAAACAGAGCTTGTGGACAGTGAAGGACGTACTGGAATGGACTGCGGATTATTTCAGGACTAAAGGAATCCGGACCGCGCGACTCGATGCAGAGGTGCTTCTGGCTCATTCATTGCGAGTGGACAGGCTTCATCTATACCTCAACCTCGATCGACCTCTCGAGCCTTCGGAGCGAGCGAGATATCGTGAGCTGATCCAGCGTCGAGCGCGGAGGGAACCCGTGGCTCGAATCGTGGGAACCAAGGAGTTCTGGTCTATTCCATTCCGCATCGTGCCGGGCGTACTTATTCCGAGACCCGACACGGAGACGCTCGTAGAAGTCGTTCTGCGCGAAGTCGAAGGCCGGTCCGAGTTGCGACTCCTTGAGATAGGAACCGGTACTGGAGCGGTACCGATAGCCGTGCTCAAGGAGAATCCCGGAGTCAGGATGCTTGCAACGGACGTCAATATGCGCGCACTTCACATCACCCGTCTCAATGCCCGGGATGCGGGAGTCCTGCAGTCCTTGGATGTTGCCGCCATGGACCTTTTTGAGGGATTGCGGCCCGGAACCGAGTTCGATCTCATCTGCTCGAACCCGCCGTACATTCCCACCGGAGATATCCAAGGACTCGATCCGGAAGTGCGCGACTTTGAGCCGCTCAATGCGCTTGACGGAGGCCCTGACGGTCTCGATCTTATCCGGCGCCTCGTCGTGGGATCCAAGGACCATTTGGCAAAAGGCGGATCGCTCATCCTGGAGATCGGCGCAACTCAAGGAGATGCGGTCCGGGGGATCCTGCGCCGGATGGGCGGAATGACCAACGTCGAAACATTTCACGATCTCTCGGGAAGAACCAGGGTAATCAAGGGGAGCCGGCTGGATCCTTAAGGGGGCATCACATGAGATATATCGTTGCAGGATACGGAAGATTCGGACGCCTCGCCGCGGCACGGCTGACGAACCATGACCGGGATTGCTCCATAATCGTGGTGGAGCAAGACGGCGGTCGCTTAAGCGGAATCTTGCCCGCACGCGTGACCGCCTTCAACGACGATGTGATATCGTTTATTCTCGACCCCGGAAAGGTTCGTCCCGAGGACATCATTCTCCCCATGGTTCCCTTTCACCTGATTGCGTCGCTCATTGTGTCGTCCATCCCCGGGTGCAAGGAAATTCCCTTTCCTGAGCAGCTCGGCCCGAAGCTGCCCAACCCGTTCGTCCTCAATCAGGCCAATCTCTGCTGCAGCAGGGCGGATTTTATCTGCCCCGACGATTGTCCGGAGGGCGATCTGTGTACCGTGACCGGCCTTCCTCGAGATCCGCTCTACGAAGAGTTGGAGAGACTTGAGGTGCCTGGTTTCACCGTCCTGGTTCAACGGAGTTTCCAGATTCTTCCGGGTTTGGGGGGATACCCCATGGAGGACGTGCACCGTATTCAAAGGCACGTCAAGTCGGGCGCGTACCTTGTGGCCACCTCGTGCAAGTGTCATGCAGTGTTGACCGCGCTGCACGTGTAGCATTATTCGCTCCAGGCATTCCGAGGGGCCTTATTGCAAGAAGACATGAAATCACCCGTGCTTGGTATTGCCTGTGGTGACCGGTCCCCGGCCGAATCCGAGACCATGGCGGTTCAGGAACGTGTGGACGCAACGATCGGTCCCCTTCCGCAGGCGTATCTCACGGGAAAACCGACTCCAATGACGGCCCGTCATGCACCGCTGAGGGCTCATCTCCGCGGCGACGCATCGAATACCGCAGGGCATGGACGCGTGTCGTCGCGCGTTCGCTCACACGTCGATCCCTGTTCGGTCTCGAAAACACAACGCCTCTCCGGTATCCGGAGAGGCGTTGTCACCGCACCCATGTCCAATGAGGTTGACTCTAATGATATCCCATCGCACAGAAGGGAGAAGACTTCATGGAAGGAAGGTTACAAATCAGCGTTCGTCTTCTTTCATCGTGAGAGGATACCCATTGCGCCCAATCGTCGTCGGGCCATATTTCGATCTTCGGTCGGGATAGTTCTTCTTCAATCCGCTCACCATTCGACTCGGTCAGCAGATTCATATTTTCGCTCCCAAGAAAGTCTTTGTAATCCGTATCATTCTCGTACATGGAACCGACCTCCGTTTCGGTTGGTTTCTCGTGAGCTATATTTAATCACTGCACGATCCAAGTCAATATTTGGGAAGCCGGACCCGTCGCCAAAGGGAGGATATTGGAAGTGAGCGTCATTTGAACAAGAGCGGAGTGAGCAATCCAAACACGAGCAGGAATCCGACGGACACGCCGAGCGGTTTGAGTGCCTTGACGGTCGCGTTCACGGGCGGAATACCGTCCTGTATCTGAATGGTCCCCGCAGCGATATCGAGGACTCCGCGTTTGTTCGGGGATAACAACAGAAACAGCCAAGAGGCCGTCCACGCCGCAACGGCCATGAGAACGATGATGAGGTTGTGGTATGCTTCGAGGGATTCGGCATATCCCAACATCTTGCCCACCTTTATGGCGAGCAGGCCGGGCGAAAAGGTCAGAAGCCCCATAGCGGTGGTACGAAAGGCCAGAGCGAGAAGCAGGCCGCCGGTCTCCGCTTCTCCGGAAAAGAGAATGCCTATGCCGAATTCCCGCTGCCCCGGCGTCTTCCCTTCCGAGAAAAGAGGAAGCAGGAATGCCGTGACCAGGATGCTCACTGCGGCCCACAACATCGGGAAATTATTGTGGGCCGTCACCAGGAAATTCTTGGCAATCTGATAGGGAACGTTCGGCAAAGGAAAGAAGAAAAGCATGAACCCGATCACGGTACAAATGTACGCGACCGTGAAGAGGCCGAAAGTGTACAGGGAAGCAAGCGCTCGTGTGGTCAACGGTGCGAATTCCACGTCGGCGTAGTCGTCCGGAATTCTTCGCTCAACCGCCGAGGCTCTCCTGATGAACGACTCGTCCGGCTGTTCCACCCCTTCAGGCCTCGTCACGATGAGACCGCAGGTGGGACAATCTCCTCGAACCAAGAGGACGTCGGCCTCTGTCTTGGGTTCGTAGCCGCATCTTGGACAAGTGACGCGGCTCGCCGTCCGGCGGATCTCCTGAGAAGGCGTTGCAGGCGCATCCATCGGCGCCTCTCGATCCCGCGGCGGTTCCGATTCAATCAGCGTATCAGCTCCGAGTCTTCGGAGTGTCTCCTCGTACTTGCGAGCAGTCGAAAGGTCGAGGCCCTTCTTGACCACTCTCGCCGTGCCGGAAAGAAGCCTCTCGGCGACTTTGGGATCCTGCTTGAACGTTCTTGACAGGGCGGCGACGACTTCCCGGCGATCATACCCTTCTCTTACGGTTCCCCGCAGGATCACCTTGTACGTATCATCACTCATGCAGGTTCCTCGCCCGTCCCGTTCGTGGGCCCAAAGAGCCGACGCTTCCATGTGATTGGGCGATGTCTTCTCTCGGCCGTGGCACGAGTCGGATCGTCTCCTCCGCCCGAGCGTGAAGAACCGGACTCCCGACAGGAGGCTCTCGAGAAGTCGTCACTACCGTACCACGATCCGACCCGGCCGACAACCCGCTCGAGAATGACTGGATTTCTTTTCATAATTTCGCTATAATATAATCATAGTATCAAAAAATAGGAGAAGGGAAATGCGGTACCTCGCCATCGCTGCCGTGCTTTCTCTGCTTGTGCTCGCGGCCATGTCGGAGTCGGCCAGGGCAGTTGGATATGATGTTGCAGGGAAGGAAAAGTGTGTGTGCTCGCCGCTTGTGGCCCGTGGAATATATCCCGACACGCTCAACAACCTCAAAGAAGCCCTGGTGCTGCCTCAGCTCGGCTTCATCGTGGAAAGAGCGGCCCAAGAAGTCAAGGCGATTCTCGGTCAGTTCGGGGTTCCATCGGAAGGAGATCCGAGAGGGCGTGTCGATACGACCAAAGGCATTCTGGGAGGAGAAACGGATTCGAACAAAGGAGGCAAACGCGTCGCCGAGTCCGAAACCAAGAAGAGCCCGGAAAAGCCGAGACGCGTAAGACTCCCGGCTCGGGCAATGTGAGATCTTTCAGGTGAGACTTTACCTTCCGTGATTCATAAGTTCGGACTCACATTGTTCTCTAGTGAAATTGCTGATTTCGAGGTCCGTCTCGGAGAGTAGTACCCGCGACGGAATCCACAAGCCCCAAATGCCGGCAAGCGGTCTCGTCAGTTATTGAGTTTTTTCCGCGATCGCTTCCTACGCGGCTTGCGTCGCCATTTCCGCTGTAGCCAGAAGCCTTGTTCCGGCTTCATGCGCAACCACTGTTCAAACTGGTTGTGGAACAGCTGGCTGACGGTTATGAGATCGGTACGCTGGTCCCCAGTTACCGTGAAACGGATATCCTCACCAAAGATGCTCTTATAGCGACCGTCCTCCATGCGGATCGTGCACAGAGGAAGGACTCGAGCCCGACCGTCAATGGCAAACTTGGCAAAAATCTCATTGGCGGGAGCCTTGGTGCCGAAGAAGTCGACCATGACGCCTCGTTCCACGTCTCCCCGTTGGTCCGCCAGACACGCCACCATATGCCCGCCGCGCATGAGGTCAATCAAGGTCTTGGCGCTTCCTTTGTGGGGGTGGAAGTGAATGCCGGTATCCTCCGCGCCTCCGGCTCGGGTCTCGAAGTAGCGCGAGAGAAACGGATTCTTCAAAGGGGTTGCGATGAGATTCAAACGCATGCCAAGGAATTTCGTGGTTGCAGCGCTGACCTCGAAACAGCCGAAGTGGGAATTGAGCAAAAGGATCCCATCGTTTCCCGGCATCATGGCAAGATCGTACGGGAGCTTGCCCTCCAATACGATCCTCTCGGCCATGTCCTTCTGAGTCCAGCGACGGATCAGGAAGAACTCAGCCGCAAGCAGGCCCACATGCTCAAAGCTCTTGCGAGCGGTAAGAGCGATCCACTCCTTGGAACGCTCGGAGCCGAACGCGATGGTCAGATTCTCAACGGCCCCCGCGCGACGATCCGAGAACAGCACGTACACGGTCCTCCCGACGAATCGGGCGAACGCGAAAACCGCCTTCTCCGGGATGAGGTTGAGAACTTCTTCAAGGAGGCGAACCAACAGATATACAAGGTAGGCAACAAAGATCCCGTAATGTAAACGCATTTTCACATCCAACCGTCCCGTCAAATGAGGGGCACCATATCACGACCTCCGGATTTGATCAAAATGAAATAGCAATAAATAGAGGATATATCGGAATCATAGATGTGACTTCATAGTTAATGGACGATACGTGGGGGAACAGGGAAGAATACGATGCCGATTCCCCGTGCTTGCCCTTGTACCTGTGTATCGGCAGGCTGTCCAAGAAATCCGAAGCCGCGTCTGCAGCACGACTATCGGCGACCGTCCTCGGCGGGCTCCACGATGCGTCGGAGGAGAGCCGTGTTTCATTGTCCTGATATAACCCCCTTAATTTCATAGAGTTTCTTCCTGCGGCGCAGCCCCTTGAGAGATCTCGCACCGATCTTGCGCGCATCGAAGATACCCAGGCCTTCTATCCGTTTGAAGGTGTCCAGGCCGATGACAATGTTGTTGGGGCTCGCGGCCTGGCAAATACGAGAGGCAAGGTTGACGGCGTGGCCAAGCACGGTGTAGTCCATTCGCTCGTCGGAACCGAAGTTTCCGACAATAACCTGGCCGGTGTTGATCCCATACCGTACCTGGAAACGTAATTCGGAAGGCAGTGAGACAATGGATTGAGCCAGGGAATCGCGAATGCGAATCGCCGCGCGGATGGCCCTGAGGGGATGGTCCTCTTGAGGGAGAGGAGCTCCGAAGATGGCCATTGCCGCATCTCCAATGAACTTATCCAGAGTGCCCTGCTCGTTGAATACGATTTCATTGACGGTCTTGCAGAACAGGTTGAGAATCCGTTGGAGCTGAGCCGGTGCGGCGGTCTCACACAGCGACGTGAATCCGACGATGTCGCAGAAGAAGATCGTGGCTTCCGTTTCTCTGACTTCCAGGTCGGCGTCTCCCTTGAGAATGAGGTCGACCACCTGAGAAGAGTGGAACCGCCTCAGGTTCTCACGGATGACGGCACTTCTGACGGCTTGCTCTCGGACGCGTTCGGTAAGGTTCCACCGCTGGATAGCCAGTGCGGCCTGATGCCCGATGGCGATGAGGAGATCCAGGTCCTCCGTCTGGTACCCCGCCACCATATCCAGGCTGTCAATGTAGAGAACGCCCAGGATCTCCCTATCCTCCCAGATCGGGGCCGCGATGACTGACCGAATCCCATCTATCACGATGCTGTCTCCCATCTCGAAGCGCGGATCCTCCAGGGCATTGTCCGTCAAGACCGCGACGCGATCTTCCAGAATGCGCGTGACGATGGTACTGCTTACCGGCCTTATCATGCGCTCGCCGTGCTGGGACCTTTGTTTCCGGGGAGTGGGCGTGCCGTCGCGATCCCTGAGCAGGATTGTGGCCTGGGAGGGAGAGAATATTTCAAAGATCTGATCCATAATGTAGTCGAGTATTTCGTCCAGATCCTTGGTGACCACCAATTCCTCAGTGATGCGGTACAACGTAAGGAGGTTGCGGTTGAGTCTTTCTCTCCTGATCTTCGTGGGAATCCGCTCGTCTTCGCCCGCGGTTTCGGAGAGATAATTGCTGATCATGCCGATGGGTTTGATTACGCGTTCGGTTTCGTTCTTGTGGACAAACGGCTCCTGTTGCAGTTCGCTCATGTCCAACGTCTGTGTATGAAGCGGTACCTGGGATGATACATCCGGATGAAACCGGAGCCTGAAGGGTCCGATTTGTATGACGTCTCCCTCTTTAAGGCGACGTCTGTTCTTGATGCGACGACCATTGACCCAGGTGCCGTTTCGGCTTTCCAGATCTTTGACGACGAAGCCCTTGCCCTCTCTGAGAATCGTACAATGGTTTCGAGAGACCATTGTGTCGACCAGGCAGAGATCGCATTTTTCATGGCGGCCCACCGTTGTCTGGTGGCCCAGGAATTCCTGCCCTATTTCTTGGCCGTCCGGTCTTATGATGGTGAGGTGAAACATGAGCCCACTCGGAGTTTCGAAGGAAGATTCATTGTATGATTCCGTCCCTGCCGCGACGCACGGGTCCAATGTCCGGAATCGTTGAAATGCCCCTTGACCCGCACCATGGGGTCAGCTTATCGATCAAGCGGTATGAGGGCGATACTGACGTACGGAGCGTGCGCGATCATCCGAGAGCGACAAACTCCATCAACCTCGCCAAGCTCTTCTTGGCTTCTTCACTGATTGTGACGATCTCGAAACCTGAGATGAAGTATCCGTGAGGATTCTCTCTCGTGGTCCACCGACAGATCGCGTCAAAGTGCAGCGGGGTGGAACTCTTGATGTAGTCGGACGCTTGAATAATTATGGTCACCGTTGAACCCGCGTCCACCTGGACTCCAAAGAGTTGGACTCCCCCCTCCGTGATGTCCTGTACAAGACCGAGGAACCTCCGCGTCTTGGCGTCATAGGCCGGAATCTTGAACAGCATGTATTTTCTTTTGTGTTTTCGACGGTTTTCCCAAGATCCCGTCGGATTATCTCCACTCATCTCCTCCTCCTGGAGGCATCCTTAACGCATTAAGCCGTTGCTCCCGGCCGACCGGTCCTTCTTGTTTCGCCGGATCTCGGCATTGTGATTCCGCATGTTTTATCGCGAGCATATGAGCGCAATGTCGATGACGGACGCCCGCGCTCAGCTCTTCCTCCGTGTCTTCCGGGGTACCGGTTTCGCACTCGTTCCTTCACGAGTGCTTTCCAAGATTCTGCTGACTACCCGATTTACGAGAAACCTGAAGGACCGTATCAGATTTTCCGGGTCCTTCGCACCGTGCATTCGGTCCGCAAGGGATTCGCCTGCCCGCTTCAACGTCAAGGCTTGAATTCGAACCATTTGGGCGAACGCGTCCGGGCTTTGGATCGACAGTTCCTTGAGAATCGGCGGTTCCGTGTCGGGGATGCCCTCGGCCTTTCGTACAGCGGACTTGTACTTTTCATATCGAGTGAGGATATCGTGGAAAGCCAAGAGGGGATCCGTCGAAGAAGATTCCATACTCTTGCCGAGATAATCGGTCACATCAAGAAGAAAACGGATGGACTCAGGATGAGCCCGGGACATTCGCTTCACCACATAGTCCAGCACCACTCTCATGGAAAGAGCGGCGAAATCAACCGTCACGTTATCCTTGAATTTGATCCGCACCTTTCGGAGTTCGTTGGCCAACACCGTGACCGATCGTCTGGAAATCTCCCATTCAAGGGTAAGAATTGCTTCCTGCAATGACCTCAATGGAAACGCGTCGGTCGCGGTTGACGGATCCGTCATCCGCGGTACGGCTTCCGGAGCGGATCGCCGTTTTGCAGGCGACGCCTGCTCATGGGAGGCCTCTTTGTAAAGCGTGTGCATTTGGCGCTGAATCTCCTGCGCCATGGCATCGTTGTAATCCGGAACTTGTGGATCGGCCGTCCCCAATCTGCCGGCCGCGGCCTGTTCTTTCTTTCTCGGTGTGCCTTGAAGCATGCGTTCCGCAATACGATCGGCCGAAAACGCGGGAGGGGTCATGTCCGGAGGCTCAAACGGCTCAGTCGGCGTGACTTCGAGTTGAGTCGTCTCCGGAGCCGGAGTTTCCGGTTCCTCGACAAAGAGCGTGTCCACGGCCAAATCGATGGCTCGATCGGTATCGGGATCGCCCGAGGTGATAACTGTTGAACTCGCAAAGTCGGGAAGAGGCTCCTGTAAGGCTTCACGACGATGTCCGCCGGGGGAGGGTGCAGGGAAGTCCTCGTCTTGGGAAACCTTTTTCCGGACGGGACGCTGAGCCGCCGGCGGAGGGGCGAAATCTTCTTGGAAGGAAGGTCCCTCCTCATATGAACGCATGAAAAGAGTATCCACGGCATCGTCGAGGGAAGGTTCTTCACCGCCGGCACTGCTCGCTGCTTGAGATTCGGGCGTTTCAGCTTCCTCAGAATCGTACCACGCAGCGCGTTCACCGGGTCCGGGCTCTTCCACAAAGAAAGTGTCCACCGCTTTGTCGATCAGAGCGTCCAGATCTTCGTTTTTGTCCAGTTTGGCCATAGGCCTTCCCGCGAGTTGCTCAAGCCCTGAGCTTATGATGGACGGACTTGATGGTGATCTTGCTGATTTCCCTCAATGTGTCGAAAACGCCCGGTCCGGCAAGCGCACTGGCAAGTACGGTCGGTGCAGGGTTTTTCAGCATGGTGTTCAAATCCTGTTCCAACGTGTCCTTACTCAGCACGGGAATGACGCTCCCCTCGAGATCTCGCTTGTTCAACTGTATTACCAGAGGCAGTTCATCGATGTCCAAGTTGTCCTCGGCCAGGTTGTCTCTCAGGTTCTGTAGGCTTTCCTTGTTCGGTTCCTGCTGAACCGCCATAGAGTCGGCCACGAAGACCACTCCGTCGACCCCTTTCAACACCATTTTGCGGCTCTCGTTGTAGAGCACCTGTCCGGGAACCGTATACAGCTGCACACGAATATTGAAGCCGCGAATCTTGCCCAGGGACAGCGGAAGGAAGTCGAAGAAGAGAGTTTTGTCGCCCCGGGTATCGATGGATATCATCTTGCCCATGAACTTGGCGTTCATCCTCTGGTTGACGTAGAGTAGATTCGTTGTCTTTCCACATCTACCCGGTCCGTAGTAAACGACCTTGACTTGAATTTCCTTAGCGCTCTTATTGATAAACGCCATACCTATCCCTCCCTCTGAGGAAGCTTAGCTTCCAGCACATGAGAGACTTCGGCAATCTTGAGCCTAAGTAGTCCAAGTGAAAGGGAATTGTCAAATATCGTCACAATGATGTATTCGGATCCCACTCGACTGAAATGGAACGACTCCGAATGCCCCTTGTAAAAGAGCAGCACGAAATCTCGCTCACCGATCAGCTTGGCAATCTGTTCCGTTGCGGCAAAGTTTGCCGCCGCGACCGCGGCCAAGCTAATAACGTCCAGCTCGATCCTGTTTCCGATGTTGACGATCAGCGTCCCCGCGTTGTCAATGACAAGGATCGACGAGATCCCCTCAGTCATGACCTCTCTCGAGAGATATCCCCGGACGTCCTCCAGGATGTCCATACTCACGATGACGTCGGCGCTTCGCCCCGTCTTGATCTTCTCCACTTTGGCAACCTCAACGTCCACCCACTCCTTGGTCAGGACCGAGTCAACCGAGCGGTCGGGCCGAGGACCCGCAATTTCCATGAGATGGGTGATTCCTGCGGAGAGAGATTGAACGGCGTCAGTGGGAATCACGGACTCCGATGCAAATGACGCCAGCATTTGCGTGTGTGTTCCGAGCCGCTCTTTGAGGTCCTTGTTCTGGAGCGTGTCCGCCGCGGAATTGAGCACGGAGAGAATCCTCTCCATTTCATGGACTTGTGCGGATGCGTCGCAGCCTCCCGTGTTGAACCCATCGACAAATCTTCGGGCGGAGTCAATATAGGCCCACAAGAGCGCAGGCAGCTTTCCGAAGATCTCAATCTGGGCGGCACCTTTGAAAATATCGCCGATGCCTTGATCTTGTGAGGTCATTTCCGTTAAATCCTTTGATACAAAGAATCGTGTGCGTGCTTCCAGTCTCCTTTGTCGGCCCTTGACGATAACCAGGTGCCCGATTCGGCGCCTTCGAAACCACTTGGCTTTTTGGGGCCGACGGGGAATCAATCCGTAGGTCCGGAACTTGAAACCGGCCAATGCAAGACCATGTGCGACTTTAACACAGAACCACCGTTTTGGGGAGAGTTATCACCTTACGGCCCGGTCTTTTTGCGCCTCAGACGACATCTCGGCGACCGGATCGTCGATTGTCGTCATGACTGTCCATCGCGTCTTTTCGCAATAGGACAAGGCAACGTCATCCCTTTTCACCCTTTACCTCTGCAAGGCGTCTGGCCTGAGTGGCCAATGCCGCCGGTATGTTCTTACTCTTTGCCAGCTTGCGCAGATCCGGTTCCCGAAAATGGGGAAGAAACTTCATGGATAGGGGCAGGGGCGTCTTTGAGTTGTTGGCCAAATTGAGCTTAATGTTGTACGACTTGGCCCATTCCTTTGTCGATGCAATCTGTCGCAGGACATCCTCGCATACCTGCCTGGACTTGGAGATGGCTTCGATCTCGTCCTCGCGTATCTTGGGAGACCTCACGGCGGCCACTGCGACCAACTTTATCGGATCACGCACCAGAATACTGCGAGCTTCCTTGCTTCCCAGGAAGGCCAGCTTAATTTTTTCAGCCACCCCCATGTTCAGGATGCGGTGATACAGGCTCTCGGATTCTTCCTCGGACAGCTCCCATTCGGGTAACTCGCCAGGCCGGGGAGATCGCATGATTTCGTCGGGTATCAGCCTCATGGATTCGGAAAAGAACTCGTTGAGCGGCTTGTCCACGGTGAACGGACGCTCGCCGACCGACGGACGAGTAATGAAGCGGACTCCGCTCCAAGCCAGCAGTGCCGCCATGGAATGAAGAGGATCCTCCTTGCCGTTCACATGGGCGTGCGTCACTCGGCCGCGGCTCTGATACACTTCGCCGGAGCCTTCTTCGCAGATCAGGGTGGTCGTAAGGGCCGTGGGAATCCTCTCCGTGCTGACCAGTGCTTCGTACGCATCCATCACTTTTGAGCTTCCGGAAATCATCTGCAGGGCACTCTTGCTCTCCCCATCCGGCGCTGCGGGTACGCCGGCCTCAGTTTCCAGAAGTTGCAGGGCTTGCTGCGGATCGAGGTTATGTACGTGAAAATGTGTTCGCAACGTGTACCTGAATCGAGCGTTGGTCCATGACATCATGTGCTTCAACGCGTCCAATCCTTCAAGGCTTCCTGCGACTGCCCCGATGACCTTTCCTCGATTGAAGAAGACTCGACCGGATTTTCCGGCACCCTCGATCACGATGGTTCCCGATCGCGCCCCTTGTCGAGCGGCAAGAGTCAGACCGGGAATGCCGCACAAGTCCAGGGCGCCTTCGACCTTCATGTCGGTCTGTCCCTGGAGCAGCGCCTCCTCAAAAACATCTATCCGCTGCCTGAGATCCCCCTGGTCCCCGGCGGCTTCAACAAGTTTGGCCACGACTGCGGGGCTTCTTTCAAGCAGCTTCCTGTTTTCAACGATCGCGCTCAGGACCTCCTCGTCACACCAATTTTGCAGAATGTGAAGCGCGGTCTCGTCGAGTATGGTGTCGCAACCCGCAGCAACTTTGATGAGGCTTGACTCCCTGATTGTTTCTCGAACCAGAAAATCCATGACCGAAGGATGGAGATCCGCACCGAAGCCCTTACGATACGTCGGTATGTCGAGGGCCGCCAAAGTCTGCTTTGCCTGCTCCTTGATTTCCGGATTCTCGTCATGAGACAAGTAGCTTAGCAGCACCAGTTTCTCGGTTGTCGAAAGCGGTGCCTTTCCCTGTGCGGCCTTTATCCTTATTTCGTGTTCCGTGGCGGGATTGAGATACTTGTGAACCGTCTTCGAAATCTTGACTTTTATGGCCTTTCGAACCAGCGGGTTTCCATCGGTCTCGAGAGTCTCCCGCGCGAGTTCGTCTTCCCCGAACACGATGCGGACTTTGTCCAGCACCGGCAGGGTTACCAGGTCTTTTCCCTCGAAGAGCTCATCGATCAGTTTGAGTTCGCCGGCTATCTTGTCCGTAACGGTGATGCCCTCGTCCAGCAGGCGCATTGCTTCGATGATGAGGTTCTGCATGCCGACGTGGATCACTTCATCGACCTCTTCTCCTCCACGAGTAATGATAAAGTTGGCGTTCGGCCATGCGAGTAGACGGCATGCCGCGTCCATGCCGAGCGCATCTTCCAGAGAGGCGTTGCAAATTCGGCCGTTCCTGAAATAGAGTTCACCCGAGTTGTCTTCTCTTACGAGCCTGCATACGGCTGCCTTGGAATTCATTTCGAAGATCTCGGCGATTTCGAAAAGATTCATTATCCTCAGGTGTCCCTCAATCTTCCAGGTTCTGCTCACCTCGCTGTCGAACGGATCGTGTTCCGGGGCGTGTTCGAGAGCATCCATCACCAGGGCAAAGGTGTTGACGTTAATTCTGTTTTCAAAAGGGCCCGGTTCCGCGAGACTATACCGGAATGAAGCGTCGACCCAGCCAAAGGCTCGATAGAGGGCCTCCAATCCGTCTTCTCCGTCGCAGACGGCCCCTACCACCTTTCCGTGCTCGGTGTAGATATCTGCTTTGCGTCCCCCGTGTTCGAGGACAATTCGGGCGCTCCTGTTATTATGGTCGATCGCCTGGATGATCTCGCCGAGGCCCAGAAGGCCTATGTTTCCCGTGACGGTTTCATCGTCCGGGCTGATCGCCTCTTTCTTTTCCCCGAGTCCCACCCTGTCGATGACTTTCATCACGATTTCATGAATCGGCTCCGGCAGTTCAGGTCTGTCCGGGCGATTGTACCAATTCCTTGCTGCGGGGATAAGGTTCTTGCGCGCCTGGGAGGCAATTTCAGGGTCAGGGTCCTTTCCCAGATAGCACAGGATAATCAACGTGTCATGGAGGGTGAATTCCGCCTGCATGGCAGCGGCTTGCAACTTCTTCTCTCGGGTGGCCTTGGTGCCGATAAACTTCGACAAACGCGCGCCGACTTTCACTACTTTCTTGTCATGAGCTGCCATGGGGAGTTGTTTGTGTCTTCGAGAGTCATTCTGAATGCGAATCTTCATCACAATCTTAGTGGTGAACCCGTAATTTGTCAAGATTGCACAAGATCCTGGAGCTTGCCACGGATCGAACGATTCGGTATTGTGAAGCCCGCCCGAAACCGGGACGTGAGTGGGCCGGCACTTCAGTGCCGGGCGAGGAGCGGCCGGGTGGCAAGACGCCTATGTGAACTTTTATGGAGGGAGACAGCGTTTCCCCCCAACTACTGCGCGATGTGCGCCCTTCATCCCTAATCTTCGGGTCGAAGCCCGGGAGCGCCTGACGGCGGGCCAAAACTTTCATGTTTCGGTGTGCTCTTGCCGTCATGAAAGTTGGTGTGATCGTGACGCTCCGGCAAACGGAATCGACGGCGAGGTGTTCACTCGGCACGGACGGGAGCAACGTGAGGATCGATCGTCTATTCTCTCCAATGACCCGCAGCCTCCCCATACTGTTGTGTATGTGGTGTGTCCTGGCTTGCGCCGGATGCTCCAAGAAACACGTTCCTACCGGTATCCCCTTCGGCCTTGACAAGTTTATTGGAGAGAAAACATTGCCTCCCGTGGAAGAGAACTGGCGGGAAAAAGGGGTCCGGCTTGCGAAAGAGAAGAAATATCACGAGGCGGTTGAAGCCTTCCAGAATTATGTGGTTGAGCAGCCGGAGGACTACTTCGGATTCAATGCGCTCGCGGTTTGCCACAAGAACATGGGAGACCTTCCCAGTGCAATGAAGAATTACGATAGAGCGCTCGAACTGGCGACCGTTTCGGAAGAGAAGGCCAAAATCCTTGCCAATATCGGTAATCTCTATTTCGCGGCCGACAAACCGCAGACGGCTTTGGACTTGTACAAGGAAGCATTTTCCGAGTTTGACAAGAATCCGCTCTACCTTATCTTCATCGCCCGCACGTGGGTAGCCCTGGCCGAGTTTGACAGGGCAAGAAAAGTCCTTCTGCAGGCGGAGGAAATGGAGAACCGGCTGTCACGGTACGAGCGTGACGAGGACCGCGGTTTGGGTTCGTACCTCATGGCGTACTCGTACCTGGCACTCAACGAGGAGGATAAGGTATTCAAATACCTTAAGAAAGCCCTGATCACAAACCCCGGCAGGTTTGTTCCGCGCATACGGCAGGATCTCACCGATGAAAAGAGTCTGCTCTTCACTCTCAGAGACAGCCCCGAACTGAGTGACGCTCTTAAGCACCATTCTCTGGCCGCGTTTTTCGAGTCCATGTTTTAGAAACACACGGCAACGGTCCGGTCGTGCGGGGGGGAGATCCGCCTCCATGCAGTCGCAAACGAGAGGGAAAGAGAGGCGACTGTACACGGTCGGCAGAGGAGATTGCCGTATCGTCCGGCTCCTCACAATGACACGATTCAATCTCCGGCTTCTGCGTCGCCCAGAACACGGCCACAAGCTACGGCGCCGACCCGCTGAATAAACCCTGGTCCGAATGGGGAGGGGTCTCGAAGACGTGAGCCGGGGTCTCTCGGATACCCCGAGGCGCAATGTCGCGCCGGGAATCTGTCGAATCCGCTGGACAATCGTTTCAATAGGGATAATAATTGCAGCACCAAAGGCAGTCTAGCGACGGCCGAGAAATATGCCGGAGGACGTACCGTGCCGGACTCGCACATACCCAAGACATTTGGGAAGTTGCTTGACAGTGCCGGACAGATGTTCTGGGAATTGGATAGGAACTTCAGAGTAGTATATGCAAACGATCTGCTCAAGTCGGTCTTTGGAGATCCCGTAGGGAAACTGTGTCACGAGTTCATGTCGGGGAGCAAGACCGTGTGTCATGACTGTCCCGTCAAGAAGGTGTTCGAGGGATCCGAACGCGCGGTCTCAGAGAGACTCCGGCATGACAAAGCGGGAAAACCGACCTGGCTCCAGCACACAGCCGCTCCGATCAAAAACGCGGAGGGAGAGGTTATCGGGGCCGGCGAGCTGATCGCCGACGTGACGCAGCGAAAGCAGACGGAGGAATGGTTGAAAGATTCGGAGCGTCTCTATCGCAACCTTGTTGAACAGGTACCGGACATCATCTTCTCCCTGGACGGCGCGGGGCGGTTCTCTTTCGTCAATCCCCGGGTCGAGGAGTTTCTGGGCTACCAGGTTCAACAGGTTCTCGAGACCCCGTTGAAGGACTATGTTGCGGAAGAAGATAGGAAACGAGTCGAAACCATCTTCGATCTCGTGCCCGAAGCCGTGTGGGACGAAGAGGTGGGGATAATCGACGCCCAGGGCC
Source organism: Desulfomonilaceae bacterium (assembly GCA_031082285.1). Lineage (GTDB taxonomy): Bacteria > Desulfobacterota > Desulfomonilia > Desulfomonilales > Desulfomonilaceae > JAVHLK01. The sequence continues at coordinate 95,527 of JAVHLK010000001.1, forward strand.
GAAGGAGGTTCGCCAGAATACGGTGCAAGGCATCGTTCAACGAGGAGGCGAACACCATGGTATACGAAGGCGTGATGCGGGACCGGACGGTGAGAAGGAAGCTCGAGGAGGATCTGAAGGCTTCCAAGGCCGCGCTCGTCGAGAAGATCAAGATCATTGACGAACTCTACGAACACATTGTCCAGTCACACAAGTGCAAGGCCATCGAAGAGCATACCGCGGAAGTGGCCCATGAACTCAGGCAGCCGCTTGCCATCGTGGGAGGTTTCGCACGACGGCTGGCAAAGCAGCTTGATTCTCATGAGACATCCGAAAACGGCAGACAACGCCAGTACATTGAGATCATCATCACTGAGATTCATCGACTCGAAAGAATACTTGACGGGCTCATAGATTTCACCAAGAGAGATAAGATACTTAGACAAAGAGTGAATCCCAATGATCTGATCGAGTACATCCTGGAAGTGACTCAGGCAAAGATCATGGAAAAGCGCCTCAAAATCGACTTGAGCCTGGGGCCGGAAATAGGTGAAATTCCCCTTGATCCCGGTCGTTTTCAGCAGTTGGTGCTCAACCTGGTGTCAAATGCCGTCGAAGCTTCTCCCGAAGGCGGGGTCATATCTATTGAGACCGGAGTATCCATACCCAGCGACAAGGCTCTCAAGATAGGGGAACTCGACTCGGCCGGATTCTTCGAGATGAAAATCCGGAACACCGGTCCGGTGATACCGCCGGAAGCCCTTCAGAACGTATTCAATCCCTTCTTCACCACCAAGGAACACGGTACCGGTCTGGGGTTGACCGTATCCCGGAAAATCGTCGAGGACCACATCGGGTCCATATCGGTCAGGTCGGACGACGAGGGCACCGTTTTCACCATCTGGATCCCGGTGATAAAAGCGGATCCCGATCGATCGGGTTTCTGCTTCGTGGAACCCGCTTCTCAGGCCTCGCAATAACCGGCGGACGATTCCCTTTCGCGAGGGCGTCGGCGACACCAACAGACCGGAATCGGTCGACAATCGAGCGGTGCCGGTCGAATTCTGCGTACGGAAACTCGTCGGGGAAGGAGCTATCCGTTAAGCAAGTCGTCCAGCGCGTCCTTAATCGTCGGGAAATCAAACAGAAAGCCCTTCGCCTGGAGAACTCCGGGTACGACACGTTGTCCTTTGAGGATCACGTCGCCGAACTCCCCCATGACCAGGCGGATCATGAATCCCGGAGCAGGCATGAACGAAGGTCTATTGAGGGCTGTGCCTATCTCCGCGGCCAGATCGCGGTTACGAACCGGTACCGGCGCGGTGAAGTTGACCGGTCCCCGGACGTCCCGGGATGAGGCAACGAACAACGCGGCTCGGCACAAGTCTCGGACGTGTATCCATGAGAACCATTGTCGACCGGCGCCCAAGGGACCACCGACGAAGAATCGGAAGGGCCTGACCATTTGATCGAGAGCCCCGCCGTCGTCACCCAGGACCACCCCGAATCGCGTCGTAACCACCCGCACGCCCTTCTCTTGGGCCTTGAATGCCTCCTCTTCCCAGTCGCGCGCGAGAATGGCCAGAAAGTCGCTGCCTGGCAACGACGTTTCGTCAAGTTCCTCATCCCCCGTAAACCCGTAGTATCCCACTGCCGACGTACTCAGCAGCGTTACCGCGTCTCCGTCCCGGACGGCATCCACGAGGTTTCGGGTGGTACGTAACCGGCTGTCCCGCAGCAGTTTCTTGTACTCCTCGTTCCATCTCCTGAAAATCGACGCGCCCGCCAGATTGATGAGCACGTCGTGTCCGGGTACGGCCTCCTGCCATCGGCCCGATTCCGTGGATCGACCGACCACCACGGAAACTTCCTCAGGAAAGGCTTTCGCCGCGGACGTGCTCCTCACCAGGGCCGTCACGTCATGGCCCTCTTTGCGGAACAATTGGATCAGATTGGACCCCACAAAACCGTTGGCGCCCGTGATGAATACTCTCATGGGAACACCTCCTTCCGGAACGGGTTGCCCGTCAACATCATCGTGTATTCAGCGGCCCTGGTCAGGTACCGAGAGATGGGACCGATCCACCGTGTTTCGTTTCCGGGAAAATTCGAGGGCTTCAAAGCCGGTGCGGACTGATTACGTCATTTCATAAGTACGGTCGCATTCACAGGCACCGTCTCCCCGGCGAAGGCCGGGGTCCAGAAAAGCAAGGCTGGGCCCCGACCTTCGCCGGGGAGACGGCGGGCATCCCGCCTTCCGCGGGACCCTAGTGGATTGTCGCTGTTTACCGGCTCCAGTACCTATCACGAATCATGATCGGTGTTGGTCGGGGATACGGCACAGAATACGTACCCGTATTCATGCAACGGAGCACTCAGGATGAAACACCTTTCGCGCTTCGAACCATCAATTCCGGTCGGGGTCACCGGGGCTCGGCGCGCCCAAGACCATCTCATGCGGCGAGCAGCCGCCGCAAGTCTCGTGGACGGACTGTTCGTCCCACTCCGCGCACACGTCCTTTTCTTCGGCGGGCCTCGCTTCAATGATTTCCAGGTCGTAGACAAGCGGCAAGCCGGAAAGGGGATGGTTGAAGTCGATGACGATCTTGTCTCCCTTGACCTCTCGAATCATGACCGTGTCCGGTGCATTGGATCCGGGAGCGATCAAAGGCAGCTGCATGCCGGGATAGGGTTGCGTTCCCTTGGGAAAGTGAAAATCGTCCCAGGGCTTCTCGATCACCAGGTCCTCCCTTCGGGCCCCAAAAGCCTCTTCCGCCGGGACTGCAAACGACAGCTTTTCACCACATGCACGGCCCACCAGGCGGCTTTCAAGACCGGGTATCACGTGCCCGTAACCCGTTACGAAGTCCATCTCTTCCAACTCTCCGGCCCCTTTGATTACGGGACCGTTCTCGACACGAACCGTGTATCGTATCTTCACGTAACTTTTCGCAGGGCACACTCGATATTCCGTCCGTCCGCCGAAATCGCTCATACAATCCTCCTCACGCGGCTCACTTGATCGCTCTCATAGATATAATCATCGCATCCAACACCGCACAAGATGCCCCGTGGGCTTCCTCTGCAGGACCGGCGGATGAATGCACTGCGGCTGAACTTCCGGGCAGCGATCCTGATAGGTGCATCCTTCGGGAAGCCGGCGCAGATCGGGAACCATCCCGGCTATGACGTTGAGTCTTTGCCTGTGTGCGGTCCGCTGCCGATCTATTCTCGGTATCGACTTGAGAAGTCCTATCGTGTACGGATGTTGCGGACTCGCATAGAGATCCTTCACCGGCGCTTCCTCCACGATCATACCCGTGTACATCACGGCAACTCGATCGGCCATTTCCGCGACGACTCCGAGATCGTGCGTGATCAGAATGATGCCGGTCCCCTTGGATGACTTTATTTCATTCATCAGCTCAAGGATCTGAGCCTGTATCGTTACGTCCAGCGCGGTAGTCGGTTCGTCCGCGAGCATCAGTTTAGGATCGCAGGCCAAGGCCATGGCGATCATGACACGTTGTCGCATTCCTCCGCTCATTTGATGAGGATAGTCGCCGGCTCTTTCGCGCGGGGACGGAATGCCCACTCGTGCAAGCATCTCGATGGAAGCTTCGGCGGCTTCCGCGGAATCCATATTGCGGTGGAGACGAAACACCTCGCCGATCTGGTCCCCGACCCGGAAAACCGGATTCAGTGATGTCATGGGCTCCTGAAAGATCATTGAGATATCGTTCCCGCGGATCTTTCGCATCTCCGATTCGCCCAATTTGAGCAAATCTCGCCCCTCGAACAGAATCTCGCCCGCAACGATCGCTCCTTGCGGTGCCGGTACCAGGCGCATGATGGACAGCGCGGTTACGCTCTTTCCGCAGCCCGACTCTCCCACCAGCCCGAGAGTCTCGCCTTGATCCACATGCAGATCCAGGCCGTCCACCGCTTTCGCAACGCCTTCCTCGGACGAGAACACCGTGCGCAGACCGCGGATTTCGATAAGATGATTGGTCATCCGTTTATTCTTACGCTCTCGGGATTGAAGTCTCTGCAGTACTGATACGCAACGAATTGAAACACATTCGGGTGTCAGATGTCCAGGTGCGGCAGAACGAAGAATGCACCTAAGAAGCCCATCCCGAAGCAGAAAAGGGAGACCAGCAGAGCCATAACCAGAAAGGAGCTTTTGTAAAGAAACGCGTCCAATGCCGAACAGAGCCATACTCCGACGGCAATCAGCAACGAGGGGGTTTGTACGTCATAGTCGGCTTGCCGGCTCACGAACAGAGGAGCCAAATAGAGCACCACGTTGAAAAGGAAAAGGCACCCCGCAAAGACGCGTCCTCGAATCATCTGCCCAAGACCGGGGAGTACCAGGGACAAGACGGCCGAGAATACACGTGAACGCCCTTTCTTCTCCGCATCTCTACTCTTCTTATCCTTCATGCGGCTCCTCCGCGCCATCGAGCAAAGTTCACGTCGGTATAGTCCAACCTCGGGGATAAGTCAAACGATCCCCATTCACTCCTGCATTCGGAGCACGGCCGGCCGCCGCGCGTTCAACCGACTACCCATTGAAGCGAGGCTTACGTTTTTCCAGGAACGCCGCTATCCCTTCGCGGCCGTCCTTGTGCGAGGCACACGCACGCAGAGCCGCTCTTTCAACCTCCAGATGGTTCTCGAAGGAGTTACTGAACGAATCGGTGAGGAGCTGTTTCGAGTAACCGAACGACTGCAGAGACTTCCGGGCAAGCTGTTCGGCCATGTTCATCGCTTCTTCGACGACCTTGTCATCCTCCGCTATCTTCGTGGCCAGGCCCCACTCCAACGCCTGATCCGAAGTGATCGGTCCGTCAAAAGCCGCAATCTCGAGGGCTTTGGCCAGTCCCACGAGTCTGACGAGCATGAAGGTACCGCCTCCGTCAATAGATAGGCCGTTCGATGTATACGCTTGCCGAAGCACCGCGGATGCCGCCATGATCCGGAAATCGCACGCGAGCGCCAGTGAGAATCCTCCTCCCGCGGCCAATCCGTTTATCGCCGCGATAACCGGCTTTTTCATGCGTCGGATTTCCAGGATCGCCTGGTGAAACCGTCCGGCAAGGTTGTGAAACGCGGCTGCCGTTCCCTCGGGCCAGGCGTTCACCCATCTGAGGTCGCCCCCCGCACAGAACACTTTCCCATGACCGGTTATGACCACGCCACGGACCGTGTCATCCACTGCAAGATTCGTCATGTGATCCGCAAACGCGGAGATGACGTCCAGGTCAAAAGCGTTGTACGCCTTGGGCCGGTTGAACGTCAGGACCGCTACTTCCCCGCAAATGCCGGCCTTAACAGGTTCTTCCATCGTGCTTCCTCTCTCTCTGATGAGTTAGGATCGACAGCCTATGGATACCACGGTCATGTAATCTCAGGCAATGACCTCAATGCATGTCGATGAAACGGGATTTCAGGTACCGGGGCAGTCTCGTAGATCCCTTGCAGGGGGGCCGTGGGGAATTACCATGGGAGGCTCGACAACGATTCCTCAGCGATGCACCGGACTGTAGATTTGGACCGTATCCTTGACATTCTTGAACTGCATGCCCCCACGTTCGAACAACATGACCGAATCCCTCACTCGCCGCGCGGTTTCGGGTCCCACGAGGATGTCTCCGTCGACCGCCGCCGCGGCGATACGAGAAGCCAGGTTCGTCACACGACCTGAGGCGGTGAAGGTCCGTCTGGTTCCCACTTCTCCCTTGAACAGGGTCATTCCGACGGATGCCGTCCCGGAGTTGATACCCATGTTCACGCAAATAGGATAGAACATGCCCTGCAACTCCTTGTTGATCCGGTCGGTACGCTTACGGATTCCCATGGCCGCATGCACCGCATTCAGCGCGTTCTGTTTCTCGTCGCCCTGGAAAATGGCCATCAGGCCGTCCCCCGCAGTTTCGTTCACATCGCCGCCCTGGGAGTAGATAACGTCCAGAAAAGCCGAGAAGTACTTCTCGATGACGAAGTTAACCTTGTCCTGTGCAAAAGTCTCGCTGATCCGTGTATAATCCGCGACATCGAGGAAGAGGATCGATACGTCCAGTTCGGTTCGATCCAGAAGTGGGGAATCGGGGTTCTTTTCCACGATCCGCTGAACGGTTTCGGGAACGAAAGTTCTGATGTGTCCGAGAATGCGTTCCAGGGTGAGCTTGTCTCGGCGCATCAGAGAATGTTTCTTGGCATTGATGATGGCGTTCGTGGTCAGCTCCGCGAGATCCTTGAGCAGGACGATGTCCCTCTGACCCAACGTCCTTCCTTCCTCAGCCACAATATTGAGAACCGCCAGGGGGTCCGACCCGTCATACACGGGAAGCGCAACCTCGCACACCGGCCGGTCGGAACAATTCTCGGTCACGGGACCGGGTGCGTCCGCATAGAGGGTGCACTGAAATGTCATGGGACGGCCCAACGCGCGCTGGACGATTTCGTTGCCTCGTTTGCACAGGTGGCAATTGACATTGCCTTTTTCGACCGCGCAATGAAGCGGCGAGGTGTAACTGGGGGCTTCGGGGTCGACCAGGATGAGGCACGCCTCCTTGGCATGGGGAACCATGATCTTGGCTTCGTCCCTGATTGTTTCGAGGATCTCTACGATGTTGAGGGATGCCGAGATTTTCTTTGCCACGCGAAACAAATTCTCAAATCGGTCCTTATATGTAGCTTCATACAAATCGTCCATGTGTATCCTCGCATACGCACACGCCCACTTCGAGAAGGATTGATTGAACTCCCGCGACGCTGCAATAGAATCATCGGCGGGACCGGAGCACGCGCCTATCGGGCATGCCAATCCGAAATCTACCTGTTTCACGCGACCGTTCTTGTGAATGAACACATTACCCGGTTTCACGTCCTGATGCACGATGCCGCGCCCTCTGCAAGAGATACGAGCCTTTCAGGGCTCCTATTGTTCAGTGTAGCGAGAGGCACGGGCAACACCTTGATCTAAGTCAAGGATGTGGAAATTCTTGTCGGTAAGATTGGTACGGCGGTTTGGCCGGCCTTTGAGGTAAACGTTCAAACGCGGAGACGGAACCGGCTCATTCCGTGCCCAGATAGGCTTTCTTTACTTCGTCGCTCTCCATGACATCGGCGGGATTGCCTTCTCCGATGACGCAACCGAAGTTCAGCACCACGACGCGATGCGCGATGCGGAAGAGCTCACGCAAGCGATGCTCGATCATGATGATGGTCTTGCCCTCCACCATGAGTTTCTCGATTATGGGCAGGATGCCGGCCAACTCGGCAATGCTCAAACCGGAGAAGAGTTCGTCGAGGATGATCAGATCGGCCCGAAGCGCAAGACACTTGGCCAACTCCAGACGCTTCAGATACCCGTGCGGCAAACTGCCCGCGGCCTTGAACGTCACGGACGAATCGCGCTCGAATCCCACCTCTTCGAGAAGGTCTTTCGCAACCGAGTCACGATCGCCGTATCGACCGCCGGACAGTTTCTTTACCCGGGGGGAATAGAGTGGGATGATGAGGTTCTTGAACGCCGGCAGTTCACCGAACGGGCGCACCATCTGGAAGGTTCGAGCAATCCCCAGCCCTGCGATGCGATAGGGAGCCCAGCCGGTGATATTGCGCCCCCGGTACAGAACGGCCCCGGAATCAGGTTTGACGAACCCGGTAATGAGATTGACCAATGTGGTCTTTCCAGACCCGTTGGGGCCGATGATCCCCAGGAGTTCGCCTTGTTTCAATTTGAAGTCCACATTGACGACCGCGTGAACTCCGCCGAAGCTCTTGTCGAGTTTTTCAACGCTGAGAAGCGGCGCCTCCGACTCGGTGTGGACAGGTTCACTCACGGCTGCTCCTCCTCGATTTCCGGTAATCCGATTCGTGATTCGGGCGCGAACGTGTCAAAACGATTTTAGTCCACCTTCACCCACCGCTCAATCTGGTGGTACTTTCTCTGGACGTAATGGAAGATTCCTTCGGGCAGGGCAACGATGAACACCACCAGCGACAAGGCATAGATCACGGTGCGTAATCCCCCGACCCCTCGCAGTGCCTCGGACAACGGGACCAGAATGAACGCGCCCATGAGCGATCCCGCGAACGTTCCCATTCCGCCCACCACGGCTGACGCAAGGGGGAGTATGGAATAATCCAGGGCGAACGCCGGCATTCCCACGAACATGTAGACATGGGTCATGTAAGCCCCGCAAAACGCGCCGGTACATCCGGCTATGAACAGAGCCTTTGCCTTCATGGCGTAGATGTTGATGCCGCCGCTCATGACGGACCGGTCGTTATCCCGAATCGCTTTGAGAACGAGCCCGAAATCGGTTGACATGAGCCTGCGAAAGCCGAACAGGGCGACGAGCACAACGATGCCGATGACGTAGAGTTCGACCCAGTCATTGGGGAAAGACTTGAGTCCGGTCAGGCCCTCGGTGCCCCCCAGTATGCGGGTTGCCTCGACGATTCTCTCGAACATCAGGGGCAGCACGAGCGTTACCATCGCGAAGTAGATGCCGCGCAGTCTGAGGACCGGGAGAAGCAGCACCGTGCACAGTGCGCCGCCGAGCACCGTACCGAGGGGTATGGTGATCCATATGGGCAGTCCCAGGTAATGATCGAGCGATCCCGAGCAGTAGGCCCCGACTCCGAAAAACAGCGCCTGTCCCAGAGAAACCATGCCGACGGAGGAGAGGAAATCCCAGCTCATGGCCAGCAGCGCGAAAATCGACGTCGCGATGAGTACCTTTTGCCAGTACGACGGAAGCACCAGGGGCAGTACCAGGAGACCGATTACGGGAAGCAGCGGAGGTATCGCCACGTACAGCATTTCACGGTAGGAGGTCAATGCGAAGATGTCATCCGACCTCGCCTTGATCCCTCTGTCGATTCTCTCTTTTCTTCTCTTTTTCACGTGCTCACCGGTGAATCGATCGACCGAACGCGTAACGGTCCAATGGATCGAGAATCATGAAATGCGGCTAAGGGCGTGTTTCCTCAATACGGTCGCGTTTACCAGCACCGTCTCCCCGGCCTTCGCCGGGGAGACGACGGGCAGAGACGCCCGTCCCACGATGTAGGGGCGGACCCCCGTGTCCGCCCTGGGCAGGCCCCTGTGCCTGCCCCTACAGTAGCGCGGGCCTCCGTGCCCGGAAAGCCCTGGTTCCAGTTCTCAGACTCGGTAACGGGAGCAGAATATGTCACCGTATTTGCGCCATAAAACACGAAGGGTCCGTCCGCGAATGACCGTTTCAGCGAAGTGGCTCTTCGCTCTCCCGTGGCGTCCCGCGGAACGCGGGATCCCACCATGATCTGTCACCGCCGACACGGGGTTATTTCCGGACAGTCCCTAAATCCGTTCCTCCAGTTCCTTCTGCTTGCCGAACAGCCCGGAGGGCTTCAGCACCAGAATTACCAGAATGGCCACAAGAGAAACGATCATCTTCCAGTGGGGGCCGGAAACGGTATCGGTGATCATCTGCGCATACCCGATGAGAAAGGCCGCGACCACCACCCCCGGCGTACTGCCCAATCCGCCTACAATACATACGGCCATGGCGTTGATCAGCACGTCATATCCTTCGTTGACCGAAATCGTCCCCCTCGGGAGAACAAGTATTGCGGCCACCGCGGCCAATCCCGACCCGAACGCCATGCTGATTCCCGCGATCTTGTCGGAATGGATCCCCAGGGAGAGCGCGGTCCTCTCGTCCTGTGCGATGCCGCGAAACGCGAGACCAAGACGAGTGTAATGGGTGAACAGGTACAGCGCGACGGCCAGAATGACGCCGACAACCACAATCCAGACGCGTTGGTGGTCCACGTACGTGTTTCCGATCATGATGCTGCCGTCGGTGAACGGCGGAAGGGTGTACTCGAACCCGGTGAAGCCCAAGTACCGAAACGTCTCGAGGATGGCCAACCCTACTCCGAAGGTTGCAATGACCTCTGAGATGACCAGCCCTCGCACTCTGAGGAGGACGATGCGGTACAGGGCGGCCCCTAGAGCCGCGGTCAGCACCACTGAAATTACCGCGGCAGGCCAGAAGGGAATCGAGAGTTTATTGATGAGTATCCAGACCGTGTAGCCTGCCAGGATATACATTGCGCCGTACGCGAAGTTGGAAACCCCGCTGATGCCGAAAGTCAAACTGAATCCAAGAGCGACCAAAGCGAGAATGGTGCTGTTGATGAACCCATATATGAGCGTGACTTCGAGCATTGGGCCTCCTCGCGCATTCACCGTGTACGGCGGACGGAACCGCAGCGTCCTTTGTGCCCTACCGCGTCTCAACGGGTCGGCCGGGCCGTCGCGGACGGAGCAGGTTCGCGGCAATGGCCGGCGCCACGTGACGGGACATGCAGCGGTCCCGTCACGGCGCGGTAAGTGCTGTTTTCAGACTACTTGACGGCCTTGACCCAATCGGGAAGAACGATCTCGCCCTCGGCGATGGCCTCCGGAAAAACAATAACCCGCTTGCCGTCCTCTTTCCACTGAAACACGCACCCGGTGGCGGTTTGCGCGGGGTCGTTTCCGTAGATGACCTGATTGCCGTCATCGAACTTGATCCTACCGATTACCCCTACGCGGTCCGTCTTCTTGATTTCCTCGACGACCTTGTCGGGATCGAGGGTGCCGGCACGCTCGATGGCTTCGGCCAGAATGTAGACCGCGTCGTAGGAGGGCGCGGGTCCGTGCCCGGCTTCGAGTGGAGTGTTGTACTTCTTCAGGTAATCGTCGTAGAATTTCTTGGCGGGCTCGTATTTCTCCGTGGGGATCGCGCTTCCGATCTCGAAACACGCGTTCATCAGTCCGGAGATCTTGCCGTCAAACGTTTTCCACGCGCCTTGTCCGGCCATGGGGGAAATGAAGCCCATCATCAGGGCGGGAATCTTCATACTTTGCCACTGTTTGAGGAGAATCCCGCTCTGCGGCATATCGAACACGGGCATGATGACCTGCGCGCCCTTGGTCTTGGCTTTCACCAACCCTGCGGAAAAGTCCGACGCTCCCGTGGGATAGGCTTCACTCCCGAGACTTTCCCATCCCATCTTGGAAGAGGCTACCTTTGCCGTGAATTCGCCGGTCATTCTGGCCCAAAGGACGTCCTGATGCATGACGAAGAGTTTGTCGAACCCGAATTCCTTGTTCAGGAACCCGAGTGTCTGTGCAAGGTATCCCACAAGATACTTGGCGTTGAGGCACACCCGGAAACAGTACTTGTACTTTTCCGGGTCCTCCTTCACCTTCTCCTCGGATTTGGGAGACATGGCGATGGTTCCCAACATGGGAACTTTGTATTTCGCTATGATGTCCATTCCGGCCAGGAGCGCTTCCGAACGGAACGGCCCCACCAGTATGGCCTTCACCTTTTTTTCGGTGATGATTTTTTCCAGACCCAGCAGAGCTTCCTGAACCGGTACGCCGGGGGAAGAGTCCCGCAAATCGATGGTTTCGAGTTTGATGGGGCGCTTTGAGTCGCCGACTTTCACGCCGCCCTTGGCGTTAATCTCATCAACCGCCATCTGGACGGTCTTGAGCGATTCTCTTCCTTCGAGGGCCGTCAGTGAAGTGGGAACCCCCACAAGTATGGGTTCCTGCGCCTGGGCGGGACCAACCGCACACAGCATTGACAACAGGACACAGATTGCAGACGCAACGATCAACCTTTTCATATTCTTCCCTCCTTAGATTGAGGCACTGTAGTGAAAATCGTGCCAAGAGTCGGTAAAGATTGCCTCTTTCTCAAGCGTGAGACGGGTGCACCGGCATCCCCGTCATACGGTGAGCGTCGTGCCTTCCCTCGCTGCTTGCACCTCCATGTGAGCGCCCAATTCTTCCACCATCATCTTGCAGCGGGCCTCCATGTCCGTGACGGCCTGGTCGGTCCTCCACGGGTCGTGATGAAAGAGCACGAGCTTGCCCACTTCCGCCTCCACCGCCAGACGGGCCACCGATGAGACGTCCGAATGCCCCCATCCTCTGCGCGTATCCATTTCTTCCGGCAAATACTGGCAATCGTGAACAAGTACGTCGGCACCGCGGCAGAAACGGACAAAGTCGGGAAAGCAGCAGCCCCTCCATCCGTCATCCATCAGTTCGTTGTCGGTGAGAAAGACAAAGGTCCCCGAGTCCTGGGAAAACCGGAAGCCCAATCCGCCCTGCGGATGCTGCAACGGGTGCGATGTAATGGTAATCCCGTCCAAACGGAGTTCTCCGCCGGTCAGGCGTTGCCTCGGTTCAACCCTCGCGTTGATTGCGTCGAATCCGATGGGCCATGTGCCGTCCACGTGCTTGCCGATGAACACTGCTTTGAGTCCGTCAAAGCCTTTTGACCACCCATCCAGGGTAATGCGACAATCGGGATGAAACAGCGGACCGAAAAACGGCATCCCCATGAGATGATCCCAGTGCACGTGCGTCATCAGCAGGTGGAGGTCCAGAGGGGCATCGCGTTTCAGCAAAGCGTCGCCCAATTTTCTGATTCCGGTGCCGGCGTCGATAACGACGGTCCGGCCCGAAGGCAGTGTTATTTCAAGACAAGTGGTATTTCCACCGTAGATTACCGTTTCTTGGCCGGGTGAAGCAATTGATCCTCTTGTCCCCCAAAAGGTAATTTTCATGGTATTCTCTAGTCCCGTAATCAGTACAGCGCTGTGCTGTACCAGCATATCAGGGAGACACCGTTGCGTCATCAAAAAAACCGTTTCTCAGACCCCATGCTCTCACGGTTTTGCACCGGCGTCAACCGCGGAGAAGGCCGTGAGCAAGGCCCCGACCCTGTTGCCGCAGAGATCCGGACGGATCGTGTGGACGGGAAACGCGTCGGAGTGATCGGGATGTCGTCGGAATCCCCGGCAACGACCGGTTGGACCGCGGAGATCGAGGAGTTGAGGCGACGCGGACTTTTTCGGACCATGCCGAAGATGGAGGGATTGCCGGGAAGAACGTGTTGGGTCGATGGAAACCATGTGATCAATTTCTCGAGTAACAATTACCTTGGATTGGCGGGACATCCCAAAGTCATTCAGGCCATCGTGGATGCGGTACAACGCTACGGCGCGGGATCGACCGCTTCAAGATTGATCGCGGGCAATTGCGAGGCTCACCGCGAGTTGGAGGACTTCATCGCGCGGTGGAAAGGGACGGAAGCGGCATTGGCATTTGGAAGCGGTTATCAGGCCAATATCGGTGTGCTGTCTTCCCTGACCGCATCTCCCGATTTAATCGTCTCGGACGAACTGAATCACGCAAGTATCATCGACGGGTGTCGACTCTCGCGGGCTGAAGTCAAGGTGTACTCTCATCTGGATCTCAACCGCGCGGAAGACGCGTTGAAAGCGGACGGATTCCGGCGCAAGCTCCTGGTCACGGAGTCCGTGTTCTCCATGGACGGAGACCGCGCTCCCTTGAAGGAATTGCGTGAACTGTGCACGCGTCGGGGCGCCCTGCTCATGGTCGATGAAGCCCACGCAGCGGGAGTCCACGGATCAAAGGGGCAAGGGTTGGCGGAGGAACTCGGTATCACTCCCGATGTTCAAATGGGGACCCTGGGTAAGGCTGCGGGAACCAGCGGGGCATACGTGGCCGGTCGATCGGATCTCATCGACCTTCTCATCAACAAGGCCAGATCGCTCATCTATACCACCGCGTTGCCTCCGTCGGTGATGGGCGGAGCATCCGAGGCATTGCGCATCACCGCGTCTGAAGAGGGCGACGTGCGAAGGGCTCGTCTCAGGAAAAACGCAGCACTGTTTCACGGACTTTTGCATTCGCACCTCCGTCGTCGACCCGAAGCCAGCCACATCGTACCCGTGGTCATCGGACAATCGACGAGGACCATGAAGATCAGTGCCGAGTGTCTCGGGCGCGGCGTTTTTGCTCACGGAATAAGGTACCCGACGGTTCCGGAAGGCACGGCGAGACTTCGCTTTACGCTGATGAGCGATCACACGGACGCCGATCTCCGCCGTGCGGCCCAGGTATTAGAAGAGTCATTGGAAGCGGTTCCGGAGGAGTCTTGATCGGGTCTTGCCGAAGGGATGAAGCAGTGTCGGGGCCTTAGTACAGGATTTCATACTACGGTCACGTATTTCCGTCAACGCTCGGCAGCGTCCCAGCCGGTGCCGGCAAAGCGGCTCTTGCCGCCTTGAATACGACACCGCTTTTAGGACACGGGGCATAGAGACGATCGCCCCGCAGAATACTGTCCAACTAAACGGGAACGGAAAACGAGAAATGTTCGATTCCATAGAATCGGTAGAAGAAAGCTTGCTCAGTCAGAAATATATTCCGGATCGGTCGCTGGCCACGGTGCTCTACCTTGCCTGGTCGCTCAAGAAACCGCTCTTCCTGGAGGGCGAACCGGGAGTCGGAAAGACCGAGACCGCCGCGGTTATGGCGCGCGCGCTCGGCACGGACCTCATCCGGCTCCAGTGTTATGAAGGGCTGGACGCAAATCACGCCTTGTACGAATGGAATTACCCCCGACAGATCCTCCAGATTAAGTTGGGAGAGGAATGCGGTACCGATCCTCAGATGTTGGGTCGAACGATCTTCACAGAGGAGTTCCTCATAAAAAGGCCGCTCCTTCAGGCCATACTTTCGTCACAGGAGCGGGAACCCGTCCTGTTGATCGATGAGGTGGATCGGTCCGACGAGGAATTTGAGGCTCTGCTGCTCGAAGTGCTGTCGGATTTCCAGATCTCGATCCCCGAGATCGGGACGCTCAAGGCCGTACGGAGACCGTTGGTCATCCTTACGTCCAACCGCACCCGCGACATACACGATGCACTTAAACGGAGATGCCTGTATCACTGGATCGACTATCCCACTCCGGAAAAGGAACGAGAGATTATCGCGACCAGGATTCCCGGCATCGCGCAGGATCTTGCATCCCAGGTGGCGCTGTTCATGCACCGCGTAAGAAACGAAGACTTCGTCAAGCGACCCGGAGTGGCCGAGTCCCTGGACTGGGCCGCGGCCCTTCTTGCTCTGGAGCGGACCGCGCTCGATGAGATCACGGTCCGGGAAACGCTCGGCTGCATCCTTAAGTACCGAGAGGATATCCTCCAGTTCCAGGAGCTTTGGAAGCGCACGGAGTTCCGAGAGTCGCTCTTGAGCGACGTCTTGGAGAAGCTCTGCTGAGTCAAACATGCACACGGGTGAGGGCCGATGAGCGGTTCGCGTGAGGACGGAGCACATTCAAAGACTACACCGGACGATGGGGATCGTGCGGTCGGCGAAGGAATCCAAAGGACTCTGCCGTGCGATTCTCTCTCCGGTGCAATCGTTTCCTTTGGACGGTTGCTCAAGGAGAACGGTATAGGCGTCACGCCGTCTTCTATTATGGACGCGCTGAGGGGAGTCCGCGGTGTGGGAGTTGAGAACTTTGACGACTTCAAGACCGTATTGAGGACCGTATTCCTCTCACGAGTCGAAGAGTTCACGACATTCGATCGTCTGTTCTCAGAGGTCTTTCGTGAGTCCGCTTTGGAAGACCTTGAATCTCTCGGCACTGAGTGTGCGGAGCAAGAATCCTCCGCGCCGGCAGAGTCCTCAGAGGCCGGAGACGACCTTGCGGCCGCGGAAGCCGGAGCGTCGGATTCTCAAGAGCGGCAGGCAACGGAAGCACCACCCTACGTGGTCTACTCCCCTCGGGAGATCCTTAGGAACCGGGATTTTCGGGACATTCCCGCCGGTACCGACCCGAGAATGGCGCGTCTGATTCGGGAGATTCTCAGCCCCCTCCTTCGCCGAATCGGAGTGAGGAGAAAGGTCGTTGAAAGCGGCACGGCCTTGGATTTTCGTCGGATGTTGAGGAAGAACGTCCGGTACGGGGGAGAACTCGTCGAACTTCCGAGGCTCAAGCCCAAACGCAGAATCAGGAGACTGGTCTTTCTCTGCGATGTCAGCGGTTCCATGAATCCCTACCTTTGGTTCATGCTTCGGTTCATCAAGGAATTACAGCAGATTCCCACGAATGTGGAGACCTTTGTCTTTGCGACGCGTCTGAACCGGATCACCCCTTTGTTGGTTCGGCTTCCCTTTGCCCGGGCCATGGAAGAAACGGCTCGTACGGTGAAGGATTGGTCGGGCGGGACGCGCATAGGTGCGTGTCTGCAGGAATTCACTTCATTCAGGGGCGGCAGAATGCTTGGGGCGTCAACGATCGTGCTCATCCATTCCGATGGGTGGGACCGAGGCGATTCATCGTTGCTGCAAAGAGAAATGGCGAAGATCCGGCGTCGGTCGTACCGGGTGCTGTGGATTAATCCACTCCTGGGAGGGGTTTTCTACGAGCCTACCTGCAAGGGCATGAAAACGGCTCTCCCGTTTGTCGACTCATTCCTTCCCGGCCACAATGTGTCCTCCCTGGAACGAGTAGCCGGGACTTTGAGGGGGCTGCTCTGATCTCGGGCCGGTTCGCTCCGATCGATTGTCCGTCGAGACACGCGGCCGGCCTGTCTGATGACGACGGTCAAGATGCCCGTTTCTCAGCGGAGGAAGTGCCGCCGGACCGACAAGGACGAGGGACAACGGTCCTCAGAAATACTCAGCCGTACGACGCAATTGTGTCTTTGACAAAAGACCTCCACCGGTGATAAGGATATACGACAATTTTAGTGGTAGTATCCCCGGAAAGGATTTGCCCGAACGCGGTTCAAGAAGGTCTGCAGTCGGTGATTTCGTGTAGACCGAGAGCATACGTACAGGAGTGTATGATGAAAGGCTACGAGTCGCGAACATCCAATATTGCAGGACGAGACGTCTATCCACTATACGCGAAGTTTTTTACGCGGGCTCTCAAATTGCTGCTTGCGTCGCACAACAGAAGGATAAGGCGGGAAAAGGGAGTGACTCCCGTTGACGCACTCTTCAATTTCGTCAAACTGTCGTTTCTTGAGTACACCATGCTGAAATACCGGCATATGGTCGGCTTTGACGGTTCGGTAGTCATCGATAGTACCTTTCCCCCCTATCCATCGAGCGCGTTTGACAAGAGGCTCTCCAATTATCTGAACAACCTGGACCTCATGGAACTTCCATCGGGTATCGTCTCCGTATCGACCACCAATTGCTGCCCGTATGCATGCGCGTTTTGCTCCACCAATGCCAAGAGAAAGACGGACGACGATCTGGACGAGGAACTGTTGAAGAAGACCATCACCGAGATTGAGACGCTGGGCACGCCGTCGATCATCCTCCATGGAGGCGAGCCCATGTATCGGTACGACCGATTCCTGAGGCTGGTCAAGCATGTGAGCAATGATACCTGTCTATGGATGTTTACCACGGGCTACGCGGTGACTGGTGAAAAGGCCGAGGAGCTCAAGGCCAACGGGCTCTTCGGCGTGTGGGTCAGCTTGGATCATTACCGGCCGGACGTGCACAACGGACTCCGTGGCAACCCCCAAGCCTTTGAAAACGCGTGTACTGCAGTGGAGCACTTCAAGCGGGCCGGAGTGTATACTTGTCTTTCCCTGGTGCCGCCGGACGATCTGGTGGAACCTGAAAACTTTAAGAAATACTATGAGTTCGCCAGGGATTTGGGCGTTGCCGAGATCCGGGTGATGGAGAAGAAACCTTCCGGCAGGGAAGCCTGCCGGGGTGCGAGGCCGCACAGTCCGGTACTGGAGCAGTTGCAGAAGGACCTCTACATGGATCCTGCGTATCGCAATCATCCGCCGCTGAGCGGTCTGTCCACGTGGCTTGAGAAGGACCAGGCTTTCGGCTGTCAGTGCAGGTTTGAATACCTTTTCGTGACCTCCGCCGGTGATGTGCAGCCCTGTGAGGTCAGCGAGATCTCATTCGGCAACATCAACGAAGAGCCGTTCCGGGATATCTACAATCGGATTTGCAGGGCATTCCCCGCGCCCTCCACCGGCTGCATTCCCATGGTCATGTACCCCGAAGTGAGACACTACCAGAAGGTCAAGGATCGGATGACGACTCTGGAGAGGGCAGGGCTGGCCGCTCGGATTATTGACGGCTTCCAGGCCCGCGGCAAGGTTCCGGGAGCGTTCGGCGGCATATGGTCCGTCTATAAGCGCAGACTCGCCTACTATAAGAGCCGGAAAGCCGCTCGTGAAAAAAAGACTGCAATCCCGAACTAAAACGGTAACTCGCCGGCGTCTCGAATCATATGCAAGGCGTGCCGGACAGTGCCGACAACCTCTGCGGTTCAGACCAATACCTTAGTACAGGGTTTCGTAAATACGGTCGCGGATTCCTGCAACCGCGCGGTAGCGTCCCGGCGTCCCTGCCGGGCGTGGGAAGAAAGAATACCGGCACGGAGGCCGGCGCTACCAAAGCAGGAACGGTTGCCGTAAATGTGACACCGTACTTGTGAAAGGCTGCACTTAGGCAGCCGCCGTTCACTCGTTGAGCTTCCGGGATGCACCGGAAGCTCAACAATGGGGACGCGTGTGCCGGGATGTTCACGGCACTCCATGTCCGCAGCGCCTTCAATTGTCGGTTGGGCTAATCGGCTTCGGGAGAATCCGCCAATTGCAGGAGAACTTCGCTCATCTGTTTGATATGCGCGTTCGCGCCTTTTATTGAGTCCAAAATGTCGAGATAGAGTGAGGATGCTTTCGGCGAGCAAAGGCCTTCCAGAAGACGATCCTCGTGCGCCAATGCGAAATCAACGGTCATCTGGGCCAGTTTGTTGTTCTGCGTCAACAAGTTCTCGAGCACGTTTCGGTTGCGGTTCAAGATAACATCGCGGAAAGTCTTCAAGACTTCAGTGAAGAGTGCAAACAAATCCTGGAGTTCCTTCAAGGCCTTGTCGCTGAAGGGAATTCCGTCGCGGGCCTTTATTCTACTGACGTTAAGAATGGCCTCGATCAGGTCGCCGACTCGCTCCAGGTGTCCGGGAAAGAGCACGATGGCCTTGAGCACTTTTCCCTTGGTGTCGGGGTAACACACGAGGTCTCCCGTAAGTCCTTTTTCCTCGTCGTGAACCTCCTTGCCCAAGATCTCGCACACGGTCATCCTTTCCGAGTCGGAAAGGATCAAGCTCTTGCGCACACAGTCCGTCATTTCGATGAGCTTACTGCACATTACCAACAAGCCCTCTTCCAGACACGTCACATCCGTGGGAGGAGTCTCATAGAGTTCCTCGATCCGGGAGGCCTCGGAATCCAGCGTCGGGCTTATCAGGCGAAAGGGGTTGAAGAGTAGGTTCTTATCTTTCATCCGCCACGTCCTCCTGTCCAATGATTCTCCCCGAGGCCACGGCGGCGAGTACCTTCTCCGGCATTTCTACTCGCAGACACGCGGTCGGCACTCATATTCGGATCGACAGTACCTGAGGAATCGATCCCGGTTCGGGCCCGGTGAGGGTTGTCTTTACTGCCATAATAGATTATTCCTACACGTACAAAAGATCAAGTCCTTATAGACCAGGTTTCGGACTTCTACAAGGAGGAAAGGATGACGTCTTACGGGCAATCGGCCGGCGAGATTCTCGATCGAATTCGGAAATCCAAACCCGTGGTGCACAGCATAACCAATTACGTGGTGATGAATTCCACCGCAAACGTCCTCCTGGCAATGGGCGCGTCACCCATTATGGCTCATGCTCCCGAAGAAATGGAGGACATTTGTCGGATATCGAGCTCGCTGGTTATCAATATCGGCACATTGTCAAAACCGTGGATTGAGTCCATGCACCTGGCCGGTCGCCTGGCCGCCGTTATGAAAAAGCCGTACCTGCTGGATCCGGTAGGCTCGGGAGCGACCAAACTGAGGACCGACACCGCGGTCCGACTTATCGAGTCGTCATTGCCAAACGTGATACGGGGCAACGCGTCGGAGATACTCTCTTTGTCTCCTCAGGGGGCGACCACTCGCGGCGTCGATTCCGTTCACTCCATGGAGGATGCCGTCGATGCGGCTCGAACCGTTTCCCGGTCTCTCGGAACCGTGATCGCGGTCACCGGAGAACGGGATCTGGTGACCGACGGCGAACGTTCTCTGATAGTGTCGGGCGGCCACCCGCTGATGGGGTATGTGACGGGAACCGGATGTGCGGCAAGCGTTATTATCGGCGCTTTCTTGGCTGAAGAGAAGGACTCGGTCGTGGCAACCGCGGCCGCTCTGGCCTTTTTCGGACTCGCCGCCGAGCGCGCCGCGGCCGTTGAGAACAAGCCCGGGAGTTTCTGGATCAGGGTACTCGACGAGCTCTATGCAGTCACTCCGGACGAACTGGCCCGGAAGACGAGGGTTAGTGAGGCATGACACACCCGTCAACATGGGAGGTGTACCTGGTAACGGATCGCTCGTTGTCTCGCGGAAGGTCCACCCGAGAGATCGTGGAGGCGGCGGTTCGAGGCGGAGTCTCCGCGGTTCAACTCAGGGAAAAGGATCTGGACACGCGGAGCTTTCTGGAAGAGGGACGCTCTGTTCGCGAGATTCTGAGGGCCTCGGGAGTACCTCTCATCATCAACGACAGAATTGACGTCGCACTGGCCCTCGATGCCGACGGCGTGCATCTGGGCCTGAGCGACATGCCTGCGGACATCGCCCGAAGGCTTCTCGGACCCGATCGCATCATCGGTCTGTCCGTGGAGGGACCGGAGCACCTTACTTCCCAAGAGACCGCCTATGCGGACTACCTTGCGATCAGTCCCGTATTCTTGACCCTGACCAAGACCGATCTCAAGAAAGCCTGGGGGCTCGACGGGCTGCGCGGAGCGAGGTCACTGACCGGTTTGCCTCTCGTAGCCATCGGGTCCGTCAAACACGAGAACGCCAAGCAAGTGACGGAGGCCGGTGCGGATTGTGTAGCCGTTGTAACGGCTATTACCGCGGCGGAAAATCCCGAGCAGGCCGCCCGCCTGTTGTTGGAAGAGGTGAGGGCGGGTAAGGCCGGCCGGCTGCAAAGCCTCGATACATGAAACTCACGGATATAGGAGAGTTCGGGTTTATCGATCGAATCTCCCCCCTGGGCGCGGTCAGACCCGCGGGAGTAGTGAAGGGAATTGGAGACGATTGCGCGGTGATTGCAGTCGACGGTCCGGAATACCTGCTGGTCACCACCGACCTGTTCGTGGAGAGAGTTCACTTTCTCATCCATTGGGCTACCCCGGAGATGGTTGGGGCCAAGGCGCTGGCCGTCAATCTGTCCGACATCGCGGCCTGCGGGGGAAGACCGCTTGACGCGTTCATCAGTCTGGCCATCCCTGAACGCGTGGAACTTGAATGGCTTGAAGCCTTCTATCAAGGAATGGCCGCGTTGGCTCGGGAACACCAGGTGAACCTTCTTGGAGGCGACACGACCGGTTCACGGAGCGATCTGGTCATCAACGTAGCCGTCACGGGGCTGGTGGGTCGGGAGGAAGTGTTGTATCGACACACCGCGCGGCGGGGAGACGTGATCGCATTGACAGGGCCCATAGGCGCATCCGCCGCGGGGTGCGAGGTCCTGTTGAACTCCGCGCAGCTCCCTGAGCGCGTTGCCGACGTGCTGGTTCAAGCGCATCTCCGGCCCAGGGCACACGTGAAGGAAGGTCGATTGCTCGCATCCTCACGCGGGTGCACGGCCGCCATTGATGTCTCTGACGGATTGTCCTCTGATTTGGGCCACTTATGTAAGGGGTCCGGGCTCGGTGCACGTCTCTATGAGGACCGGCTTCCACGCACCGCGGAACTTACTGAAGCCGCGGCGGTCATGGGGCGGGACCCCCTTGTCTGGATGCTGGACGGAGGTGAAGACTATGTCCTGCTGGTCGCCGTACGCGCAGCCATGCTGGACGAGATCATGGCCATGATGGAGGCTCACGGGTGCGCGCTCCATCCCATCGGAGAATTCGTTGGAGAGGCCGGCATCACGATCCGAAGATGCGATGGAACCGATCTGCCCGTTGCAGCCCACGGTTGGGATCATTTCAGGTGAGTCCGCGGCCCGCGTCCCCGAAGCCGTTTGGGGGCAAAGGTAATTTCGGGAGATACGCGGCCGTCTTGTCTAGGGAATTGAGTACCGGTCGGGTTCCCCATCGGCCAAATGCTCATGTACATTCACTTCCCACGAGACTTTTGGGGTTCGGTCAGGGCCAAGAAAGTTCTCTGATTTTTGCGGAAAAAGCTCTTGACAACATACAAAAAACACAATATACATATATTAACGGGATTTCGTCGATGAGTCCTCGTAACGAACATAGTACCCAGGCCCCGGCCTTTATGAACTCAGCGCTGCGAGTATGATTCGCAGAAGATCCTGTTCGATCCTACGCCCCGATGGAGGGAAAAAATGCACGGCATCACCCGGAGAAAATTCCTCATCGGTTCAGCTGCCGGAAGTGCTTCCCTGCTTGCCGCCTCATATGTGAATTTCGACGCATGGGCTTCCCGAGAGAAGATCCAGGGCGAAGTGAAGGTCACCCCGACACTCTGCGATGCCTGCGGGAACTGGTGCGCCATCAAGGTTCACACGCGGGGAGGACGCATATGGAAGGCGGAAGGGATTCCGCTCGCCGGCAACAACCGAGGGAGGATGTGCGCCAAGGGACACGGCTTCCTGCATGAGGTCTACAATCCCGACAGAATCAAGTCCCCTTTAAAACGCGTGGGGCCCAACAAGTTTGAGCCGATCTCGTGGGAACAGGCCTACAAGGAGATCGGCACAAAAGTCCGTGCCATATCGGAGAAGTACGGTCCCGGATCGCTCTTCTGGGTGAGCCATCCGCAGGCCAATGTACAGCTCACGCAACGATTCATGCAGGCCCTGAAGTCACCCAACGTCTTTTCCCACGGCAGCACCTGTTTCATGCCCAGGAACATAGGATGGTGGCTTACCGTAGGGCAGGCAAAGCCTTCCATGGATTTCGAGAACAGTCGGATGATCGTCCTGGTTGGCCGTAACCCTGCCGGTGGAATGAATCTCGGCCACTTGCGGAGCATGACCAAGGGCAGGGATCGGGGAGCCAAGGTCGTCGTGATCGATCCTCGGTACAGTGAAGCCGCGTCAATGGCCAACCAGTGGATTCGCATACGCCCGGGAACGGACCTTGCCCTCATGCTGGCTTTGGCCAATGTCATGATCTCCGAGGGCATCTATCAGAAGGAATTTGTGGAAGAGTTCACCGAGGGATTCGACGAATTCGCCGAAGAGGTGAAGAAATACACCCCGGAATGGGCCGCGGAGAAGACCGATGTTTCCAAACAGACCATCGTCACGCTGGCACACGAACTGGCCGCGGCCGCGCCGAGGGCCATTATCCATCGCGGGTATCACGGAGCGATGGGAACCCAGTACAAGAACAGCCTTCAACTGGTGAGGGCGGTTGGATGCGTCACGGGTCTATTGGGAAACTTCAATCAGCGCGGCGGAATGTTTTTTTCACCGAAGCCGAAACTGGGCGCGTTGGACAAGGACGCCCACCCCAATCCTCCCAGGGTCCCCGGCCCCATGGCGGACGGCACGGGAGACATGGAGCGCTATCCGCTGGTTCCCAGAGGACAAGGGATGACGCAGGCCATTCCGGAACTGGCAATCGAAGGAAAACTCAAAGCCGGCTTCGTCTATCACACGAATCCACTTCGGACCGTGCCGAATCCCGCCAGGGTCATCGAGGGGTACAAGAAACTGGAGTTGCTCGTGGGATTTGACTATGTCCTATCGGAGACCGCGAGCGTGTGCCATTACATTCTCCCCGAGTCCTTCTATCTCGAGCGCGACGATGTGATCTACACCAACCAATCGGTCAAGACGAAACAGGTGTCCATTCGTCAACCAACGATCAAACCCATGTACGATACCAAGCCCTTGCTGGAGATTTTGAGTGGAATGGCCGAGCATCTGGGAATCGGTCAGTACTTCAATTTCACGCTCGACGAAATGAATCGGGCGAGTTTGAAGCCGGTGGGCGTTACGCTGGAGCAATTAAGAAAGGAAGGGGTAGTGGACTTGGGGCACGAGTGGAAACCCGGACCGCCTCGTTTCAATACTCCCAGCGGAAAACTGGAGTTCGTTTCCTCTATTCTCAGGGACTACGATCTGCCGGCGGTCCCCACATGGGAGGAGCCCCTGGTGTCGCCGGATCCCAAGGATCCGCACTCGTTTCGGATGATCCACGGCAAGCAGGCTTACCACACGCACACCCGCACCTGTAATCAACCATACCTGATGGCGATTACGACCATTAACGACGCCGCACGGGTCTGGATACATCCCGACCGGGCAAAGGCTCTCGGCCTGAAGGACGGAGAGTGCATGACGATCAGCTCTTCGGTGGGAAGCGGAAGGGCGCGTTGCAGGATCAGCGAGGGTATTCACCCTGACTGCATCTTTGTGCCCAGCGCGTACGGCGTCTTCTCCCGCCATCTTACCCATGCCAAGAAAGACGGCGGACAGGGCGGGTTCGGGTTCGGAATATCGTATAATGACTTCCTACCGACCTATTTCTCGCCGGTGCTCGGGCATGCCATGGTCAATGAAATCGTGGTGAAAGTTGAGAAAACCTATGCGTGAAATATGGGAAACGCTCTGATACGAGGTCGGATTTCCCTGGGAGCTGAAAATGCCTCGATACGGAATAGCGATTGACACAACCAAATGCATCGGCTGCCACGCATGTCGGGTCGCCTGCCAGAATCAGAACGATCTGCCTGTCCACGAGGAGTTCAATCGGATCGTGGAAAGGGAGCGTGGCGTTTTTCCGTCTTTTTCAAAGGAGTTCGTTCCTCTGCAATGCAATCACTGCAAGGACGCTCCATGCGAGCGGGTCTGCCCCACCGGCGCGACGTACACGTCGGATGAAGGCGTGGTATTGGTCAACACCAAGACCTGTGTGGGGTGCAAGTATTGCATCGAAGCGTGTCCGTACAAGATGCGGACCATGGACCATGGGAAGGGCATTGTGGTCAAGTGTCGCATGTGCATTGAGTTGGTGCGCGAAGGCGGGACCCCGGCATGTGTTTCGACGTGCCCCACTCAAGTGCGGATCTTCGGGGATCTCGACGATCCGACAAGTGAGATATCTCGGTTTATCGCAGAGCACCGAGCCCAGCCTCTTCGAGCGGACCTCAATACCGGTCCGAGAATCTACTACAAAAGGAGTTGACCATGCCTGAGAGCGCGTGGGGATGGCTGATCATAACCTATCTGTTCCTGGCCGGCGCGGGCGCGGGCGCGTTCATTTCTGCGGTCGCCTGCGATCTTCTCGCTCCGGACTGGTCAAGATCCCTTGCCCGAGCAGGGTCCTTGGCCGCGGGGCCGCTGGTGGCAATCGGGACGGCATGTCTGGTCCTGGATCTCGAAGCCGGATTGTGGGAACCGTGGCGTCAAATCTATCTCGTGGGCAACCTGCGCAGCATGATCGCATGGGGAGTGATCATTCTGTCGGTATTCATCCCGATCGCGTTCATCTACGCGGCCGCGCTCAACGAGATCACCTTTGTGGGCAGAATAGCCAAAAAGTATCTGTTACACCTGGAGATTGTAGGGAGCGTATTGGCGGTGGCAACCGCAGGCTACACCGGGGTGCTCATCGCGGTAATCAACGGAGTCCCCTTCTGGAACACGTCGCTCATGCCGGTCCTCTTCATGGCTTCGGCAATGTCCACGGGTCTTGCCGTCGCGATGATCGGAGCGGCCATCATAGACATCCGAACCATCAAGACCCTGTCGAATTTTGCTCTGGGTCACGTGATATTCCTCGCAGTGGAAGGGCTCGTCCTGGGACTGCTCATTTTCATATCTCTCACCAGATCCGCCGAAGCCGCGGCATCGGCTCAGACCCTGATATCGGGCAACCTGAGTCCTTACTTCTGGTCCCTGGTGGTCGTTGTGGGAATACTGATTCCGTTTGTCCTGAGTATCGTGGAATACTACGAATATGGTGAGATGCCCAAGTACCTTGTTGTCGGAGCCGACCTCCTGGTGTTGGTGGGCGGAATGTCCCTCCGGGCTCTGATCATCTATTCGGGGCAGCCCCCGCAGATTGTGTGACGCGAACCAGTACGCGGAACCGAGGAAAGACGATGAATCACCAATCCGGCGCAGCATACATAGGCGATACGTGTGGGGGTCCGCACATCGACGATCCGGTGCAGGCCGTCGTGGCACTGGCAAGACTCTTCGGTTCATCGGAACCGCTTGGGCAAGCAGAAGCCGAAGAAACGGTCGACGTGCTCGCACGGGTTCCTGCAGGATGCTTCGGCGAGTATCGTGACGATCCGGCGAGATTTGTCGATGCGTGGAATCGCGTGCGAGACCTGTTCAAGGGTTTGCCCAAGGTGCTGCCTTTGGAGGAATCCTTCTACAAGGAATGGACCTCCGATCGCTCACATCCTTTGGTCGGACGCAAAGGATTGGCCTGGGGCGATCCCGCCGCGCACGTCCTGGCAATGTTCAATGAATTTGGAATTGCGCTGCGTGCCGAAGATCCAAGATCGCCCGACCACATAGCCGTCCTACTGGAATTCCTCGCGTTTCTCATGGAGAATCGCCCCACGGAAGAGGCTCAAGCGTTTTGCAGGGACCATCTGGACTGGCTTCCCGATCTTCGGCGTGAAGCGACGGTAAGAGGTTTTGAGGGGGTGTTTCAACACATGGTACTGACCGTGGAGAGTCTGGTACATTACATCACCACCATCCAAGAACGGGGAGGCCGACATGGCTGACGAGACGAGAGATCCGAGCCAAGAAGCGGAAACCAACAAAGACGACCTTGAAGAAGGAACCCCGGGACGAGAAGAGCCGGAAGTCAAGGCCGAGTCTCAAGGCTCGGAAGAGACCCCGGCGACGCCGGTCCCGGATGAGATCAAGAATAATCACATTGCTCAGAAGAGAGGCCGAATGGTGGCCGCGGGCGTTATTGCGTCAGTGATCCTGGCCGTCATCGCGGTGGCGGTCGCGGGGATTTTTCAACTTACCTCGGGATGGCTGATCAAGTGCCCAAGCGACTTGCCGGTCAACGATCCCGCACCCGTCCTCTGGAAGAGCCTGGTGAGCGACGATGTTGCGTCGGCTTCTCTGGGGGTCCCAAAGGAACTGATGGAACAAGCGCGATGGAAGGGATCGCCGGGCGAAGAAACCTCTTCCGAGGAGTCCAAGTGACATGAATCTGCTGTGGGAAAGGATAAAGAATAATGCAAGCGCCTGATTATGCACAGGGATTTTGGAATCCGTATGTGGCCGGGGTAGCTCTGGGCCTCGTACTGTTAATGAGCTTCTACTTGATGGGAACCGGTCTCGGCGCGTCGGGCGCCGTAGTCCGAACCGCTGCGGTGGTTGCTCACAGTGTGGCGCCTGAAGCAGTCGAGCAGAACGAATTCTTCAAATCGCTCTTTAAGTCGGGCGGCAAGCACCCCCTGATGAACAGAATTGTGTTCATGGTGTTGGGGATTTTCCTTGGGGGATTCGTTGCCGTATTGACCGCCCGAAGGTTCAGACCCGAGGTGGGGAGGGGACCGACGGCAGGCGTGGGACTGAGGTTATCCCTGGCTTTTGTGGGGGGAGTTCTCGGCGGAGTAGGTACTCGATTCGCCCTCGGATGCACGAGCGGTCAAGCGTTGAGTGGTGGGGCGACCATGGCGGCCGGCAGTTGGGCCTTTATGCTGGCGGTTTTTGGGACCGCTTTCGCAGCCGCATACTTTGTGAGGAGGCAATGGTCATGACCGGACCTCTCTATCTATTCGGCACATTCGGATACGGCACCAGCCTCATCGTGTCGCTCATCACGGGCTTCTTCTTCGGGTTTGTACTGGAACGGGCGGGATTCGCCGATTCCCGTACGCTCACCAACATTTTCTATTTTCGAGACATGCGCGTGTTGCGGGTCATGTTCTCCGCACTCACGACGGCCATGGTAGGCCTGATCGTCCTCAGTTGGTTGGGATTGTTTGATTACTCGGTACTCCTCCAGTATGCGTTGCTCGAGACCTTCTTGTGGCCGCAACTTGTGGGAGGGATTCTGTTCGGACTCGGCTTCATCATAGGCGGCTATTGTCCGGGCACGTCCATGGTGGGAATCGTATCGGGCCGGCTCGATGCGATAGTCTTCCTCGGTGGAATGTTCGTGGGCATTTATGTATTCGCAGCCGGGTTTCCCATATGGAGCACTTTCGCATCGAGCGGGAACTTGGGCCGACTCACTCTGTGGCAGGTATTCGACATTCCGATGAGCGTCATGGCCGCGCTGATCGTCGCGATGGCTCTGGCTGCCTTTTGGCTCGCGGGATTGGCCGAGAAATGGGCGCCGTATGACAAAAAGGGCTCGCCGGCGCAACGCCGTTCGTGATAGTACTGGGGGTAATTTTACAAAAGGAGGAACGTATTGATGGCAAAGATTGTTCGCCTAATGGTAGTTGTAGTTGCTCTGGTCGCCTTCGGTCTTGCGACGCCGGCCGTGGCGGCGGAGTTCTACGTGGTCAAGGACGCGGCGGGAGACAAGCTTTCCGTGACGGACCAGAAACCCGCGGACGCCAAGTTGATCGTCAAGGGACCGTTCAAGACCAAGGCTGAAGCGGACGATGCGTTGAAACAAATTGCCGCGGAGAGTGCTGCTAAGCCGCCGGAAAAGGCTGCGAGCACCACGAAGAAACCCGTGGCGCCTCCTGAAGAAGGCTGCTGACAAAGTCGAGCGGGCGAGAATGACGGGCGGTGTGGGTCCCATCGGGGGTGCGCCGCCCGTCCTCTTTTCGGGCATTTGGTGCGGCCTTGGAACGGATTCGCGTTCCGTCTCATCGTGCATCCCGGATGTCAAGAGCCGGACACATGACCACACGCTCTTTCATTAAGTATCTCTTGCTTTCCCTGGCGGTTGCGGCGTCCGGCATGGCCGCGTGGGGCATCGCGATGTTTTCCGGCATCAGGCAGGGGAAAAAGAGCACACGGCAATTCTCTCGACAGATCATCGACGATCTCAGACCGGGGCAACCCGTTCACGTGTCCGAAGCCGGGGCCTGGCTGATTAAGCGAGACGATGAGGTCGTTGCGTTTGACGACCGCTGTACTCACCTGGGGTGCCGTCAGAAGTGGAATTCTCAGGAGAGCAGGTTCGAATGCCCCTGTCACGGAAGTATTTTCGATATTGACGGCAACGTACAACGGGGGCCGGCCGTCAGTCCGATGCCGCGACTGTACCTGCGGTATTCGGAAGGCAACGAGGTTCGTCTGGTAGACAAACCTCCCGCTTCCTGACTTGAACGAGTCTCGAAGATCCTCTCTCCGCCGTCTCGATCCCGATGAGTCGGTATGACGTCACCGGAGTCCCCAGACACTGTGCGAGACGCCGAGAATTGGGCGGGCCTTTCCGGAGTCCTCCGTAGCCCGGGTCTCCGTCCCCGAGAGGACTCAGGTGTCGGGTCTCCTTCTCGGTATCGGGAGAAGAATACGTGGAGAAGATCACGTGATCGACTTATCGGAACGCAGCACGAAGGGATCCTTTTCCCGGTTGCTTCTGCACCTCCACCCCCGCACAATTCCCGAAGCATCGGCGCGAGTCCGTTTCACGTGGTGTTTTGGCGGCCTGGCGGTGTGGATGTTTCTCATCGAGAGCATCACGGGGGTGGTACTCATGTTGCGCTATGTGCCCACGCTGTCGGACGCGTATCCATCCATTCAGGACATCACTCACATTGCCCCGTACGGATTCTTTGTGAGAAATCTTCACTACTGGTGCGGCCAGGGGATGGTAGTGCTGGTGGTACTCCACATGGTGAGGGTGTTTGTCACGGGTTCCTTTGCCGCGCCGAGGCGGATGAACTGGCTGATAGGATTGATGCTCCTGATCGGCACTCTTTTGGTGGACTTCACCGGCTATCTGCTCATATGGGACGATCGAGCTTTGTGGGCGTGGACCATCGCTCGAAATCTGACCCAAGGGCTCCCGATCCTCGGGCCGTTTTCAGCGGCGATAATCTTCGGACCGCCGGAGTTGGGCGATATGTCCCTTATCAGGCTTTATGCCTGGCATGTGGTCGTGCTTCCGGCCGCGCTGGTCCTGTTGATGGGGTGGCACTTCTGGAGGGTACGCAAAGACGGCGGGATTTCGAAGCCCCTCTGAGGCGCGAGTGAGCGGGACCGTGGTCAAAGACTCAATATGCGTCGCAACAACCGGCTCACCTCGCGCACGTCGTACGGTTTGGGAAGCACGCCCACGAATCCGTGGCTCTCATACTCCGCCATTATCGGATCGTTGGAATAGCCGCTTGATACGACGGCCTTGACATTCGGGTCGATTCTCCGCAGTTCGGCTATGGTTTCCCTGCCCCCCATACCGCCCGGAATGGTCAGGTCCATAATCACCGCGTCGAACGGACGTTGAGATTCCAGGCCCTCTCGGTAGATCCGCACCGCTTCCTTACCGTCTCCGGCAAAGGCCGTTTCGTACCCGAGCATGGAGAGCAGTTCTCCCGCAAGGTCTCGAATCAGATCGTCGTCATCCATCACGAGTATCATTCCGGTCCCGGACAAATCCAGCTCTTCCGTTTCGCCGGGACTTTCCGGCATCCTACGTGAAGCGGGCAAGTAGAAGTGAAAAGCGGAACCCACCCCCACCTCGGATTCCACCGTCATCAAGCCCCCGTGTTTGCGCACGACGGAGTACGAGGTAGCCAGCCCAAGGCCGGTTCCCGTCTTCTTGGTGGTGAAGTAGGGGTCGAAGATCTTCTGGAGATACTCCCGAGGTATGCCCATGCCGGTGTCCCGCACGGCAATTCTCACATATCGACCGTTCTCAATGGGCAGCGCGTCCTTCTCGCCCAGCGTCATGTTTTCCGCCTCAACCTCCAGCGTCCCCCCGTCGGGCATGGCCTGGACCGCATTGATGACCAGGTTGTTGATCACCTGGTGGACTTGCCCCGCATCCATGTCGATGTGCCATAGATCCTCGGGAATCGAGAAGCGGGACAGTGTCTTGGATCCTCTGAGGGCGAACATGACCGAATCGGTCAATAACTCTCGAATGGACGATGTCTTCTTCACGGGCGCGCCGCCTTGGGAAAAGGTCAGCAGTTGGCGGGTCAGTTCTCCGGCGCGGGAGGAGGCCGTCACTGCGGCCTGAAGTCTGGTATACGCTTTGTGATCGGGATTCAGGTAGCCCAGCGCGAGAGAAATGTTTCCCATCACGCCGGTGAGAAGGTTGTTGAAGTCGTGGGCGATCCCGCCGGCCAACAAACCGAGGGATTCCAGATTCTGAGCACGCAGCAGTTCCTCTTCGGCCCTCCTCTTTTCGGATATGTCCCGTTTCAGCCACCAGAATCCCAGGAGACGATCCTTGCTCACATTACCGATGAAGGTATTCTCGAAGTATTGCGATGAAATGGAAAGCAGTTTCTCTCTTGAGTCAAAGGAATGAACGGGAAAACCCGACATTATCCATGCTTCATAAATCTTCCTGCGCTTACCCGTTGACGGAAAAAGGGTGCCGAGAGTCATTCCCAACATGTCTTCAATGGACTCCCGGTTGTACATTCGAGCAAATTCGTTGTTCCCATCAATCACCATGGCGGCTTGAACACCCTCCAGCAAGTCCTCGAATCCTTGGGAGCAGTCAAGTGATCTGTGCAGAGCCAATTCCGCTATCCCCATGGGAAAGATATTCATAAGTTTCTTGTACTTCTGAATCGTCCGCAGCTGTTTCTGCGCAGTCAGATTTTCCAGTTGAACGAGAACGAGCTGTTCGTTCCCCAACCTGATGGTTCGCAGATGTATCCGCGCCCACATACGGGTGCCGAAGATCTGAAGAATTCTCTCCTTCACTCGCGGCTTTCTGTCTTTGAAGACCTTTTCGAGCAGCAATTGAGCCTCACGAGCCTCCTTGGGATTACGGAACAAGGAAGAGAACGTGAAACTTCTGAAGTCTGAACCGCCTTTGGTTATTGCCGAGAAAGCCGAGTTGGCGAATTCGACCGCGTGCGATCGTGCGACTAACAGGGTGGGAACGGACAGCGACTGCAGTAGCTTGCCAAAGGAAGCCTCGTTGACCTTTGAGAGATCAAAGGAGCCCGACTTGGTCAGGTCGACGGTGAGCATCCGGTTTAAATCGATCGTATCGGTTCCCTCACCGTCCCTGCGGTATCTTCGAGTCGTCCCGGTGTCTTCCGTATCGTCGTCGGATTCGCCAAAGTGGTCCCAGTCCATGTCGTAATTCCCTCACGGACAGGTGATGATGTGGGGACAGCGCTGACACCGTCACTCCGCGGTCCGCAGCAGCCCGAAAATTCCTTTCCCTCGCCAACGCCCACGACTGCCGGAACTCGCACGATCTGCACGAGATATAGGGAATGACCGAAAGGCGAGGAGGCACCGAGCAGGGCCCACATCATTATCTCAGGTTCACAAACGAATGGTCAACAGAACTTCCACGCTCCATGTGCGGGAAAAAAAGGGGGCGCCCCGCAGAGCGCCCCTGATGTCCCCCCTTGCAAGAAAAGCGTCCCCCTCTTCCAAATCATGTCTCGTCGGCCCAATTCCGGCCTTCCTTACAATGCGTCGTCACTCGTCAGCATCTGTGGGAGTCCGTGACCGTAAGAGCGTGCCGTTAAAGTCGGCAGTCTCGGTACTTCATTTGGCCGTCCCTACCCACTCGCGGTGAGCCGCGTCTCTGCGCCGAGCAGCTTCCAACAGCACCAGACCGCCTGGTTTGTTGATCGATTTGGTCAGCGGCTCTCGCCACGGTCGGTTAAGAAAACTCCCCCCCGGGGAGACCAAGCATCGGTACAATGCCTGGTCTCCCTGAAGCTCGCCGTATTGCGCGTGTAACACTCGGCCGTTTCGTATGTAGACCTGGCCTGTTACTCTGTTGTCCGAAAAGAACTCGAGCACGGTAGGTCTCCCGGTCAATAGGACGAACTCGACATAGCTTATGACATCGATTCCGCTCACATATCCGGCAAGTGCTCGTCTCTCCGTATCCGACTCGGCGAATTCCGATTCAGCGCTTTCGTCACCGCCGACTCCACGGCAATCCGATACATGAGCACGCGCATCCACATCTTGTAGGATCCCATCGTCAAAAGACTCCATACTCTCGTGGCGCGTCAGGATTTCATCGAGAAAGGCCGAT
The DNA here is from genome assembly GCA_031082285.1 of Desulfomonilaceae bacterium. Classification (GTDB taxonomy): domain Bacteria; phylum Desulfobacterota; class Desulfomonilia; order Desulfomonilales; family Desulfomonilaceae; genus JAVHLK01. The sequence continues at coordinate 128,533 of JAVHLK010000001.1, forward strand.
CCTTCCAGATCACTGACGCGTCCCACATAACCCCGTCCACCTGCGAGTCGTATTTCCTCGATTCCTTCAACCCCTTCGTGGCCGCCATACCCGAGAACCAGGCCGACGCCGCGTCGACCCGCCGAACGAGCGAGTGACGACATGAGGTAATCGGCGCCGTGCCTCGCCGCCTCGTCGGCGTGAAGCTCCTGAAATCGAAAATTAAGTCCCCCCCCTTTATCACTTTCCAAAATAAGCCCTGCGGTGCCGGAGCACAGAAGGCAGGCGCCTTTTTCAATCTTCTTCACCGTTTTCAGGTTCCTTACGGGAACCGCACTGTATTGTGCCAGATACGTGACAAACGCCTCCACGTTCCTGGGAGCGGCCGGAATGGTCCCTATGAGGACATCCGAGAAGTCCGGAGGCAGGTTTGGAATGATTCTCAGGAAAGAGTAGTACCCGTTTGAAATCGCTGAAATGCACACATAACGTGCCGGCGAATCCGGCCGGGCGCCCGCGGCAGTTGCAGACCCGGTCATTGATGCGATCTTACGGGCGTAAGAGATGCCGTCAACCCGAATAGCCGCTGCGTTCTTGACGCTTGACACGATGAGAGCGCGTTGCTCCTCGAGCGTCTCTTCTTTCTTGACCGAGGGTTTGGCAACGAGATCCACCGCGCCGAATCGCAGTGCATCGAATGCGGTATCGGATATTTCAGAGGCCAAGGACACCATCACTACCGTCGGAATGGGATGCTTCACCATGATGTGTTTGAGTACCCCTATTCCGTCGATCTTGTGCGCATCCAGGTCCAGGACGATCACGTCCGGCAGAAGCTCTCCCACCATTTTCAGTGCCCGGGCGGCGCTGACGGCTCGACCCACCACTTCCAACGCTCGGTCTTCGGTCAGGATTTGAGCAATCTCCATGCCCATCAACAGAGATTCTGCCACTACGAGGACCCTGATCTTGGATTTGTGAAGCTCGTCCTTCATCGCTCCAAACTCTCAAGGAAGCGCCTTGTGCGGTGCTCTTCCCGCGAAATTTACCGGCACAACGTGGGGATTCGTTCGCCGGCGATTCTTGCACAACACGTACCGACATTGCTTGGAGCCACAAAAAAATGAATCCCAACGAAAACGAATAGTTGATGCCTAACAAGGAAAGGTGCCCGAGAGGAATGTGCAGTGGAGGGATTGCCTGTGTAGGTAACTATTACCCGTGTAACGTGAGATGAAGAAAACCGCTACAAAACCGACGTGTTGAAGAGGGTGATTTTTTCCCTCTCGAGCAGCCGCGCGGGTAATTATTACCTCCGTACGCGCAGGGTTTTCATCAGATACTTCATCTGATCGCGGGAAATGCCCAACAACGCGGATGCGTCCTTCACGCTGCCTCCGGAAAGCCGCAAACCTTCGCTTACCATCCATGTCTTGGCTTCTTGGAGCACGTCCGTCATGGACATGCCGGCTGTAAGATTGATGCTGAAGGAAGAGTCTTCGACCAACGAATCTTCGCAGTCGACTTTCCCGATCAGGTTAATGTCGTTCACGCCGATTCTGTCGTTTCGGCAGAGAATGAGAGCCCGCTCCATGACGTTTCTCAGTTCCCTGACGTTGCCGGGCCAGTGGTAATTGCGCAGTGTCGTCAGGGCGTGCCCGTCAATTACCGGTATCTCTTGAAGTCCCATCTTCTCGGCAAGGGATTCTGAAAGATTCCGGACGATCAAAGGTAGATCCTCGATCCTCTCTCGAAGGGGCGGTACGCGGATGGAGAACACGTTCAACCGGTAAAAGAGATCTTTTCGAAAACTGCCGAGTTCGGCCTCTCGCTCCAAGTCTCGATTGGTTGCGGCAACGATGCGTGCGTTCACCGATACGTTCTTCTCCCCGCCCACCCGCGTGAAGGACTGGGTGTCAAGAAAGGTAAGAAGTTTTGCCTGAAGCTGAGGCAGGAGGTCTCCGATCTCATTGAGCAGGAGGGTTCCTCCTTCCGCCAACTCCAGGAGCCCGCGTTTTCGTCCCCGGGACCCGGTGAACGCGCCGGACTCATGGCCGAACAGTTCCGACTCGGCCAGCTCGGGCGCGAGCGCGGCACAGTTTATACTGAAGAATGGACCGTCGGCTCGGTTGGAGTGATCGTGGAGGTACCAAGCGAGATAGTCCTTTCCGGATCCGCTCTCCCCCAGAAACAACACGAGCGCGTCGGTTCCGGCAGCGAGTCGGATCTGCTTCAGAGTGGATCTCATGGCCTCAGAGGGGTACTCGTCGGCCTGGTCGGTTCGTTCGACGTCCTTGACTCTGCGCTCGGTTACGTCTCGTGCTATTCCACAGATCCCGATAACTTCGCCCAAAGAGTTGCGCATGGGCACCCTGGCACAGCTGATCGTCATCGGTACGTGGTTCGCGACTATGGTCTGCTCCGTCTCGATGCTCTGGCCGGCGAGGACTCTCAGTTCCAGATCCCGTATCTTTCTCGAAGGTTCTTCGGGAAACAGATCGTCATCGGTCTTTGCTGCGATGTCGTCGATCGACACGTCAAGAAGCCTGAGCATCGCGGGATTGACGTGTGTGTATTGCAGGTCGGTGTTTTTCAGGAAAATGCTGTCTTGAGCCGCCTCGAACACGGTCCGAAACCGCTCCTCGCTCTCTCGCAACGCCGCGGTGCGCTTTGTCACGGTTTCTTCGAGTTCGGCCCGGTGCCGTCTGACGATATCCTGAGCTTCCTTCATTTTGAGCAGCGAAGCGACGCGGATCCTCAGTTCGACTTTTTCTATGGGCTTTGAGATGAAGTCGTTTGCGCCGGCCTCGGCGGCACGCAGCTTGTCTTCTCTCTCCTTGAGCGCGGTGACCATGATTATCGGGAGGTATCCGTACTCCGGATGCTCCCGAATGCGTCGCGCCGTTTCATAACCGTCAATCCCGGGCAACATGACGTCCAGCAGCACGAGATCGATCTCCGGTGTCAACAAAGAGAGTGCCTCGTCGCCGTCGCGGGCCAACACGGAATGATAACCGAGAGACTCCAGCATGGCTTCCAAGAGATCCAGGTTATGCTGCTCATCGTCAACCACGAGGATACGGTTTGGCTTGCTCATTCGATGTGCCTCCGCGGATTTGACGGAACGTGACGAGAATTGACGGCATCCCGGAAACAGAGACGCATTACCGGCGTCAACGGACTCCTGTACTCTAACATCATTACCGCAGGAGTTTTACATCAAAGTGGGGCATATATTGAAAAATATTGATTTCGTTCCGAGCACGAGCGCGGGAGCAGCGGCGTCAATGATCTCTGCTCCATGGGGGATGCGGACCGGTTCGCTTCGGACCTGACGAATACGTGGGGGAATGCCGGGAGACCGGCCGTCGAAGCCCGGAAGATGATCGCACGGGTCACCGGAGTGTCGGGTGCTCCTACTCCGGGAACCCTTAGAAGGTTGTCCCGTTTCCCGGAGGTGCTTTCATGAGATTCGTATGCGGCGAGCCTGCTTCGACGCCGTTCGCGGCACATGATCAATGAGCCGCCGATCGACACGCGGCCGAACCGCGGTTGAAGGAATTATGATTGGATAATGGACGAGCGCTCAACCTGGAGCCGTTTCTCGAACTCCGACCAAAATTGTTGTTCCGATTTTCTCCACTCGGGCCCGAAGTGCTTGCCGAACAGTGAGCCGAGCTTGGTGAACAGGGATTTCCAGGCCGACTCGTAACTGAGGTTCAGGACGTCCTCAAGAAACGGAGCTATGTTGTCGATCTCGTCTTTTGGAACGTACGCCCTCGCACCCAGCTCGATGGATTTCTTCAAGGCTTCCGGACTGAGAGCATGGGCGGTGAGCATGACGACGGGCAGGTCCCTCGACGTGGCGAACATCAACAGCTCGAAGCCCCGAACACCCATAATGTCGAGTATCACGAGGTCATAGGTGTATGAAGAGAGCTTCTGGATGCCGATTTCGTACGACTGAGCAGTGTCCAAATTGACGCCGTACTTGTCGAGTTCCTCTCCCAAAATCTCGAGAATGTCGGGCTCATCGTCAACGGCAAGCATCCGCTTGCCCTTAAGAACGCTCTCAGCCATGTTTCGATCCTCGTTTTTTCTGTTGAGATTACCTCTTATAGTGTAGACAAAACATGTGTGTCAAGGAGATTCGAGAGCAGGGGAACACGATACACGGGCTGATGACGATGAAGATGCATCGCCCCGGTGCTTCATCTCGTCAATGTTCCTTTGACTTTGTGAGCCGGGTGGCGTAAAGTCCAACTTGGAACGCTTCATCGGCCGTAACCCCCCAAAGACTTCCCACTGAACGCTTAGGCCGTCTGGGGAGCACTCCAAATGAGAGATATGGACAAGACCAAGGCGCAGCTCATCACCGAACTGAACCGTCTTCGACGTCGGAATGCCGATCTGGAGGCCCGGGAGGCGGAATACAATCGGGTGGGGACTGCTTTGAAGAAGTCTGAAGCCAAGTTTCGGCTGTTGACGGAGAAAGCCGTGGCCGGGGTATATCTTGTGCGCGACGGGCTGTTCACCTATGTGAACCCGAGAATGGCCGAGATATTCGGGTACGAGCCCCACGAACTGATTCACAAGAAAGGCCCGATCGACGTGGTCTTCCACTCGGATTGGCCGGTGGTCGAGAGGAATCTTCAGAAAAGGATTTCGGGGGAGGTGGAAGCCGTCAACTTTCGGTTCAGGGGGATAAGGAAAGATGGCGGAGTCATCCATGTTGAGGTCTATGGTTCGCGAACGGACGATGCCGGCCGGTCCGGGATAATCGGCACCCTGATTGACATTTCGGACCGCGTCTGGACCGAAATGGACCTCGAAAACGAACTCGAGAAATTCCAGGCGCTGTACGACCTTGCTGTTGCAATGACTGCCGAGCGTACCCTCGACGAGAACCTGCTCCTGGTAGTCGAGACCAGCCGGAGCCTGCTCAAAGCGGACAAGGCATTCATTGCTCTGAGAGACGAAGAGCGGAACGAACTGTACATGCACACCTTGTCGGGAATTGAAGCGGACGAATTCAGGGATCTGAAAATTCCGTTCGGTATGGGGCTCGGAGGCAAGGTGGCCGAAACCGGGCGGCTCTGCGTGGTGGAAGATTACTACAAGGAAACCGAACCCCATTTTCACGACATTATGCGGGAAGAGGGTCTGCTGTCCGGAATTGCCGTCCCGGTTCAGACCGGCGGAACCAACGTGGGGGTGCTCTACGTATTCAACCGTACCCAGACCCCTTTCTCTCGGTCCGACTTGGATACCCTCTCTCTGCTCGGCAACTTCGCAGCGGTCGAAATCTCCCGAAAAAGAGCGCTGCAGCACTTGACGGAACGCGAGAAGAGTTTCCGCGGGCTTTACGAAGAAGCGCGTCGACGTGAAGACTTGTATTTGTCACTGTTACGGTCATCGGCCGATGCCATCGTGATCTACGACATGGAGGGAGCGGCTCAGTACGTGAATCCGTCCTTTACCCGTATCTTCGGCTGGACAGACGAGGACGTGAAGGACCGGCGCATTCCGTTCCTCCCGGAATCCGAGCGTGAAGCGTCACTTGCCAAGATCCGGGAGATACTCAGGGAAGGCACCCTGTGCAGCGCCTTCGAGACCAAACGGTTTACCAAAGACGGGGCATTGGTGGACGTGAGCATCAGCGCATCCAGGTATCACGATCACGACGGCAATCCCGCAGGCTTACTCAGCATTCTACGCGACATCACGGATCGCAAACAGGCAGAGGTGAAACTGCGGCAGAGCGAGGAGAGATACAGAGATCTCTATGAGGAGTCGGAACGAAGAAGGCGGCTTTACCGAACGCTGCTCGACGTTTCACCCGATCCGATCATCGTGTACGACATGGCCGGAATTCCCAAGTACTCCAATCCGGCGTTTAGCAGGGTCTTTGGGTGGACCTTTGAGGAACTTGAAGGAAAGCGGACCGATTTCGTACCGGAAGAGAACTGGCCCGAGACTCGGGAAATGATCGGCAAAGTGCTCCGGGGAGAAAACTTTAGCGACACGGAGACCAGACGGTATACCAAAGACGGCCGGATCATCGACGTGAGCATCAGCGGTGCCACGTTCTTTGACAAGGCCGGGGAGCCGAGCGGCAGCGTGGTCCACCTTCGGGACATTACTCCCCGAAAACGGGCGGAGGCCGACCTCGCGGCCGAGCTGAAAAAATTCCAGGCGCTTTACGATCTCGCTCTGGCAATGTCGGCAGAACGTACTCTGGATGAGAACCTCGCTTTGATCGTGGAAAAGAGCCGAGAGTTACTGGGATCCGACAAGGCGTTCATTGCACTGAGAGATCTGCGGCAAGGCGACCTTTATATGCATACGCTTTCGGGGATTGTTACCGATGAGTTCAAAAGGTTGAGAATTCCCTTTGGGGTGGGGCTGGGCGGTAAGGTCGCGGAGACGGGACAGCTGTGCGTGGTGGAGGACTACTTCAAGGAAATCGGACCCCACTTTCACGATATAGTGAGGAAGGAAGGGTTGCTTTCCGGAATTGCGGTGCCGGTTCAAATCGGCCGTACCAATGTGGGCGTCCTTTACGTTTTCAATCGAACCAAGACTCCCTTTTCGAAGTCCGATCTGGACACGTTGTCGCTGCTCGGCAACATGGCCGCGGTCGAGATCACTCGCAAACGTGCCCAGGAAAGGGTTCGAGAGAGTGAGGAGAGCTACAAGCAGCTCTATGAAGAGGCCAAGAGACGGGAAGAACTCTACGTTTCGCTGCTCAATTCCTCCGCGGACGCCATCGTGATCTACGACATGGAAGGCCGAGCTCAATATGTGAGCCCATCGTTCACTCGGATATTCGGATGGACCATGGAAGAAGTCGAAGGGAAGCGAATTCCCTTCCTTCCCGACGAAGAGCGGGAAGCAACCATGACCATAATCCGGGGCTTAATCGAAGACGGCACACCTTGCATGGGGTTCGAGACCAAGCGGTACACCAAGGACGGGGACCTGTTGGACATCAGTATCAGTTCGTCTCGGTATCGCGATCACGAAGGCAATCCCGCCGGCATCCTGGTCATCCTCCGTGATATTGCCGATCGAAAGCGAGCCGAAGCTGCGATCAAGGAAAGCGAACAACGATTCAGAACCCTTGCCGAAATGGCCCCGTTCGGGTTAGTGCTGCTGGCGCCGGATGAAACCACCGAGTACATCAACCCAAAGTTCACCGAGATCTTCGGGTACGCCATTGAGGACGTTCCCGATTCCAAATCGTGGTTCGCCAGAGCGTATCCCAGTGAACAAAGTCGCAACAAGGCGGCGTCCATCTGGCAGGAAGACAGATCGGAAATCAGGTCCGAGTACGGCATCGGGATCGAAGCAAGCCCTCGAGTATTTACCGTGAGATGCAATGACGGCCGATTCAAGAAAATCTCGTTTCGTGCCGTACTGCTTCCAGACAACAGAATGATAGCGACCTTTCTGGACGTGACCGCCGAGGTGAAGGCTCAGGAAGAGATCATTCGAGCGAAGAACGAGTGGGAACGCACATTCAATTCGGTCTCCGATCTGATCTTGATCCTGAATGGAAAACAGGAAATCGTTCGGGCCAACAAGGCGGTGGCGGAGAGACTCAACGTGGATCCAAGCCGGTTGATCGGCATGGACTGTCACGATCCCCGGGTCGTGGAAAAGAGTCCCGCGTCGCTGTGCCCGGACACCAACGTGCTTCGCGATGGAAAGGAAATCTCGGCGGAAGTGTACGACGAAGGTCTCGGCGGAGTTTTCGACCTGCGGGTGTCGCCTCTGCGGGACGAAGAAGGACGCCTGCTGGGATCGGTCAATGTCGCCCGCGACATTACGGCCTTTAAGTCCATTGAGCGGTCAAGACGACTGGCCGTTCACCACTTGTCCCACGAACTGAACACGCCGTTGGCCATCATCAAGGGGTCGGTAAAGGATCTCGACGATGAGAACATTCCGACACGCATCAGGCGAAGAAAGATCGACCGGATCAAGCGTAGTCTGGGACGTCTTTCCGATATCCAGCAAATCGTTCAGGAGATCGTGGCTCCTCGAGTCTACCAGCCGAAGAACTTCTCGCTGGATTCCGCATTGGAAGGGATAGTCGAGGATTTGCGACAGAGAAGCTCGCACCGCTCAATTGCTCTGGTCACACGGATGGAGCACATAGAAACCGACATCGTCGATCCCCGTGTGTTTGCCCAAGTCGTCAGAACTCTCGTGAAGAACGCGATCGAGAACACGCCGGACCAAGGCGAAGTGGTGATTTCCCTGGAAGAGACCGTCGGCGGAGTGCTGCTCCAGGTTTCGGACAGCGGGGTAGGCATTGCATCCGGTGACCGGGAATTCGTCTTTGAGGCGTTTCACCACACCCAGGACACGGAACATTACGCGACGAGAAATCCTTTCGACTTCAACGCTGGTGGGAAAGGGCTGGAACTCATGAGGCTGAAAATCCTCTCCGAAGGTAGTCCATTCGACATTTCCTTCGAGACTGCGCGCTGCCGATACCTGGCGAACAACCGGTTCATATGTCCGGGCAGGGTGTCCTTGTGTCCGTACTCAACCGATCCCCGAAGCTGCAAGGAGTCGGGCGGCACCACGTTTTCCGTGCTGTTCGGAGGCAAACGGGACTGACTTCCCTGCGCAGCCTTCATCCGTAGAACGTCACAAGATGGATGAGCTGCCTCAGGTCACGCAGGTCTTTCTCGTCAATGCCGATGATTTCATAGCCCGCATAGTGCTCTCCGTCCGCGTCGTCACGCACCCACCGGCATTGGGCTTCGAACATGAACGGCTCTATGAGAACGAACTCGTCGTGAAGGACGAGAAACTTCTTTATGTCGTCAATCCTCGAAGGGATGCCGATGGTGCCGACACCCTTCTCGGTAATGTCCCTGACCTTGCCGTCAATCTCCGGGGGGCCGATCTCAACGATGGGAAGCTCAAAGTCAATGAAATATCGCTCCATCTCACGCTGGTCTTCCCTCACGTGCTCATCGGGCGTCAAGGAAAGATCGTCGCGAATCTCTTCCCTATTGACGGCATTGCTTCCCACGAGGATGTCGAAGGTGGTCTTCAATTGCTTCGGCGTGAGAGCGTACTTCTCCATCAACTCGGCATTGTTCATCCCCGCACGGATGTCGTTGACGATGTTGCCCGCGCTGAGGCGACGAACAGCCGGAATAACGTACTCGTTGTCAACCATTTCCAGCGCGCCGGCTGCGACGAGGTCGTCGAAGATACTCTGTAATCCTTCCGAAGACAGCCTGTGTTTCCGCTTCAAGGCGCTGTTGTCCAGTCCCGCCCTGATGTCGTCAAGGATCGTTCTCCGGGTCACGTCCGTTTCCGGCATCACAGTCCCCTCCACACAAACGGTTGTCGCAGTTTAGCACTAAGCCGACGGAAAACAAACGAAAAGAAGGCGAATGCATCAGGCCTCGAGGTGGTGTCGATGCTGCCCTCGGTCCGACCGGTATCACCGGTAAGCCTTCTTTGCGCCGCCTTACGCGAAGTTCCGGTCACGCATGCCGTGTGCCCGCCGGTGCGGATACCTTCGGTCGACCACGTTCGGTTCGTTCACGCTCCTCAGGTCGGCCCCTGTCGGACAGTCTCTTCCAATGTCTGTTCCACTTCGTCATTCTCGAAATCATCGGTGAAGACGCGTTCGACGATCGTCCCGCCGAGAAGCTGTTCGATACTTTCGGTCAAAGCCAAGCATTTCCCGCCCTTGACGCCTCTCACCTCGACCTTTACGGTGCCGTCCGGCTTCACAAAGACGTCGATTTCCTGAATCTCGCTCATTTGTTCCCCTTTGCACGTCCTATGCACACAACGTCCGGGACGATTTGTCGATGTGATTGCCTTACCCCATTGCGCACCGGCTTTCGTTCCTCACAACCACATTACGCGCCTCTCGATTGCCGCTGAGGTTCTCCGGTCCGGACTTCTCACGTCATTCTGCGCACCGTGATGTGGATGGTATTATCGCCCTGTAATTTCTCCTCAACAACGGTAAATTCCTGTTGGGCCAACTGCTCCATTGCGACTCGATACGCGTACCTTTGCATGACCCGTCCGAGGAATTCGTGCCGGGTCACGTCCTTGATGCCGTACCAATCGGCAACCAGTTCGTACCTGTCTCCGGTTTTTCGGAAGCCGAGGTCGTAGTCGGGATTCGCGGTCGGTACCCTGATTTCCACAGGGGTGCGAATACCCTGATAGCCTCTGATTTCCAGATCGCCTTCTTCAAACGCCATCTCAAGATCTTCCAAAGCCTGTTTGAGGTGGTCCTTGGAGACGATTTGGGTCTTCACTGTGGTGAAATGGGACATGTTGATCCTCACGGCAAGCTCGGTGCCGGCTGAGGGAGCCGCTGCGTGGAGACCGTTTCCCGGGAACGGCCGGCCTTTACGTCAACTTCACCAGCGGGTGACGATCGAACAACACTTTGCCGGAACGTTTGTCCCTGACGGTCACGCAGAGACGTTTGTTGCCGTCGACGGAAAACTGAACCGGGAATCGTTTGTCGCCGCGTCGAGCCTTGGGGCGAGCCTCAATGAAGGTGGGGCATTTCTCGTTCATCCAGAACCGGCTCATGACCTCGGGTTCCTGGCGCTCCTGGAACCGCGCCGCACCCGACGGATCGAACACGAGATCGAGCTGTGGGCCTTCTCCGCACGAGAAGCACTCTTTCCTTCCGATCTCGTAGATGTCGAGCCCGAGAAATTCCTGATCGTCATACGAGGCGCTCACCATGACATCCAGGATGGGTCCGTCGGTGGGGTAGGGCGTCCCCGACGGAACGATTCTGAGGTAGTCATGCTCTCCTGTTTCCCTGTCGTAGTATCGGAGCGCGTATTCATGCTGGACGTGGTCGTAGAAGTCCACGCCGTGAACAAATGCCGCCGCGCCAAGGACCACCGCATCGAGAGGACGATGTGAACTGACCCGGCGCCCGAACACCTGCCTGACGGCTCTGCGGACGCTCGGTATGAGACTCGAACCTCCCACCAGGAGCACCTCGGCAATGCGATCCCCTTCGTAGCCGCGTTCCCCCGCATCGGAGAGCGCCCGGTTCATGACCGCATGAACCGTCTCGAAAAGACCGTTTTCTTCCAGGAGATCCTCGAATGCCGATCGAGAGTAGTGAGCAGAGAACACTTCTCCCGTATCGGGATCGGCAACGACAATATCGGCCCGGTCCGATGCGGTCAAAGTCTCCTTGGCCCGCTCCACTTCCAACAGCAACAGTCCGGACACGTGGCGGATGTCTTCCGGTGCCTTCCCATTCTTCTCAAGAAAATCCCGGTACAGCCATTTGTCGATGGTGGCCCCTCCGATTTCCGCGCCGCCTTTGCCAAGTACCGTGCACCGTCGCCCACCGACGGAGGTACTTTCCATGCGCACAATGGACACGTCCAGGGTTCCGCCGCCAAAATCAAAGACCATGTACGTGTCACCGGCCTTGAGTTTCACTCCGTACCCCAACGCCGCGGCCGAGGCTTCGTCAATGAGCCGGTACCGGGGAATGCCGGCTGCTTCGCACACCCCGATCAGCCAATCCTGATAATGCTCAAACGCTTCCACCGGGACGGTAAAGGCCACCTCCTCGTCGCCGAGGTCGATGAATTCAGCCGCATACACGAGTACCCGGGTCAGGAAATCCGATCCCGCTTCAGAGATCTTCACCGCGCGGCCGTCGACTTTTCGAGGAATCTCCAATCGGTTGGAGATGTAGCGCTTCATCCATCGGAACGTGGTTCCGGATTCCAAGAGCCCTTTGTCGGCGACCTGTTTCCCGATCCACATCCGCGTGCCCTCGTAGGCGACCAGTGAGGGAACATACGGAACCTCTATGGTCCTGCGCTCGGAGTCCTCGTATCGCGCGGTCACCGACACGTCGGGAACGGCCACCGTCCCGGCTTCATCCAGGGCTTCGTCCCAGACCGCTACTCTCGTGTTGGACGTGCCGAAATCAACGGCAAGTCTGCCGGCCAATAGAACTTCTCCTCTGACGATGGCAACGAGGGTTCAACGCCTGCGGTACGAGTTCCCCGCGAACCCCCGGGCGGAATCGTTACTCACCCAGTTCCGAAACAGCCCCACCGATCACTCCCGTCATCGCGAGGAGCGCTGCGACGGAGCAATCTCAATGCTTCATGAAAGGCTCAGATTGCCACGCCCTCATCCCAGTCGGGCTCGCAATGACAAACGTGGAGGTGTCCGCAATATTCAGGGAGCAATACTGTAGCACGTAAGGAGGAACAGCGCAAATCGTGTTTCCGGGTTGCCGACGCCCTTGGAGTGCTTACCGTTATGACAGGGACCGTTCGTAGGAAAGACGGGCCAACCATGGTTCTGTCGGCTCATTTCTCGAGAACGGTCGCGGGATCCGGCGCGCGAATGGTGCTTTGCTCGTACCGACGCGGCAAATAGATCCATGCGGCGCATTCGAAGCAAAGCAGCCGTCTCAAAAGTGAAAGAGGCGTGCCGGCGGACCCATGAATCAGAACACGAGTACGGACATATCGGGAGGACGACATGAACGAGAAGATCCAAAAGGGAATGAACGTGGAAGCACTCGCCGAACAATTATATGTGAAACCGGTGACAAGTCTGGACGAATGCTATTGCAGCGAAGAACACCGGTTGTCCATTGCGTTGTCGGAACAGAGAGGGAGGCCGGAGCTCTTTTGGCCTGACCGAAAAGGGATCGCCGGCGCATATTGCGCTACTCACAATCGTAGGTGTGGAACGTAACCCGCGCCTATCGGTGCGCAGGCAACTTTCCGGGCCCTGAGTACACGAAGACCTCACGCAAGGGCGAACATGCGCCCTTGCTTCCCTAACCTGTCAATCATGAGCAAGACCGGCTGTAACGTGCCGAGACGGGGTGTCCGCTCGGGTCACGTACCCGCGGTACGGAAATTCCGTGCACCACAGCCCGAGCATGGTGCGAATCCAAGTGCTCTTTGGCGTAAATACGGCGTCGAATACACGGCACGTATCCGTGCTCTGGCGGCGCCGGCCTCCGTGCCGGCATCGAGGTTGTCATTGCGAGGGCGAAGCCCGTGGCAATCTCGAGGGGTTAAGAATACGAAACCGTACTTAGGAAAACGATTACTGAATCAGGTTCGTGACCGTAGTGAGTTGGAATGCCGGCCGGTCCGACTCCACCCGGTCTCGTCAGACCTGATAGAATTTCATGCGGGGAAGTTCCACAGCGGTGAGTTTGTTTCCGTACACTGCGCCGGTGTCTATTCCTATCTTTCCCGGAGTGACAAACGGGGTTTCCAGAGCGGTGTGGCCGAAGATGACTCGCTTGTTCCAGTCATACGCGGAGTAGATGAATTCTTCCCGTATCCAGAGCATGTCCTCCTCGGACTGTTCATCCAAGGGAATTCCGTCCCTCAAACCGGCGTGTACAAAGATGTAGTCTTCGGTCTGGAAATACAGCTTGAGAGAGAGCAGGAATTCAAGGTGATCTTCGGGGAGTACGAAGGCCTTTCTTCCGATGCCGCCTTCCACATAACTCGCGATGGTCTCCGCTCCTCCGTTGGCGACATACAGCATCTGGTCCTTTTGCTGGATATAATAGTCCAGCAACATCTTCTCGTGGTTGCCCTTGAGAAAAACGAAATCCCCGCCGCCTTTCTTGAGCTTCACCAAATATTCGACCACATCTCTTGACTTGGGTCCGCGATCGACGTAATCCCCTATGAAGAGCAGCATATCCCCCGCTTCTCTGTCCCACGGAAGTATGTTCATCATCGAGACGAGTTTATCGTAACAACCGTGTATGTCTCCAACTGCAAATATTCTCTTGCCCATGCGAGTCTTATAGTCCTCCCACGCCGCATTGTCAACGCCGGACATCCTGTAGCCCGGCGAGCAATCCACCCTTCGCGGAGCGAACCCGCTCGCTGCGGCGGGGATCACGCGCGTGAGAGATGTGCTTCAACTGGGCTTGGTATCGTAATTGCCGGGAACCGAAGCCACTATACACCAACATTGAAATCCTTGTCCATATCTGTCAACATGGATCGATGCGTGTCAGGCAACTCAGGCCTACCAACATGCCGGCGAAGGCGCGACGAAGCACGGCAAGTCTTGTCGGTTGTCGTCCCCTTCAGGGTTCATCCTCGGAGACGGGGCATTCATTCACGCATTCGATCCTTGCGAAGAACAGAGAGACCGTTCGAACCATTCCGAGGGTGGTACCGGTCTTGACCTGACGGCCCAAGATTGATATCCGGTCGTAGGGAGCTCATACGATGCGACATTATAAGAAAATACTCACGGTCATAACGGTTCTCGTCCTGACGGCGGCCATCGGAGTGATCGTAGCCGTACGGTTCCTGCCCGAAACAGACCTGATACGGAACGGATTGCGAGACAAACTCAGTGCGCTGACAGGTCACAACGTAAGGCTTGGTGCCCTGAAAGTCTCACTGTCGTTTCCCGGTCTACTCAATCTCACGCTGGAAGGAGTCTCGGTAAGTTCGAAAGAGGGAAAGAGCCTTTTGGAGGCGGGCACGGTCGCGTTTTCACCGTCTTTGATATCGCTGTTTAGCCGGGAGGTCTCGATCGAGTCAGTTGAGGTCCGAAGGTTGACGGTCGTTGTCCGGAGGGCTCAGGACGGCCGAGTGGAGAATCCCTTTGTCCCCGCTCCCGGTTCCGGTGTGACGGAACCTGCGGGGAAGGAAGAACCGAAGGAAAGACCGGTCACGGTTCCTGCGGACCGGGATCCGCCCGGCACGCCGATCGCGACCGAAGACCTCGATCCACGCCTGAAATGGTCCGTAGACACGATACGAATCGTCGACGCGCGGGTTGAACTGTTGGACAGGGAGATTGTTCCCGGGGAACCTGCCAGGACGTCTCTGGATGACATAAACTGCACGGTATATCGACAGAAACCAGGCAACGTATTCACCCTGAACTTGGATGCCCGACTCACCGCCGACAACCAAGCCAAAAGCCCTATCAGCGCAGACGGAACGTTCACCGTTGCCGAGGATTTCTCGCGATTGAAGTCCGCGAATGTCACCGTTTCCTTGAAGTCTCTGGACCTCAAAGGGCTTCACGATTACGTTCCGCCGTGGGCTCGTCCCGTGGAACAGTTCGATGTCGCATCCAGTCGTGCGGAAGTGACCTGGGGGAGCGACGAAAATGCTCGCATTGAATTCAAAGTCGATGTGAGCGGCAAGTCCAAGGAAGCGCCTCAGCTGAAGTTCCAAGGCCTGGCCGTGGTTGCGAATGATTTTAGTGCGCTCCGGGAGATCCGCGGAACCGGCGAGAGCGATCGACTTCCGTTGCGATTGCTGGGGCGCTATTTTCCCGAGGAGTTTCCGCTGGATCCGAGCGCGGGAACGGTGAAGGCAAGCATCGAGGGGAGTTGGGTCCCGGATGGTACTTGGATTCTCCAGGGAAATGTGGGCCTGGAAGAAGCCGTACCAACGGGCCGTTATGCGAAGGTTGCGGCGAAAGTGAGAATGTGGAGTCAACTGAAGTTGACTCCCGAGCTATTACATGTGGAAAGCCTTGAGATTTCGGGACCGGCGACCTTGGCTGCTCTGACCGGCACGATATCGAACCCCCTAACCGGTGACAGGGAATACGATTTGCAGGGCAGAGCGAATGTGAATCCGTCCTGGCTGGAGGACTTCGGTGTGACCTTGCCGAAAGATCTGACAATCGAGGGTGCGATACCCGTCCAAGGGCTCGGCAGAGGCAATCGCCAAAGACTGTGGATCGATTTGACGGGTGATTTGAAGGCATCGGAAATCAGATGGGCTCCGTATGTTGAGAAGGCTCGGGGAAACAAAGGGACCGTCTCGATAAAGGGAAACTTTCTTACAGGCCATGGCCGCGGGAAAAAGGGCGAAGTTCCCGAGGCCGAAGTTCGCGTCGGACTTAGCGGAGCAACGGTGAGAGTCAACCCGGGCGGTCCCAGACTCTCGAACTGCGCCATTGATTTCGCGTCCAAGGTTCTGTTCAATTCCGGCGGACCGGACCTTCGCAAGGCCACGCTGGCGCTGAGAAGAGGCACGGGGGCGAGAAACATCATGGTCGTCCGAGCAGATCTGTTGGACGCGGGATCGGGTTCCGCGAGGGTCAACGGCAATGCTTCAGTGAATCTGGACGAAACTACGCTCGCACTTGTCGGTTTGGAGATTCCACCGGGCCTACGGATTGCCGGCAGCACTCAGTTGCGTGCCGGCTTCAAAGGACCGCTGAAAGCCTTGGACTGGTCGGTGGACGTTCCTCTGACCCATTTGGACGTTCAGGTGAACACCGCATTCAGGAAGCCCGGAGGCGTCATAGGGAATTTCTCGGCCTCAGGTTCGTGGGCCTTGGAAGAACTGACCATGACGACCGGAAAACTGACTCTTCCCGGGGTGACGGTGACCGGAAAGGGAAGTCTCAGGGACAAGAATGGAACGTTTCGCGGATTGACGCTTGCGGCACGAAATGCGGAATTGAAGCAGATGGCCAAATTGGTGCCTCCGCTCACGGACAAGGGACTCTCCGGAGGAATCGACTTCACCGTTCACCTCAGGCCGCAGGACGCCGCGCGACCGGCCGACGGGACGGTGCGACTCCTCAACGTTGACTACCGACCGCAAAACGCGGCTTGGGAGATAACCAACATGAGAGGAACGGTGGAAACCGACGGGATCTTTCTCGAGTCGTCAGGACTCACCGGAGAGATCAAAGGGCCCGTCCACGGTCCTTTGACCGTGAAAGGCAAACTCAACAGAATCCAATCAGCGGAGACGGTGAACGGTCGTTTGTCGGTCGACTTGGGCAAGGGGAGCATTCAGGCGGGCGCCTTGCAGCGCGCCTTGGGTACGGCAACGCACGTGTTCGACGCCCTTTTCCGCCCCGGCGACTCACGTGCCGCAGGCAATCGCCTGGAGTTCGACTCGGCCGAAGGGACGATCACGATCGGCTCGGGTATTGCCAAGACCGAGGACCTCCGGATGAAGGGTCGGGACCTTTCCCTGGGCGGGATGGGCAGCTATGGGCTGAAAGCGCAAAACCTCGATATGCTGTTGGGGATCAGGACCTACACGATCGCACCGAGCGTCATTGGAAAGATTCCGGCGGTGAGGAAGCTGGTGAAACAGCATGAAGGGCTCCTGAAGGCCCTCGGCGTCGACAAAGAGCTCAAGCGCCTCGGCGTGGGTGAGCCGGACAAAGATTCGGAAGAATCAACCCGGAATGAAATCAAGAAGACTGCCGTAACGGTACTGCTCAAACTGACCGGTCGAGCATCATCTCCGCAAGTTGTCCCGGTGCTGGAATCGGCTCTGGACGGCGGTACGGCCAATCGGATGAAATCCCTGCTCGATTGAGGACTCCCTCGGTTCGGCCTCACGACGAGGGCCGTCCCGGCCGGTACGGATCGCCCGGCGGTGGAACGTAGATGAAGCGTCCCGCCGCGGTGGTCTGATGACGGGTGAAAAGACCTTTCCCCGCAGTGATCAAACTTTCATTCCTCTGAAGCATCGGATTTCCAATGGAACCGGCAAATTCGGTGGGATGAGTTCCCTCCTTTTTGGCTTGACAGCGATGGCTTAATTCCCTAATTATAGACGGAAAGAGCCCTTCCGTGACTCGCGCTACCCGCTAGAAATAGAAAAGCATCGTCGAGGAGGAACCGCATGTCAAAGAAGTTTTGGGATGAAAAGTTCGAAATCATGAACGACGGTCAGATGAAGGCCTTCCAGAGGGACAAGCTGGAGGAGACGCTGAAATGGGTGTACGAGAGGATCCCGTTTTACAAGAAAGCCTTCGACGACAAGGGGGTTAAGCCGTCCGATTTTCAGAAACTGGAAGATCTTGCCAAGTTTCCTTTCACTGTCAAGACGGACCTCAGAGACAATTATCCCTTCGGCCTGTGTGCGGTTCCCATGTCGGATGTCGTTCGTATCCACGCGTCGTCCGGCACCACGGGAAAGCCTATTACGGGTCCGTACACCGCGGACGATCTCGACCAATGGACCGAGTGCATGGCCCGCGGCCTGTGGGCTCAGGAAGTAAGACCGGATACCGTCCTGCAAAACGCGTACGGGATGGGGTTGTTCACCGGAGGTCTGGGGTTTCTCCAAGGCGCAATGAGGATTGGTTGTGCCATCGTTCCATCGGGTGCCGGGATGACGGAGCGACAAATCATGCTGATCCAGGATTTCGGCACGCAGGCTCTCTGTTGTACTCCTTCGTACTGCATGACCATAATTGAGAAGGCCGAGAAGATGGGCATTGATATCCAGAACTCCACGTTGAAGACCGGTCACTTCGGGGCCGAACCGTGGAGCGTTGAGATGCGCAGCGATATCGAGAGGCGGGGAGGAATGCACGCGTACGAGCATTATGGTCTGACGGAGCTGATGGGACCGGGGGTTTCGTTCACCTGTGAGTACTACAAGATCCATATCAACGAGGATCATGTCTATCCTGAGATAGTCGATCCTGCGACCCTGGAACCCCTGGGCCTTGAGGAAGAAGGAGAACTGGTCTTTACCGCGGTGCAACGACGCGCCATGCCCATGATTCGGTACCGAACCCGCGACATCTGCACCCTGAGGCGGGAGAAGTGTGAGTGCGGCCGTACACTTATCACAATGGACAAGATCCTGGGAAGGTCCGACGATATGATGATCATCAGCGGCGTCAACGTGTTCCCCTCCCAGGTGGAATCGGTCCTTATGGAGTTCGAGGAAGTCGAGCCGCTGTATCAGATACGCTTGAAGAAGAAAGGCTACATGGACCACATCGAAGTGGACACCGAAGCGAGGAAGGAAATCTACGATGCCGGCCGAGAAAAGATAGACGAGCTTGCCAAGAGGATCTCCTCACGCATCCAGCAGGTGATCGGAATCAACGTCCCGGTCAACATAGTGCCTCAGGAGACCATTGAACGAAGCATCGGGAAGGCCAAGCGCATCATCGACGAGCGATGAGGCTCGGTACGTCATCGAACATTCCCGTTCATCATGTCTTGACGATCCACACGGGAAACCTTGGAAACGCCCCCGAGGGTTCCCGTGGTCGACACGCTCGTTGAACCGACCGAACGGCGCATGACGTCGGCTTTGGATCAGCGGTGGGCAAAGACCCTGGCGCGCCACTTGTCCTGGCGCGCCTTCTCACCTTCACCGATTGCCTCGTAACATCGCGCCCGCAAACGGTAGAGTTCGCCGCTGTGGGCATTGACCCGCGCTGCTTGTTCCAAGTCCGCGACGGCCCTGGCATACTCGTTGATCTCCATGTACACCTTGGCTCTGCGAAGCAATGCATCGAAGTGGTTCGGGTCGATGTTGAGCGCACGGGAATAAGCTTCTTCGGCCCGATCGAGATGTGAATCCGCTCGGTGGACGTCGCCCATGGTAATGTACGCGGGCACATATGACGATTCCTTCTCCAGTGACTGCTCGACCGTCCTGAGAGCGGTCGCCGTATCCCCCTTTGTCAGGAGCGCTTCGGCCAGAAGCTGGTATGCCGCCGGATCGTCCGGAAACAGCTGGGATGCGTACCTGAGGTCTTCGATTGCCCGTTCGAGCTGCCGCGCGTTGAAGTAGAGGCTTCCCCGGAGGAGAAGGGCTTCGTGGTTGCCGGGTTGGAGCTTCAGGGCGGTATTCAAGTCCGAGAGTGCCCGGTCCCCTCGAGCCATAAACTTGAAGATGTAGGCGCGCTTGACAAGCAACCAGGAATCGTCGCCGCGTATTTCAAGCCCTTTGTTGATGTCCCTGAGGGCGCCCACGAGATTCCCCGTTCCAAGATGCAGTACCGCGCGATTGATGTAGGGAAGCGGATTGTCCGGATCCAGGAGGATTGCTCGCCTCAACTTCTTCAATGCTTCGGAATTCCGACCGAGCATCATGAGAATGGTTCCCTGATTCAGGAACAGTATGGAATCATTGGGGTCTACCGACTCGGCCCTCTCGTAATCCTTGAGAGCCAGACTGAGGTTGTTCAGCGCTTGATGAGCCTCGGCTCTGTACCAATAGATCTCCTTCGCGTCCGGATCCAACTCCAATGCCTTGTCAAAATCCGCCAATGCCTTGTTGGGTCTGGATGCCTTGAGATGGGCGAACCCCCTCCGGAAGAGAGCCTGTGCATCCTTCGGGTGGATCTTGAGGAGGCGGTTCATCTCTTCGCAGGCAGCCTCGTACTCGCCTTCATTCAAGGCAATGGCCGCCCTGCCGAAGTACCCGCCTTCGGCCCGGCTGTCTGCCTCCGTGCTTCTGTCGAAGTACTCTCGGGCCTTGAGGTGGTCTCCCTGATAGAAATTGATAAGGCCCATTGTCGACAGGATCGATGCAGGCTCCTTTGACAGTTTTGCCGCTCGGTCAAGGTCGTCCAAAGCCTTGTCGTAGTCGTTTCGACGGGCGTAAAACCGGCCTCGCGCTTCCCAGGCCTCCTCCAGCTCCGCATTGAGTTCCACCGCGGCGGTATAATCCATTAAGGCTCGGTCGTGTTCGCCGGCGCGTTCCCGAGCACGCCCCCTGGTGATAAGGGCCTGGGCATTGCCCGGGTCCTCCGCAAGCACCTCGTCGAGGATCTTGCCGGCTTTGGTCGATTCTCCGTCATCCATCAGTGCACATGCCTTGTCGACTCTTGCGGCGGGCGTTCGGTCACATCCCGAGACGACGAGGCCAAGAACCAAGACAATCGACCAGATGATGGGCCACAGTACTATGCGTGGTTGATGAGAGATGCGTGCCGTCAAACCCGGACCTCTTTCGGTGTATGGCCGTGCAGGCAAGTCAGGCCTCGATGAGAGAAATCTAAGGTCTGAAGGCTTTTCTGTCAACACTTGCATGGATGTGACTGCGTCCGTGACGGTTCCAGGGCTCACGTACGATTTTCCTTGATAATCTCGGAACGATGTGTCTTAATAGTAATAGCATTTCGCATTGATAAGGCGAAGTGTTAAACTGGTATCAGATGTTGCGCCGTCCGGAGGATCCTCATGCATGCGCCCTGGGAGGGTTTAGCCCACATAGAGAATTTCTTCCAACTCAATTTCCTGTTCAGCGGACTCGAAGTTTCTTCCACGGTCATTTTCACGGCACGACTGGCGGCATTGCTGGTCTTAGGCGGAAGCCTCATCTGGGTGGCCTTCAAGATCGTTATGAAGGTCCTTGACTGCCTGCAAACGTTTCTTGGCTGCGTCGGAACTTTTCCCAAGACGTTCTTCGTGCTCTTGCTCTTCATCATCCCTCTTTCCTCAGACAGCCTCGGCGCCGGATGGATCGGGTACATTCTGCTTGTGATGTCGGCGCTTGCGTTGGCCGCTCTGGCCGTCCTGGTTCTTGTGCTCTGGAAGTACGGCGTGGATCAGGCGTTGCGTTTGATCGACAACGTCAGGACGAGATCTCATGCCAAGCGCCCCGCCGGCCCGGATTCTTGCGTGCCGTCCGAACCGGTGCCCGTGGGGACGGAAGGAGCGTCGCATTTCACTCCCCCGAGGAGAGACGATTCGTCGTGGGCCGTGACCGCCTGAGCGAACGGTTGCCGAGTACCCCTGACGGCACCATCGGTACGGTTACTCAGTCTTGGCGAACTTGATGAGGTAACGAATTTCGATCTCCGGTTCCCTTGGATGGTCGATGACGAGGAGGAGTTTGCCCATGTAGTAATGCCGACCTGGTTCCTTTGTCAGGTTCATCTCCAGTTCGAACGGAACGGTCGAGTCGGGATCGACCACAATGGATGCGGGCTTGAGCCGGGCACTGAGCCCGTCCTTGGGAAACTTCACCCCTTTGACCGTGCAAGGCTTCTTTGAGGAATTCCCGATCTTCATGGGAATGGTGACCGTGTCTACGAAGGCCGGCAGTTGCTTCGCTATGCTGGAAGGCTCCACGGTGATTTCTCGCACAATGTCGGCGAGTAGTTTCAGTTTGGCCACGGGGGTGTTCGGGTCGTTGGTGTGGACGTAAACCGTCTGGATCTTCCTGCCGGGGCTGAACCCCGTCGTGTCGAACGCGGCCACAATCTTGGTCTTTCCGTTGGGCGGAACTTCTCGGCTTCCTTTTACGGCCTTGGTGCATCCGCAACTCGATCTGAGCTTTTCTACGATAAGCGTTTCATCGCCGATATTGGTCAAGGTAAACTCTTCAGTCACGGTCTCACCCGAAAGCACTCGTCCATAGTCGTGAGATTCTTTCTCAAAACTGATTTTGGGTCCGGCAACGGCAAAGCCCGACACGGACAAGATTATGAGGGCTACCGATGCGATCAGTCTTCCAATCCTCATGATGGCGGTTCTCCTTTTCAATGGCAAAGGTCAATGGTATCATTGCCTCCGGGGAATTCAAGGGGCAAGCGGCGGTTGTCGATGCAGCGTTTCCCGAGCTCGTCCGCCGGGGTGAAGCCGGATTTGACGCACGCCGTTTGACGATGATTATATGCACGGTTGACCATGATGTAAATCATTTCATCCTGCTCGTAACTCGCAGAGGGGAATGGAGGATGTGTCCCGACGTCGGGCACGACACCTCAAGGTTGCAGACAACCCGGCCGTGCCGGTTCGTAGGCACAACGCTTCACATGCCGGCCCATACCGTACAAACGGTGCGGCGCCAGGGAGGTTCACCATGTCCGATTCGTCTCCGTCCAATGACGTCTGCCCGCTTTGTGGAGCCAATGAAGCCGCCGGAGCGGGTGAACCAAAGGAACTCTGCGCCGAGTGCCAGGCAAAGTCCCAAGCCCTGTTTAACGAAGAGATGCGAAGGGTCGAACTGATTCGTACCATAAGAGGTCGAGACGTGGAGCTGTACGACATAAAGCATCCTACGTCTCCCGCAGACCACAACCACTGCGGCCAAGTAATCTTGATCAAGGCGGGGCAAGGGTTCGAAGTCAAGATCTGTCTGCGCTCCAACACCGTTGCATGGATGGAGAACCTTTTTGACGAACGCGCGGGGTTCTCCTCCTTTGACACTCGACTTGATGCGTTGATCGGAAACGTGTCCTTGCTAATCGACTCTTGGGGTGGTGGGCCGTACTATATGGATATTTTCGAGGTGGACTCCGTCGTGTCGACGGAAGGCGAAATCTGACGGGCCACGAGCACCGGTCGTGGACACCGAAAAAGACGTCGGCCCGTGAGGACCAACGGCCGAGTTCATACCTGTGAGCCGAGGTATCCCTGCTCAGTTTTGAGAAATATGGTATACTGCATATATTAAGAGTCGCCGGAGATTGGTTCTGTGTTCGGAATATCAATGTGGGAACTAGGTCTGATTATCCTTGTGGCCCTGATCCTCTTGGGCCCCAAGCAACTGACCGAGACCGCGCGGGTGCTGGGAAGACTTTACCGAGACGTCACAAAAATGGCGAGTGAACTGCGCAGCAGTATAGACTTGGATTCCATTACTTCTACGCCTTCGTCATCATCTTCCCTTGATACCCGGCCTTCACATAAAGAGCCCCCGCAGTCGTCTCAAGACGACATGCACAAGTTCACCCCTCCCGGCGAGAAATCCGGCCCGGATTTCTACGCCGAGCTGCTTGAAAGCTCTCGAGAAGACGATCAAGAAAAAGCATCCGAGGAATCCGAGGACCGAGGGAAAGGGCAACAATCCGATGATGCGGACAAGGAGCCCGAGGGTCGAAAAGCAGGCGAGGATCGCAGGGGGAAAGAGGAAGCTTGAGACCGACAACAGGGACCGGGGAAGCCTTTCCATCAGGATGATTCGAAAGATTTTCTACGACTACTCATTGGGCGTCGGTGCGGTTCGGCACCGTCGTTCTTTTCCACGTCAGGAGAAACGCTGCCGGAGGCGGGCGACCTTCTCGTGCTTTTTCGTGCCGTCCCGTGCCGGGTATCCCGGTTTTGTGGGCCGGCCGATTGAGGTACGATCATGAACGCCGTGCTCCTCCTGTTGAGTCCACGCTGGAAGAAATTCAGGAACGGAATCGCGAAACCGGGTAAAGAGCGGCTTCGGTTGCCCGTGATTTCGCTGTTGATCGTGGGGTTGTGGGCCGCCATCTATGTGGTATTCGTGAAGGCGCTCGCGTACTTCACCGCTGAAGAGATGTTCGGTACCATTGCCGCGACCAAGCTTCTCTCAATGATCCTGGTTACGTTCGCCTTCGTGCTCGTCATCAGCAATATCATTACAACCTTTTCCACCTATTTTCTTTCGGAAGATCTTCAACTTATCATGGCGGCACCGGTACCCCCGTCGTCCTTGTACACGGCGAGATTCATCGAAACCATGGCAGATTCGTCGTGGATGGTCCTCGTCTTCGGACTCCCCGTCTTCCTGGCGTACGGCACCGTGTTCGGGTCACCATGGCAATTCTATGTTCTGAGTTTCACGGCCTTTCTCTGTCTCCTCACATTGACCACGGCCGTGTCGATCTTCCTCGTCCAGAGTCTCGTGCGAACGTTTCCCGTACGAAGGCTCCGCGATCTGTTCGTTTTTGTGGGCATACTGATCTTTATTGGAGTCTATCTCCTGTTCAGAATGGTGAGGCCGGAAGAATTCCTCAACCCCGAGGGATTCGCGTCCATCATGGATTACCTTTCCATTATGTCGGAAGGTTCGTCTCCTCTCTTGCCCACGACTTGGATAATGGAGACCCTGAGGCCCTACATAACGGGGTACGGTTACGAGCAGATACCGTTTTATCTGGCGCTGCTCGTTACCGCAGCCGCCGCGGCGTTTCGTCTGGCCGGTCATAACCACGAAGCGGTCCATTTCTTTGCGTACTCGAAATCCGTTGAGTCCAGGGGTGCGCGGCTCAGTAAGAGCAAAATAATGTCACTGTGGTCAAGAGTGCTCCACCGGTACCTTGATCGACCAACCGCCGCGGTTGTGCTCAAAGAGACTCTCCTCATGGCGCGGGATTGGGGACGCCTGAGCCAGCTTCTGCTCCTTCTCGCGCTGATCATGGTGTACTTGTATAATTTCAGTGTATTGCCTTCTCTCGACAACCCTGTGGCAAACAGATTTCTCAAGAACACCATCGCGTTCGTAAACATCGGACTTGCAGGATTTGTCCTGTCCTCCTTGGGCGTAAGATTTCTCTTTCCCGCAATATCTGCGGAGGGTCGGGCCTTTTGGATACTCAAGGGGTCGCCGGTCGGACTGAGAAGGATTCTGTGGGTCAAGTATTTCTTCTACCTGGTCCCCATGTTTAGTCTGGGCATGTTTCTGGTGCTGATGACGAACCGGCTGTTGGAGCTGGATCTGTTCATCTCGCTCCTTTCGACCGTTACGGTCGCGTTTCTTACAGTGGGGGTCACCTCCCTGTCCATAGGGATGGGAGTAGTCTACTCGGATTTCAAGGAAGTCGATCCAAACCGCGCATTCAGCGGCATAGGCGGCCTTCTCACCATGATATACGGCGGATTGGCCGTTCTGGGCGTGATTCTTCTTGAAGTCTACCCCGTGTACAGGATTGTGACCGCCGGCCATTTCAGTCGAAGTCTCAGAGGCATGGATTACATGATAATCGGGGCATGTTTCCTCGCGGCATTGGGGTTGTCACTCTACCTGATCGTGCGGCCGCTCCGTATGGGACTAAACAAGATTACGGAGCTCGAGACCTGAGATCAGGAGAGGACCTTCGTTGCCGTTTGCCGCGGTCGTCCCCCTTTGGAGTCAGTATGGCGGAACGAAACGAAGTGTTCTTCAGGTGCGGGAGCATCGTACTCGAAGGAGTAATCGAGATTCCCGACGGCGTTGATCGGCCCTCGCCCGGTGCGGTCATATGTCATCCCCATCCGCTCTATGGCGGCAACATGTACAACAACGTGACCGGCGCTCTCAAGAAAGGCCTATTGGCGCGTGGGGTTGTGTGTCTGAGGTTCAATTTTCGAGGGACCGGCAGGAGCGAAGGCTCTCATGGTGAAGGGGTGGATGAGCTCGAAGATGTCCGCGCCGCGGTCGACTTCCTTTCGCAGCAGAAATTGGCGGATCCCGAGAAGATCATCGTGGCGGGATATTCCTTTGGATGCTGGGTGGGGTTGCGGGCCGCCTCCACGGATCGCAGGCCGACGCGGCTCATAGGGATTTCTCCGCCGGTGGATCACTACGATTTCAGTTTTCTTCTCGGCGAGCTTCGTCCTAAACTCCTCATGGCCGGCGATCGCGATTTCGTGTGTTCAAAGACCAAGTTTCTGCGACTGGTGGAAGAGATTCCCGAACCGAAGCAGAGCTCGCTCATCCCTGGAGGCGACCATTTCCACGTCGGACGTGAGCATCTCCTGGTGACGGAGATGAACGGCTTTCTCGAGAAGTACCCGCTTCATGATGGTCGTAACCCGTCAAGCGTCTGACACGCAGAACTCTTGCACGCGACGGCATCTGCCTCTTGTTTCCCGGCTAAGTGCTCTGTGGCATAAATACGGTCGCACATTTCTTCCGCGTCGAGATTGCTTTCCCGCGTTCTGCGCGGGACTACGCTCCTCGCAAAGACATGGTAAAGGTTGTCTTTGCGAGCAAAGCGAAGCAATCTCAGCTCGCCGGAATCCGCGACCGTATTTACGGTAAACTGCGCTGCTTTGGTAGCGCCGGCCTTCCCGCGTTCCGCGGGATTACTGCTCCGAGAGCGCCCGGCGTCTCTACCGGGGACCGCCCGAACGCTCCACTCTGAAGGAGACCTGGGCACGAACTCTCCACACGTCGATCTTGTCGTTGATCATCCGTACATCTTGCTCTACAACGCCGATACGAGTGATCCCTCTCAGGGTCAGTTGCGCTTCCTGAATAACCTGTTTCATTGCGTCCTCCCAGCCGTTGGGAGATTCGCCCACCAGTTCGATGATTTTGACTACTGACATTACCGATACCTCCATAGAAAGAATGTCGTATTGTGAGAATTACCGACGGCTCGTTCGGAACGAGACGCCGGCGAGACGGTTGTACGTTTCCGACTGATTGTACGGCTCTGTTCTTTGATTCGTCGCAAAGACACCATCGAGGGCATTTCTGCGAGGACGTGCACTTTGCCGATGTCCGGCGTCGAGAATACGTCGCCAAATCTATGCAAGAGGGCATCAGGGGGTGGTTGCTCGTTGCCGGGATGCGGACGCACGGTCCACATCGTGTTCCGTGCACATCATAGCACGGCGACGCAAATTGCCGGGTAATCTTTGCCCTTCTTCAGGGCGCATCGCCGGGTATATGTAACCCGCGGAAAACGTACTAAGATGTCGCGATCTTCGTCAACTACAATAGGGAAAACAATGGATGGGCTAAGTGCTCTGTGGCATAAATACGGTCGCACATTTCTTCCGCGTCGAGATTGCTT
>JAVHLK010000200.1 GCA_031082285.1 Desulfomonilaceae bacterium
TCCCAGCGACCGGTCACCGTAGAGCACTCGTATTCCACCACCCGGGAGTAAACCTCTCTCGAGAACCACTTCGATCACATTTTGCCACGGGTGATGCTGAAGGAATAGATCATGTCTGCGCGGATGGTCGTTCCACCCAACGACTGAAACGGCGGAACCATCCGACGTGAAGGCTCTGACAAAGCCTGCACCATCGCCTCGAGCCGTTTGAGCCGCCGACCACGGTAAGACGTGCCTCATAGCAACGCGTATGGCGCTGCCGGGAACCATGGCTTTTCCGCCAACCCGATAGAAAAACTCGAAGCAATGCCACGAAGCAGCATCAACCTCGAATGGACCAATCAGGGTTGCGGAGCCTACACCTATATGGCGTCCCAACTCAAGTGCCTGATCATGGTTCAGAAACCCTCCGGTCGGTGACGCAGGTCGCGATGCACTACCACTGCCGCAGGCTGCCACAATTGTCAGATGGCCTCCCAGTATGAGGAATCTCCGTCTGGACATTAGGTGCCCGCAGGATACATGCTCGTGATCTTGCAGCATGGTCGACCGAACCCTTTGTTCAATCTCTGTGCACTAAAGTGTGACCGATCTGAATAACCTCGCGAGGCGACGCCGCAAGGTAGCGCCTGACGAATAGCTGCTTCTTGATGCCACAACCGATTCGTAAAAGGCCATGTCCTCGCTGTTCAAGTCCGTCAGTAATGATACGAGGCGGCTGTCACTCATCACCCCGCGTTTGAGTGCAACGTAGTCGTGATTACGCTGCACATTGGCTTGATCAAATCGAACGGTACGCCAACCAAGCCGAGTAGCGAGTTCCTTCATATCCGCACGATAGTATTCCTGGACCCCGACAAAGAAAAGACTGCTCACAGGTACGTTTTCCAAAAAGACTCGTGTCATCAGGTTTCTCAGGATAGGAATCGTCGCGAACTCCGCGAGATCCATCTGACTTCGTCGCACTCTGACCTGAAGTGTGTGGTTGGGCCAATCGTCGCGGGTTTTCCACATGAAGTAATGTGATATGAGGCGGTCGATGGGGTGCCTAACCCATGTAATTCGCTTCGCGTTTGGAAAGTCTTCTGAATACTTTTGGAGTGGAAAGTGCCCGTGAATCACTCGTTTCGCACTTGAAAAGCCCTCGATGAATTCCCGGGACTTCAGCAGCCACGCATTCCGGTCCGTATTGTACAACGAAGCGGGGTCAAGCGGGGTGTCATCGTAGTCCCATACCAACGCCTCGTCTCCATAGGTACGCAGGAGCGTGTCCCTGAAGCTTGTACCAGCCGTCTTCGGAATATGCACACTAATGAGCTCAATCGAGGCGTTCTGGCGCTTCTTCATGCGTCCGGTTTCCTTCTGCTTCAGCAAGACCGTTCTTGCCCTGTGGACATCGATTAGCCTTCCAACGAATACGTTGTCCCTGACGAGGCTTCCAGGAAAATTGCCGGCTCCACGAGGAAATCCACTGGTCCATATGCATGGCCGGTATGGTGAGAAAGAACTCGAAAGCTCATTGCATAGATGACCCGGTGCAGGTGATGTTCCACACCACCCACAACTCCCAGTATCCCCGAATTGATTGAATACGGACCGGGAAGAAGGTTGCACGTGAACCGGAAACTCGCCGTAAGTTTCATGCCTTTTCGCACTCTCGAAATTGGATTCGTCACCGAGGAATGAAACGATCCGCCGAGCGCGTACCCGCTGTTGGTATTTATGAGCATGGCCAATCTGACGGAGCCGGCCTCGGTTTCAAAGACCACATCGTACGAGTACACGTAAGAGTGCCGGCCCACCAGTACATTTACTCGCCTCCCGTCGTCCGTGGTCAGCCGCGGATTGAGAATTCGCGCCCCGTGCGGCACGTAAGACACGGGCTGCTCGGAAACCAACTCGGGATCGAAATACGGCTCCAAGTTCGGACTGTCGTCGGCTTCCCCATTCTGAAGAAAGACCGCCTGTTCCGCACAGGCGATGCGCTCCTCCTCATCCTGCCCGGTGCATTTCGTGTTCAATGACACTATTCGGCGTCGCACCTCTTCATAATGGTTTGCAGGCGCCGCGACCAGCTGCCGGTACCGGGCGAAGACATCCTTGGCGCTGCCGGTGAGAATGAGTTCCCCTCGATCGAGCAGGGCGACGGTGTCACACAGCTCCGTGACAATTCCCGCGGAGTGCGACACGAACAAGATGGTGGCGCCCTGCTCCTTTAGGTCCCTAATACGTTGAAAACACTTTCGTTGAAACATTTCGTCGCCGACGGCCATGGCTTCGTCCACCACGAGAATCTCCGGTTCCACGTTGATCGCGACCGAAAAGGCCAGCCTCACGTACATACCGCTGGAATAACTCCGCACGGGCTGGTCGATGAAGGGACCGATATCGGCAAACTCCTCGATGGCTTGGAACTTCCGGCGAGTCTCCTCTCTGGAAAGGCCCAAGATGGCGGCATTGACGTAGACATTCTCCCGGCCCGTGAATTCCATATGAAAGCCCGAGCCGAGTTCCAGCAGTCCTGCAATCCTCCCATAAGTCTCCACCGTGCCCTCATTCGGAGCAACCGTGCCGCAGATGATCTGTAAGAGCGTGCTCTTACCCGAGCCGTTTCGCCCCACGATGCCGACGGTCCGACCCTTCTCGACGTCCAGGTCGACGTTTCGGAGGGCCCAAAAATCCCAGTGAAGCTTTTTGCGCTTCAAGAGGAGCAGTTCCTTGAGTCGATCGCCGACACTGTTATAGATCCTGTACCGTTTGCCCAGATTCCTGACCGATACGGCTATCCGAGCGTTCGGTGACGAAGGCTTGTTATCAGGTTCTTCGGGCCGCATGCCGGCCGCACCGCCTTCACATGACATCGGCAAAATACCTTCTTGTTTTCATGAACCACACATACCCGAATTGCATGAAGAGCAGGGAGAAGAGCGTAATAAGCGCCCACCAGCCCCATTCGAGCCCTTCACCCATGACGAGGGTGCGCCTGGTATTCTCCAGGATCGTGGTGAGCGGGTTAAGCCTCATCGGCAGTTGGAGCGACTCGGGTACCGCGGACAACGGGTAGATCACCGGAGTGGCGAAAAAAAGGAGTTGGAGCAGTATGGTCATTGCCTGCCCCAGGTCCTTGGCAAACACTCCCAGAGATCCCAGGAACCAACTCACCCCCAGACTGAACACGGTCATGGTGACCAGCACGAGTGGGAAGAGGTACAGCGTGGAGGAGATCTTCGGTGAGAAGATGACGAGGGCGGGGATCAGCATCAGCAGGCCCAAGGCAGCGTTCAAGAGGCTTGCACCGAGCGCGGCCACCGGCAAGAGTTCCAGAGGAAAGACCACCTTCTTCACAAAACTGAGTTGTTCCGCTATGGCAAGAGGGGCCTTGGAAGCCGAAACCGCGAAGATGTTGTACACCACGATCCCGCCGAAAAGGATCAACGCGAAATCCGCGCGGCCCGCACCTTCGATTGACGCGAACCTGGCGCCCAACACGATGCTGAAGACAAAGAAGTACACCGCGAGCGACATGAGCGGACTCAGGAACGCCCAGACAAGGCCCAGGTAGGTGCCCTTGTAATTTCCCTCGAATTCCCGCCACGCAAACAGAAAAATGATCTCCCGGTGCCTTATCAGGTAGGAAAACAATTTGAGGGGATTCACGAATTCCCTCAGGGGAGGGGGTTCGCTGGTGATGCGGCTCGTCGGGTTCATTCTCTGTCGGAATTCCTTGCCTCCGGGTGGGTCAATAGTAGCGGTTCCTCTGCACAAAGGCAAGATTCCCGCGCGGCAAGATCGAATCACACCACAAAGACGCCAAGAGACGAGGAACACGAACGAGACATCTGTAGATCCGTGTGCCGTCACTCCTGCGAACCGCCATGACCCGCCAATCGCAACGGACTTTGAAAGTCCGTAGCTGAAGCAGACTGCCGGGGCACGGATCCTGCGGGACGCGGGAAAGACGGTCATTCCCGGGCCGTTATCACGGCTCGTCCGTCTTGTCTTCCCTTACGAAGAACGCATGCGCTTTTCGTAGGGGCGCGGTAATCTTCCAAGACCGGGATTCGACAAGCCGGTCAACATCGTGTTGTAGAGGCCATACCCAGCTCTGGACTTCGCTCAACCTCGCGCTCAAAGACTCCAGCTCTTCCATGAGAAGCTGTGTGCTCAGTGATGCCGTGTCCGAGGCCACGCGGGCCTCGACACGAGAGACGGCCTCCGGAGACGGGCTCGCTTTTCCGTGTGCCGCGTCCAAGAACAGGTGGTACAGCTCCTCGACAAGCACCCAATACGGCGAATCGTGATTCTCGACCGACGTAGGGTTACGGTGATGTCTGAGGTCCGGATTCAAGAACTCGGAAACTTCTTGCTCAACGGTCGACGGGCTGGTGGGCC
>JAVHLK010000201.1 GCA_031082285.1 Desulfomonilaceae bacterium
CCTTTCGGCGTCTCAGACCCCTCTTTCTCAATAATTCCACGTATCGATTCTATTGAGGCCTTCCGTGTCCTGTGATGGGATCGCCTCGTGTGTCAGGTGGTCTGACCTGTCGTCGGTTGAGAGACGTCCGGTTTCGTTCCGCCACCCGTGAATTTGCATTTCTTCCCCTTGTGCAACGACATATTCTGAACGGACTAGCCCGCCACGATCCGTGAAGATTCGGCCGATGGTCGCAATTCCGTCGGATTCAATCATGCCTTTGTTGAGCTTCTTGATCTCGTCAGTTGACAGGTGTGCCTGTATCACCTTTCTCGCGTCGTCAAGGGGGCTTTTCGCTATTGTATGCCGCTGCTCGTCGAAGCGGGGAGCACATTCCAATAGACCTCGGCTCCGGTCCCGGCGACCCTTTGCCCACTGCGGAAACACTACTCTGGGGGGTGGTGAAATCTCGTTCTCTTCGTCCTCGGGGACAGACTTCATGAAATCCTGCCAAATAGGGAGTGCCGCTTTGGCCCCGAATTCGCCGGAGCCGAGAGGTTCCATCTGATCGTGTCCAACCCAGACCCCCGTCGTATACCGGGGATTACATCCGATGAACCACGCATCGGTGCAGTTGTCCGTGGTACCGGTTTTCCCAGCAAGGTCTTTTCGGCCCGTGCGTCGGACGGGGGACGCGGTTCCACGGATACACGTTTCCCGCAACATGCTCAACATGACGTACGCTGTTTCCGGACTCATGACTTGTCGACGTCGGCCGTGTGTCCCGGGAATCATGGCAGAGCCGAACGTCCCGGTCATGCAACTGTGAAAGATGAACGGAGCAAACCGTGTAGGCTGACACGGCTCAGGACCCATGTCACCGTTTAGGCATTGATATCCTGTGCCGGCAGGGGCTTGAGCCTGAGGAGGAAAAGACGAATGATGACTCTGCTCCTTCGGGCTAAACGATCTCGCCTCACTAACCGTATTGTCCTCCAGAACTTGGCCGTAACGGTCCACAACGCGTTTGACGAACACCGGCTTTGCCTGAATTCCGAGATTCGGGAAGACACTGTATGCGCTTGTAAGCTCCAAGAGAGTCACTTCGCACGTGCCCAAGGCTAGAGAAAGATGATGGCCCCAGGGTGATGCGATCCCCAGTCTCCAAGCCAGGCTCGTAACACGATCGACCCCGACATCGAGAATGACCTTGACCGCCACCACATTTCGGGAGTGCACCAAAGCGTCCCGCAGAGAGATCGGACCCAGGTATGAACCATCGGAATTTGACGGAATCCAAAGCGGAGGATCCGTGGACGGGATGAAGACCCCTATCGGTTCATCGTTGATCACTGTATTGGGGCCATATCTTTTCTCTTCCAGCGCCGCTGAAAAGACAATGGGCTTGACCGCCGATCCCGGCTGACGTCTGGCCTGCGTAGCTCGATTAAAGGTCGAACGGTTGTAATCGAGGCCTCCAATGAGCGCTCTCACATATCCCGTACTGTTTTCAATAGAGACAAGAGCGCTTTCCACTGCGGGAAGCGAAAAGGCCTCAAGGTGTATCATCTCTCCTTCGACTCTGACCACTCGCATCCGGACCAGATCTCTTTTGCGATAGAGCGCGTCCCCTTTGGCAGTAGCGTGGGCTTCCCGACCGCCGGGGAGGGCTATCAGATACATTCGGAGATCTTCACGTGCATACCCGGATCTCAACGACTTGTGATCGAGGCTTTTCATCACAAGACCGGTGACGATTTGGCCGGACTGGTATTTTTTATGTTCCGAGCCTGCCAAAAATGCTTCCGCCTCGGAAGATCCGAGTCTTCTCAGCAGTCCAGCCGGCTTCCCCCTACGCCTGCCCCATGCATGTGCACCTTTCACAACCGCTTCGGCCGCCTTCTCCTGCAGCATCGGGTCACAGGTGGTCCAGACTTTCAGGCCTTGGTCGTACAAGGCGTCCTCTCCGTATTTTCCGATGATATACTGTCGGACGGTCTCCGTGAAATACGGCAGGCGGACTACTGAAGAGGGAAATGAGTCCTTCAGAGTAGGCTTTTCCAAAAGAGCCTTCTCATAATGATCTCTATTTATATATCCTCTCCGTAGCATCTGTTGGAGAACCAGTTGCCGCTTGAAGAGCGCTCGCTCCAATCGCACGCCCGGATTATACGCAGCAGGATTGGACACCATACCTGCCAGCATGGCCGCCTCAGCTATGCTCAGATCAGCCGCGTGCTTGCCGAAATAGGACAAAGCAGCGGCCTCTACCCCGTAACATTGCTTCCCCAGGTACAGTTCGTTCAGGTAAATTTCCAGCAGTTCCTTCTTGGCGAGTCGATGCTCCAGTTTACAGGCGAGAATTGCCTCACAAACCTTTCGCTGAAGCGTTCGATCCCTCGAAAGAACCAACCGGCGAGCGACCTGCTGAGTGATAGTGCTTCCGCCTTGGACGTATGAGCCTCGCTTCAAATTATAAACCAAGGCCCGCGCAATTCCAATAACGTCTATGCCGAAGTGTTGATGGAAACGATGGTCCTCTGCCGCCAGAAACGCATTGATGACGCGAGGCGGGAGGTCTTCTGCCGTCACAGGAATCCGACGTTCCCGATGGAACGTTCCGATGATCGTTCCATCGTCAGCGAAAAAGACCGATGCCCTCTGGGGTTGGTAGTGTTTGAAATCCGGCAATTCGGGCAGGTCGCGAGAGTAAACAAGGTAAGTTCCGGACGTCACTCCGAACGCAATGCCGGTGAACGCCAGGAGAGCCAAGACTATGGCTGCCGCCGAAGCCCTCATGATTCGTCGGAGGCGAGACATCGGCGTGTCTTCCTTACCATACATACATCTACCCCTTCTTCTCGAGTTCCTCTATCCTGTTACCCACACTTGTCACGCTGACCGAAATGCCTCCGCGTGAGAGCCCAGCACAACGACGGAGGATCAACGGCAATTCGGTATTTTTCGTGCCGCATATTTCCCCATTCAGATATCTCCAGACCACCCGGTGTTCAGGTCTGATTTTTCAGCCAACGGAGAGCATCTCTAATCTCCTCTACGCAATTTCATATTCCCCCGTACCCTTGTGGCTGTGGGAATCTTCTCCTCTTGCTTGGTATTCTTTGACCCAGAATGATTCTGGGGCTAGGCCGGACTTGCACGCCGGCCGGACTGCGAAAATTTGCCGATGCTGTTTTGATCAGAATTCATGCATCCCTGGTACCATTTAGGTACCCTCCCGCAGAGAGAGTCATACCTTGTTGGGCGGACCAATTGCCAAAATTCCTGCCCAAATCCGATCGCTATTCTTAAGCATGCCTCTTGCAACCTTGTGAGAGATACGGTTGCATACACTATTTACTATTTGGATTTTTCCGCGGTCTCCGGATCGATCACCTTTTTGGCGCCCTCCTCAACCTGCTTGTGCCCTTCGAGTATAGCCTTCTCCGCTTCGGGAGCATCCTTTTTCTCTTTCTTCATCATCATTCCGCCTTGCATCATCTTTGAGCCTTCCATCATTTGTTTGCAGGCTTCCATCTTTTTCTTCATCTTCTCCATCAAACCGCCGTCTTTCGTCACCATTTCTTGAGTCTTAGCCATCATCTCTTCGCCTTGCTTCATCATCTTCGCAGCGTCATCCATCATTTGCTGGGCTTTGGCTGAATCTTTTTTCTCCTCTATCATTTTCATGGCTTCTCGCATCATGTCGGCACCCGCCATCATTTTCTTGGCGGCGTCCATCATAGTGGCCTTGTGCTTAGCCATATCCTCTTCGATAGCCTTAGGCCCACTTTGCGCCATGGCCGACCCACCTGCTACCAAAACGGCAAGTCCCAAAACCAAGGCAGTTGCCCAAGCCCGTCCACTCATTATAGAACTGATTTTTCTCATGAATTCCCTCCTTGAAAGAATGTGTTTCATTCAGACCGTAGTGGGGAGGCCTCTCAGCTCCTGCGGACACGGCCTCCCCGGTGGTTTGGCAGCTTTGTTCTAAGCTACTGCCGAGGTCCCTATTTGCCTGCCGGCGGCACAGCCTTCAGCGCCTTCTCCGCCTCTTCCTTGGTCTTGAACGGACCCTTCACCATTGACTTTGGGTCCTCTGGTTTCTTGTCTACCACAGCCATTTTGCCTTGTGCGTCTTTGACCACGTAGAACTCGGTTGCCGCCATTGCGACGGTTGCACCGGCAAAAGCCACGAGCGCTACCATCACCACCAGAAATCGAAGTGCTCTCTTCATTACCTTCCTCCTCAACGTTGTTCTAGGGTGAAAAATCACCCGGGGATCCGGAACCTGACCCGTGAGCTGATGAAGCCTCCCGGTCTGGTACCGCGGACTCTTTAAGACAATTCGTAGCCGACAAAGAACCTGTCGGCGGGAGCGAGAGAAATGCTCGC
>JAVHLK010000202.1 GCA_031082285.1 Desulfomonilaceae bacterium
CGGAAAAGCACGCCATTCCCCCCGATCAGCATCCGGCACCCGTTTCGACGCTCGGGTCGCTCTCCAGCGTTGCCCTATCCTCCGAACGGGTGCGGTGAATATAGCATGGTCTCGGTTCTCACGCGAGGAAATGCCACGGTTCGTTTCTCATCCCATAGACCGACGCCGGCCATCAGCGCGTATCTCCCCCTACCGAAAGAAAAATCTCCTTTGATTCGAAAGAAAAACTGTTGCATCTGGGAACTTGACTACAAACACGTGCGCGTTCAACGGGTCAATCTTCAAGAGCACAAAAGGGTCAATTTCTGAAAGCGTCCAAGTCCCCAAATAGGCAAGAGTGACAGCAAATCGGCGAATCTCACCAGGATAGCCGTTCAGAAGGCCAAACGAAAAATATAATCGTCCCCAAAGACAAGACGCCACGAGTCAACTATAGTAGCCGGGACTTGTCGACGATTGGGAGCGATTGCTGCCCTCCTGTGACGAAGGTCGGTCGAGCTCGCTCCGAAAACGGACACGGACCGGCCGCCCGGAGATGCAGCGTTTGTGGCACGGGTCGAGAAGATCACAGGTCGGGACCTGTCAAAGGTAAACCGGGAAGACCTCGTAAGCGTCCATCTGAGAAAACAATAGGGTGTATGTCCCCGGATATTCGTGTCCCCAGATATTCGGAAGACCTCAAGGCGCCGCTCTCTATCCGAATGAAGTTTGGTGTACCCGAGAATTTCCGGCAGCATTATCCGGGCAATCTTGTGCTCAGTTGTCTGGTCACTTAATCGGTGCTATTATCAGTACCATCCGGGGCCACACAGGAGGTACTATGTCACCAACCACAAAGTTCTCGGAAGACGTCGTTCCCTTGAGCGACATGAAAGTCAATCCCGGCCGAGTTGTCAGCCAACTGGATAAGACCCGTAGGCCGGTTCTCTTGACCAGAAGAGGGCGTGGCGTGGCCGTCGTTCAATCACTCGACGAGTACGAGACTCGAACGGAAGAATTGGAATTTCTACGCGCGGTGGTCCAAGGTCTGATGGACCTGGAAGAAGGACGCGAAATGAGTCTTGCAGAGGTCAAGAAACGTTTCGGGTTGAGATGAACCGATGCCGCGGAAATACCAAATCACCTTTGCCGACTCCGCGGTGCAGGATCTTGAGGCAATCCGCAGATGGTACGCCGATCAGGAGTTATCTGAAGTAGGCGAGCGTGTGGTGGAAAAGATAGTTTCGGCTGTGGAAAGGCTCGCGGATTTTCCTATGAGCGGTCGGATTGTACCTGAGTTTGGAATTGCCCATCTTCGAGAGATAGTACTTCCGCCGTTTCGTATTGTGTATCGTATCGACAAGCGTGGAGTACGCGTTGTTCGAATCCGGCGTAGCGAAAGATCTTTCAAGATGCCTTAGACCGTCTGGAGATTTCTTTTTCTTCTTGGTGCCTTTGTGTCTTGGTGGTTCAGTCTTTCTTCAGAGTACTCATCCGCACCACTCCGGCTTCAGTTCCGGATCAATACTCTTGCCACCGCGAGGCCCTGTTCGTCTTCCACTCGGGCTTCTACGCTTCCTCCTCCGTTCTGCTCCCAATACGCGGCGGCCTCATTGCGAAATTCCACATGTGCACGTCCGGAATCGTCCAACCGTGCCACGCAAACGTCCTTAAGGTCGAAGCTCAACCCGGTACCCATTGCCTTGAGAACCGCTTCCTTAAGACACCACATGCGGGTCAATGCAGGCCATCGAGCGTCATCTCGACCGGCAGCGCGAATTTCTTCCTCAGTGAAATAGTCCTTTATCCAGGCTTCGCTTCTGGGTTCCACTTTCTCGATGTCCACCCCCAAGCCTACGAATGCCCGGGGGTCGGCCGCGGCCGCCAAAGCCAGTCCGTTGGAGTGAGACAGCGATACGTCGCCTATCGACACACCGGGCCGCTCAATGAGCTCGGCTGCAGGTTTGCCCCAATCGTCCCGGACGATACGAATCCTTCGCCCCGCGGGCACGGGAGATCCTGAAGCCTCCAACAACCGCTGAACGCTTCTTTTCAGCGCGATGCGCCCGGTCAGCCACTCACCGGCCCTCTTGGGCACGGCCATTCCGCGGTGCTCGATGCTCTCTTCTTCGCTGAGTGCGTCCGACAACGTGTTGACCCCGTCGCCCTCATACTCCTTTGCGA
Source organism: Desulfomonilaceae bacterium (assembly GCA_031082285.1). GTDB lineage: Bacteria > Desulfobacterota > Desulfomonilia > Desulfomonilales > Desulfomonilaceae > JAVHLK01. The sequence continues at coordinate 2,164 of JAVHLK010000202.1, forward strand.
CCCGGTCTACGCGAAGAACCTCTTCAAATACTCTGCCGGGAAATCCCGGGCTCGGTTCCAGCTCGATCATGTCCACGCCCTTCAAGGTCACCATTGGGTTGCCCTCGGAGTCTCTTATGATGCCGTCAAACCTCAAGACGACGCGGCCGTCGAGCCCTTCTTGGACCACTTCTCCGACGGGAACGAGCACGCCCTCGCACGCCGTGCCCACTCTGGAATGTACCACGGCGCGTTGGATGCCTATCGGCAGAGACATGATGCCCCGAGCTTCCATGCCCAATGCGGCCGCGGCCTGAAATGCCGCTTCTATCCCACTGGGAATCGGGTCGGAGAACATTTCGGCTCGGTGCTCCGTGTCGATATATCGAAACTTGACGCCCTTTCCGCGTCCTTCCACTCGCACGTAATCGAGGAACCTGAAACCGGGACCGTGGAAGAACACGGAGTAAATGTCCTGGTGCGCTACCCAAACCGCCTGGTCCCACGGCTCCGATTCCACGACGACCGGCTCGTCCACAACCCCGAGAACCAACGTGCATTCGTGATGTAGTCTCGCCGCGCCCGCTCTCCTTCCCTGGCGGTCCACGAACCACGAGGTTATTCGAGCGCGATAAGAAGCACTTGCACGATCGACGTCGGACCGGCGTACCACTTCAATTTCCGCTTCAAACGGATCGTCCTTAAAGATCTTGAGAGGACCGAGGAAGCGCACATCTTCGAAGATTGCGCCGGATGCCTCAGGATTCAGCACCTGGGCCGCGAGCTTCATCATCTCCAGGCCCCCCACTCCGGGAAGCACCGAAGCGCGGTCGATTCGGTGGTGATCCAACAACGGATGTGAAGGATTGAGGCTCACCCGGACCTTGACATACTCGCCGGGGATGATGGATACCACCTCGGCGCTCTGTCCGGCAAAAGTGAGGTCGCTCGGGCGGAGGCAGCCGGGGAGTTCATAGGCGTCTCCGGAAAAGGGTCCCACCCTTCCCGCGGCCATCACCTCGGCAGCCCGTGAATACCGGCCCAGCTCTCGAGCCAGGAACCGGACCCCCTTTTGCGGTGTGACGAAATCGATTCCCGCGGCCTCAAGGGTCTGTTGCACGCTGCCTCTCGTTGCCATGCCGATATCCGCCCAGGGCGCCCAATCAATAATGGAGGACTTGGCGTCCATGACCCTGTCCGCGCGGCGAAGTAGATGAGCAAGCCCGTCGTTCGCGGCGGAGTAATCGATCTGGGCAATATTTCCGAATCGTCCCGCGACGCTGCCGAATCCCACAATGCGTCTCGGGGGCAGTCCTCGACGATCCAAGGACTCCAGCAACCGTTTCATGCCTTCCACTTTGACTGAAACTACGTTCTCGATCTGCTCGATGGTCTTGCTCTTCAAGGCACGGCTGATGTCGATGCCCGCGGCATGCACCACCACGTCGACGCGGCCGCACATTTCCGCGACGTCCTGCAATGCCTTATCGACGGCTTCGCCGTCACGTATGTCCATCGACCGGTAGATGACTTCAGAGCCCAGTTCACGCAGAGCGCTTACATTGCGGTACGCGTCTGCTTCCGCCCGAAGTCGCCCGAGTTCCCGGTTCACCATGACGGGCGTGGGGACCTTGCCCTCTCGCTTGATTCGCTCTATGATCCGTCCCTTTTCCTCGTCCCAGTCCTTTTCGCCGAAGGAAGCAAGCTGTTCCGCGCGATCGGACAGTGTGGTGAGGTCAAAGATCACAAAAGTGAGCGATTGATGTTCCGCCAGGTATCGCAAACAGGCCGCGGTAATGCCGCCTCCTCCGCCGCTTGCCAGTACGACGTCTCCCGAGTTCACCCCGATTTCCGGAAGTTCGTCGAGGACGGGAACCAACCGGATCGTTTGCAGCCTGCCGTCATCCCCCACTCCGGTTTCCATCGGGAATGCCTCGCTGAGGCTTCTGCTTAGGATACGGCCGTATTCCGGTGTGCCGACTCCGGGATGGAGGTCGAGCATCCGGACTCTCGTTTCCGGGTACTCTCGCGCAAAAGACTTGGTGGCCCCGGAAATCTCCCCTGCGAGATAGCCTTGTTCAGTGGGACTCTCGAACCCGTACGCGCCGTCTTCGGACACTACGGCA
>JAVHLK010000203.1:0-3977 GCA_031082285.1 Desulfomonilaceae bacterium
TACCGAAGAGAGTGGCCACCCGGGCTTTGGTAGCGTCCCGGCGTCCCTGCCGGGCGATGTTCACAAACCAAGAAGTACCGGCACGGAGGCCGGCGCTACCGGAAGAACCCTCTTTCTCGTATTCAACCATACCATTACCGAAAGACAGCGGGCCGATGCCCGTTCCTCACTCGGTGTCGACCGCATCGTCACCCTGCCGCCCGAGTTGCAGGAGCTTTGGAGCAACATTCCGCCGGAGGCCCCGGAGATCCGTCCAGTGTTGGAACCGCTACGGAGGTGGCTGCACCGTGAGGCCCAGTTCGGCGACTTCGTACTTATCCAGGGAGATTTCGGCGCGTGTTATCTCATGGTCATGGCCGCTCGGGAAATGGGCCTGGTTCCGGTGTATTCGACCACCCGTCGCCAGGCATCGGAAGAGGTCCAATCCGACGGGTCGGTGAAGCTTGTGCATCGGTTCGAACACGTTCTGTTTCGAGAATATGGAGGATGATCATGGCAAAGGTGTACATTTCGGTACTCGGCGTAAGCCCTTACAAGGTTTGCACGTACCACCTCGGTGATCATATTGGCCCCCGGGATGTAAGATTCGTCCAGGAGTCAACGGTAAGCTTGTTCTGCGGCGATTGGACCGAAAACGACCGCATTTTGATCTTTACTACCGATGAGGCTAAGAAACGCAATTGGCACGAGAACGGCCACAACGATGGATGCCCGGGATTGGAGCGCCGTCTCCAAATGCTGAATCTCCCCATGGTTCCCCAATGTGTGAGAATTCCCGACGGAACGAAGGAAGAAGAAATTTGGGACATCTTTCTCACCATCGACAAGCACCTTCACGCGGGCGATGAAGTGATTTTCGATGTTACCCACGCCTTTCGCTCCATACCCATGTTGGCGATCGTTGTCCTCCAGTACGCTAAGGTCATCAAGAATGTGGTCCTTAAAGGGATCTACTACGGCGCGCTCGAAGCCTTAGGAAAATTTAAGGAAATAGACTCGATACCATTGGAGAAGCGGCACGTCCCGATTTTCGATCTAACCCCCTTCAGCAACCTGCTTGACTGGTCCCTCGCCATCGATCGCTTTCTGGGCGCCGGCGATGCCTCTCCGGCCTGTTCTCTGGCCGGTCTGACCTCGACCTGTGACCCCACCGATACTTCATTAGGGGATGGCGATTTCTCGGAAATGGCCGGAATAGCAGAGGCTCTGAATGGTTTCAGCAAAGCATTGTCTGCGTGCCGTGGCCCGGAAATAGCCCCTGCCGTGGCTGCGTTGAAGGAGCAGATTGATCTGAGCGAAGAAAAGGACCTTCATCCGCCGTTCAAGCCTCTCTTGGAACGGGTGAGAGCGGAAATCGCGGCTTTCGACGGAGACGAGGTGCGGGACGGAATCCGTGCCGCCCGGTGGTGCAGGGATCACAATCTCATTCAGCAAGGGTACACGATATTGCAAGAGTCGATTATCACTCATCTAACCAAGTCGGCAAACAGGAATTCCAAGAAGCATTTCCATCGCGACGTGGCTTCTAAGGCCATCTTTATATTCCGTAAGAAGTTGCCGCAAGAAAGCTGGGACGAAACCGCTTCGAAGCACCCTGATATGATCAATTCTTACGTGCAGTTGCTCGCAGCGATGCCGGAATTGGCCACAGTGTTCGGGGAATTGTCCAGATATAGAAACGATCTCAACCACGCAGGATACACGGACAAATCGAAGACGGGCGATGAGTTTAAGGCTGAGTTGGACGGGTTCATCACACGTGTTGGACAGGCTATTATCTGAGCATTCCGGCGGATACCGTTCCTTGAGCGCCGGGTCGCTACCATATTCGCCCGGCAGGGACGCCGGGTCGCTCCCGCGTGTTGTCAGGACTGCGTCACCGCATTTGTGCCCAACAGTACCAGCAATGATAAACGTCCTCGGAATGGAGGTCCCCCATGAACATCGATGCGACGCTTGCCGAGGTGAAGAGCTGCCTCGAGGACGGATTGAAGGAACGAGCCATAGAGCTGGCCTCGTCCGTAGACACCCGCACCGTGCGCGATTCGGCCGTACACCTCGCGTGGGCCGAGGTCTTCGAAGATCTGGGCCTGATGGACGAGCTGATCCTCGAGCTCAACCTGTCCATACGGGACGATCCGGATCGCCTGGAGACGTACCCGCGGCTCGCCGAGGTCTTCCTCGACCAGGGGCTGCCACAGCGTGCGGCAAAGGTGTACGCCGCGCTTATCGAGCGGGAGCCTGAGAAACCGGAGCATTACCAGGGGCTCGGGGAGGCTCTGAAAGACGCCCGAGAGTTCGAAAAGGCGAAGGAAGCATACGAGAACGGGCTGGAGAGGACCGGAGATGAGCGTTTCAAGAGTCTTATCCGCGATCTGGGATTCCTCGATCGATCCCATGACGCGTCGGAGATGGATGCCGACGTGGTGCGGCTCGAGCCCGGGACGCATCATCTGGTCACCTTCACCGCGCTGTTCGCCGGCCGGGAAGGCGTTCATGCACGGCAATGGGTGAGCCCGACCGGAAAATCGGGGTACAATCCGGTGGAAGAGCCGTTTTCCCCGCAGGTGGCACAGAATCACATCCTCGGAAACTACACGGTGGGAGTGTATCCTGTGCGGCTCGACAATACGGTGAACTTCATCGCGTTCGACCTGGACGGGTCCAAGTTCGCGGTGAACCAGAGCATCAGGAGCGAACGTGCATGGAACGCGCTCATGGGAAAGGTGCATGATACCGCGTGTCAATTGGTGGACGTCGCCTCACAACACGATGTGCCGCTCTATCTCGAAGACTCGGGCTTCAAGGGCCGTCATGCGTGGGTCTTCCTCGATACGCCGGTCCCCGCGGGGGTGGCGAAGAAATTCGGCGAAACCATGGCCGCGCAGATCTCGCCGCGCGTGCCCGAGGTCACCGTGGAGGTGTTTCCGAAACAGACGTCGGTGAATCGATCCGGTCTTGGGAATTTGATTAAGTTGCCCCTCGGCATACACAGGCGCACAGGCAAGCGCGCGGTCTTCATCGAACCGGACGGCCGACCGGTCGAGGACCAACTCGCGGTACTGGACCGCATCGCCAAAGCATCACGCCGCTCGATCTACGGCTTCATACAGCGGTTGCACGGCAAGAACGCGATGCTCTCGCCGGTGTCGGGACGCCCGGCATCCCGCGCGGAACGCGGGACGGGACGCTTGCAAGAGCCGGAGCCGGATTTTGAGGGGGAGCGAGGCTATGAAAGTTACCTGCCTTCGCCGCCCGACACGTTCGATCTGGATCGAGATCCGCAGTTCCAGCATCTCGTGGCCAACTGCGCCGCGATCCGGGAGCTGGTGGGCAAGGTAAACCGGACGTCCATGCTTACCAGCGACGAGACCCAGGTGCTCATCCACACGTTGGGACATCTGGACCGGGGACCTGAAACGGTCAACGAATTGTTCCGCAGGTGTCTCAATGCGGACCCCGCTCTGTTTCTCAAGTCCAGGCTCCGGGGAAATCCCATGAGCTGCCCCAAGATCAGGGCCCGGGTGCCGGGAGTCACCTCGCAAGTGCCGTGCAACTGCGTATTCGACCTGACCGTCAGCCTGTATCCGACACCTCTGATTCATGCGAACACCATGTCGGAGAAGAAGACCGTGTCGCCTCTGGGGCTGACCGTGGAGTCGCTGCAGTTCCAAAATCTTGTACAGGATTACCTCAAGCTGCGGAAGCAGTCCCGGGAGATTCGTCGGCTCTTGGACCGCTATGAGGAACGGCTGCGCGAGTTCTTCGCGGACGCGGGGATTGATTCGGTGGAGATACCGACGGGTAAGCTGAGCATCGTGAAGAAGGAGGACGGCAAGGTCGCGTTCAACTTGGAGGTGTAACTCCCCTCAGTCCCCCCGTCAACGGGGGGAAGGAGGGTGTAGGTGCGGACCCCTGTGTCCGCCCGTGCGAGGTGATAATGACGGGCAGGGACGCCCGTCCCACCAGGAACAATA
>JAVHLK010000203.1:3987-4267 GCA_031082285.1 Desulfomonilaceae bacterium
TAGTCACGAACGAAGAATATCCCGCGGAACGCGGGAAGGCCGGCGCTACCCAACGAGAATGGTAGCGCCCGGCGTCTCTGCCGGGCGAAGTGATAACAAAGAAAATGGCAATCCTCTATGTGACCGATCAGGGAGCAGCGGTGTTCAAGGAAGGAAACCGGCTGCTCATCAAGAAGCAAGGGAACGTCATCCAATGGGTCCACGCGTTCGATCTGGATCAGGTGGTGCTCATGGGAAACATCAGCCTGTCGCCGGGGGCCGTCGCGTACCTGTTACAAGA
>JAVHLK010000204.1 GCA_031082285.1 Desulfomonilaceae bacterium
GGCGCCTTTACGCGTGTCAAGGGTCTCCTATAGCTGCCGGTGCGAGGATCAATCTGGAGCAATTCGCAGTCGAGGCAGTCGACCGCTGAACCTGTTTGGGCCTGCGGTCACGCTGCTGCAGGAAATCGCGTGACCAGACTGTTTCACGACGGGAGTTTCCGAGGGATCTTTGAGGCGGACAAGCGACGCCTCCCATGAGTCAAGGGGCGACGTGACCTCTTTCCTGTGTGGGTGCGGCCCGCGCATCGCAAGAAATCGGTCTTGTGTCCCCCGATCCTTGCCGATTTCCTGATTCAGGCACAGAAAAACCGCCGAGAGTGTCCAGCTCTAATCGGCGGTAATTTCAGGTAATTCGTGGTGGAGCTGAGGGGGATCGAACCCCTGACCTCTTGAATGCCATTCAAGCGCTCTCCCAGCTGAGCTACAGCCCCGTCAATCTTTTAATTATACGATCGGTCTTCGGCTCCTGTCAAATCCTTTTTGCCTAACCGTCTATGTTGAGCGTGAAGCCCAGGATTTCCGACGGATCCGAAATCCGCAACAGATGATACGGAGGATCGTCGAGGATTTCAGCCAATTTGACGCGCCTCATCACGTCCTCCAGCTCCTCCCGCGGAATGGTCTTCTTGTCCTTGAGATCTTCCAGACTCGGTATTTCTCTCAGGCTGAGAAAGACATATATTCTGTCGCCGGCCTTCTTGGCGTCGTACTGGAATCCGATGTCCCCGGGCGGAATCGAGATCGGCTCAAAAGCCCTGACCTCCGCACTCTCACGTTTGACGGGCTGAGGCTTGGCCCCTCTCCTGGGCTTCGGTTCCTCGGCTTTGGGGGGAAAGAGAAAAACCACCTGTTTGACCCCCTGGCGAAGAATGTAACAATAGCCCTTTATATTGGTCTCGAACCTCAGTTTGTACTGATCTCCCTTTTCGAACCCGACTCCGAACGGCTTGGGGGAACCGAACTCCTTGTCTCCCTTGGACTTGACCATGATCTGACTCGACACGCCGAGTATGGGATTCGGTATGACGATCTTGTCGCCGGGTTTTGCGTCTTCGGGCGAAGTCAGTTCATTGTACGCGGCCAGTTTGTCCGCCATTTCCGCGTCGCCCATTCTCTTTTCCGCCACGAGTCGGAGCGTATCTCCGTCCTTGAGGATATACGTGGTCGTGTCTATGTCGTTTCCGTCCTTTTGTGGTTCGGGCAGTTCATCCCACGGAAAGGCCTTGAAGTGGGTGCTTCTGAGCTTAAGAGGAGGCTTTATCTCTTCTATGGGAGGAAGCGGTGGCGGCACGTCTTTGGTCTGAAGGTAGGAGCATCCCGCAATCAGCCCCAGGATCAGGACGATCGGTAAGGTGGTGAGTGCTCGCTGCATAAGATCCTCCTGGAACGGACATGCCGTTCAGTCTTGCTTGCCAAGTCCCGGGGGAGTCGTCGGCGGCTTTTCAACCGGCGCGTCCTGACCGGGCTGCTTCGGAGGCGACGGCCGCGGAGTCCCCTTCCACTTCGCGATTAATGATTGCACGTACTCTCGGGCCGGTTCAGGCGCGTACGTCATTGCCTTGTTGGTCAGGTCGTTCATGGGGTTGACCAGTCTTGAGCTTTTGACGAGGGACCAATCCGGCACGACAATGAGAATAACCTGCACGGTCGCGGCTATGAGGAGAAAACCGGCAAATACTCCGAGCATCCCCCCCAGGACGCGATCCAACCAGCTCAATCGAGTCACATCGATCAGCGCGGTCAATATCCGACGTAAAAGGACAAACAGGGCTTGAATGGCGATGAAGACGATCACGATGGACAGGATCATGGATATGTGGGGATCCAGTGCAGAGATCTTTCCCAGATACGGCTCCACAATAGTGTAGTATCTCAAGGACCCCGCGACGCCCACGATGAGTCCCGCCACCGCGGTCAGCGATCGCATGAAACCCTTCCATAATCCGAAGATCAGGGTGACGAGCAGCGTGCCCAAAATGAACAGATCGATCACGTTGTAGGCTTCAATGAATTGCATGACATCACCTAAAGAAAACCTAGGCGGATACCCAGACGCTCCCTGCCGAATACGTCGCGTCCGCCGGATCGATCACCTGGGTGTCGCGGAAATCCTCTTGCCGCGCTTCCCCGGGTTTCTCGGTGAGGACCACCCGCTCGGTGCTCTTGATCCGCTGAAGGCGCGGACTCGAGAAACGAGGATCGGCAAGGGATCCCACCAGGACGAGATCGTCGGGCAGTCCCGTGAGGGCGCTTTCCAGATCGCTCGCATCGTCGAAGAACATCGGTCCGACGCCGTCAAATCCCCATTCGTGGGGGTAATCGGTTTCGAGAAACTCCCACGCACTGCAATCGAGGAAAAAGCATCCTCCACGCGATCGCACGGCTCGTGAGAGGTCTCTCAAGTGCTCCCCGAGGAAAGGATCGAGCCGTGACGCCATGTCGCGACCCCAGGGAAAACCGCCTGGATGTTCCCTCAGAAAGATCAGCTTTGTCCCCGCGTCCAACATGGCATGGACCGCGCAAAGATGAAACTCCTTCCAGTACCGGAACACCAGTTTGACGAAGTCGGGCTCACACTCAAGTATCTCGGTTGCCCGGCTGAAATCGAAGCTCATCCAGAGCGCATCCCATAAGCCGAAGCCGACGGTCCCGCCGAGGACCACCCTGTCGGCCGCCACCAATCCGGCCCTATTGTAGAACGTGCGAATAACGCCGTCGTCATCCGGACGTCGGGTCCCGACCAAGATGCGCCAATCACGCACCGAACGGCAGCAACCGCCCTCGTACAGCAGCTCGAACTTCCCGTCGTAGCGGCTGGACGCATGGAACACTCTGCCGACACGATCGACCACGGTGCCCCACGCGGCCAAGTCCATGCCCATGGGATAGAGTACCAGAGAAATGTCGTAGTTGCGAGCGGCATCGGCATCTATCTTACGAAGGGCCATCCGATGCAGCAAGCGGTCCAGCAAGCCCCGTCGCCTGACGTCTCCGGGTGATCGCCGGATGATGCGGCCTGAGAAGAGACGCTCGTAATCCTGTCCCCCTGCGAACAAGACGGAGTCGGGTGCGTCGTACGCCCGTAGTGGAGAGAGAAGCGGCGGTCCAAATCCATTTTTTATGAGTCTTTTTATATAGTTCACAGGAAATGCAGGTCTCCCGTCCCTCGGTTTTCGTCAGGACACCGTAGTATTATACGTCGGTAAGTTTGTCAAGAAAAATCAGAGTGTTCCCAATAAAACTTAAAGTGAAATCTCCGGCTTGTCGCCGTGAAGCTCGCCCTGGAGCGCGCTCATACCCACGCGCCTCTTCAAGAAACCCGCGTCGGATCCACTTGTCTTTCCGCGCATTGCATGTATGATGTGCGACACGAACAAGCATCAATACGAACTCCGGCGAGGATCATGAAACGTCCGGTGAGAAACGATGGGCGGTTGCCCGACCAATTGAGGGAGTGGACGATTACGTGCGGCATCCTGGAACATGCGGAGGGGTCGGCACTGATCGAAACCGGAAGGACCCGGGTGGTCGCATCGGCAAGCGTGGAAGACAGGGTTCCGGCCTTTCTCCGAAACGAAGGCAAGGGATGGGTCACCGCGGAGTACGCCATGCTCCCGAGAGCCACGCACTCACGTTCCCCACGTGAAAGAGGGGGGCGGATAGGGGGGCGCACCATGGAGATCCAGCGGCTCATCGGTCGTTCTCTGCGCAGCGTTACCGATCTTAGGGGTTTCGGGGAGCGCACCGTCACCATAGACTGCGACGTATTGCAAGCCGACGGCGGGACTCGCGTGGCATCGATTACGGCCGCGTGGGTCGCTCTGCACAAATGTTTCGAGTTCCTCTTGGACCAAGGGTTGATCGAACGTGTGCCGCTTCACGATTCGGTGGCCGCGGTGAGCGTCGGCGTGGTGAACAACGTGGCTCTGCTGGACCTGGACTATGACGAGGACTCGATGGCCGAGGTCGACATGAATGTGGTGATGACCGGAAAGGGCAGGCTCGTTGAGGTCCAGGCAACCGCTGAAGGCTCACCGTTTTCCGTGGCGAGACTCAACTCGTTGATCCGGTTGGCACGCACGGGCATCGAGCACATTGAGAAACTTCAGAGACGGACGCTTGGCCTGAGCCCCAGTTCGTGCTCTGTGGCATGAACCTCCATGATCGGGGCGATCACAACTGACCATGAAAGTCCACCTGGGCTCCGG
>JAVHLK010000205.1 GCA_031082285.1 Desulfomonilaceae bacterium
CCGGAGCCCAGGTGGATTTTCATGGTCAGTTGTGATCGCCCCGATCATGGAGGTTTATGCCACAGAGCACTAAGCTATGGTAGAATGTATGCAGGGGCGGGAAGCAGCCGTTGCGGAATCTTCGCTCCGGTCCTGCGTTAGACTCGTTCCACGAGTACGTGCCCACAGGCACGCAGGGTTCGAAACCCTTACCAAAGCTCGGCTCGGGAGGTCAACCCAAGGGTACCAGGCTGCCGGCCCTGCAGGTTAAGCCCTCCGCCGGCGGGCTGCGACCTCCCCTGCCGGGCTCCTCAGTCGAGAGGTTATGCATGGAATTACTTATCTACTTGATTGCTTTGGCAATTGTTGTAGGGGCGGTGGTGTTGTCGGTCAAGCGTACCATCTCCATCGTCACGGTCTGGGAGTACCAGAGAGGCCTGCGGTACTACAAAGGTCGATACCAAAGGCTCTTGGAACCCGGTCAGTATTGGATATGGAAATATTCGACTCACATCGAAAGGGTGGACATGAGGCCCCGCCAAATGATTGTGAGCGGTCAGGAGGTACTGAGCGCGGACGCTATCGCGCTCAAGGTGAGTATTGTAGCCGTATACCAGGTTATTGACGCGGTTGCCGCAGTCAACAAGATCGAGAATTATTCCGACTCTCTGTACGCGCTCATTCAGCTGGCGCTCAGGGAGGTGGTCGGATCCAAGCCCATCGACGACCTGCTCGAAAATCGCAATTCCTTGAACACGACACTCATGGGACAATGCGGAACCTCCGCGGAGGAGTTCGGACTCAAGCTTCTTTCAGTGAGCGTACGAGACATCATGTTCCCCGGCGATCTGAAAAACGTCTTCGCCCAGCCGGTGAAGGCCCGAAAAGAAGGAGAAGCCGCCCTGGAAAAGGCCAGAGGGGAAACCGCCGCGCTGAGGAATCTCGCCAATGCGGCCAAGCTCATGGATAAGAATCCTGCTCTCCTTCAATTGAGAGCACTGCAGACGATGGAAAAATCGGGCGGAAATACCATTGTAATGGGCGTACCTGCGCAGGAGGGGATGATACGACTCAAACGGGACGACGAACCACTCTAGGAGCCTGTTGCATAACCCAATGCTTTCAAATGGCCGTGGCACGATCGGTCAATCGTGCGACACCTTACAGTCGTCCGTCACGTGACAACCCAAGTGCTCCTCGGCGCAAATCAAGGTGAAGAATGGAGAGACACCTCGCCGGAGCTCCCGGTGGGGCGTCTCGCTTGCCCAGGACGGGGAAGATGCCCGTCCCACTGAGGGAGCGAGTACTTCCTCCGTTGACGGGGGATCGGAGGAGGCTTCGTGAATGATGGATGTGAAACGTTGAAGTTGGCTAGCCTCCACTCGGTCCGTAATACGCGACCGTATTTATGCGCTGCGGCACTAAGTGCCACGAAAATAAGATAGGCGCAGAGGCGTATCCTTGCCGCGACCGGCAAGAATGGCCGGCCCCGGTGCTCCGCACCACGTGCGGAGGCCCGATTCGAAGTCTTGGGGGCCGGAGCTCGGTCGGAAAGGCCCGCCAAATGGGAATGACCGAGGCCGGTATCGGCTGTGCCGTGCGTCGAGGAGAGAAGGTTGCCCAAGAGAATCACTACAGACCGTTGAAGGAGGAACCTTAGTTTTTGAGGGCGTACTCGCTTCCTCCCGAGAAGATGGTGAGTCGAAAAAGGGGAAGACTTCTGAAACGGGTACTTGGGGGTTCATCGGCGCGTACGGCAGTGCGTGCCGCATCTCGTGTTCCATCATTCACTCTCGAAGCGCATCGATTGCATGTGCCAGCCGTTGCTCACTGAGCTTTAACGCATGCCGGTCGAGATCGCCTCGTTCGTCGGCCTTCAGAAGAGCGTACGCAACACGGTAGTACTGGTCGACGTCCCAACTGACGAGAATGAGATCAACCCCTGCGTTGAGCGCCTGGATGCTTGCGTATTCCATGCCGCCGCTACTGCGATAAATCGCCATCATGGTGAAATTGTCGGTGATGAGTACGCCGTTGTAATTCCATTGCTTACGAATCAAGCCGGCGATTACCGCCGGTGATGCCGACACGGGGCGGTCGGCGTCGATGGCTTTCAGCTTCACATGGCTCAGCATGGTGAATGAGTCGGTTTCCTGCATGAGCCTTCGGAACGGTACCCAGTCCGTCTTGCCGAGTTCTGCGATCGAGGTCTCCAGATACGCGTGGTCCGTGTGGGTATCCTCGAACACCCTGCCCAACCCCGGAAAGTGCTTGAGGGTGCAGCGCACTCCAGTCTCCTCCAGTGCCTTACAGTACCAAGTCGCCACTTGGGCCACAACCGCGGGATCCCCCGAAATGGCCCGTTCGTGGATCCTCGTGAACCGGTCGTCCGGATTCATGACCTTGTGGTTCACGTCCAGTACCGGCGCAAAGTTCAGATTTACCCCGACTCCCGCAAGGCCGCGGCCCTGTGTAAGAGCGTATTTCCGGATTGCCTGTTGCTGCCGGGCAACGTGCGGAGAGGATGCCACGACTGCAGACAGTGGCGGCAGTCGGGTCAGCGGCGGAGACAGCCGTGAAACGATGCCGCCCTCCTGATCCGTGGCGATCCAGAGGCGCGGCAGTCCTTGTTCCTTCCGTATGGCTTGAAGGGAGTCAATGTCTCGACGGATCTCGGAAATGCTTTTACCCTGAACATTGGCGGCTGAAACAAAGACACCCGCGACTCCGCGGAGCTTGACCAGATCGCGGACTTCCTCCAGGTCACGGTAACCAACGAAGAGATGGCGTCCCACCCGTTCGAGTTTGGCGGGATCCGTGTGAAGCACCTGGTAACGAACCCAGTGGAAGCGGGATTCGAGAGCCAGAGTCGTCGCCGACGCCGTGGCCGCTGCGACAATTCCCACAGCACTCAGGACTCTGAGCCACCAATGCTCGCGCGGGGAGCTCCGCAAGATCCACGCGTGCGCGAGAATCACTACGGCCGGCACCACGATCAACCCAATCATTGCCCAGGGCCGGACAACGGCCAGAAGCGGTGATCGCCAGTCCAGGGCGAGGGGGACAAGGGCAACGGCTGCTGCGAGCAAGAACGCGGTCAGCGCTACACGGACGGGCCTGATGGGCTTTGCGTGTCCGTGAACGGAATTCAAAGACTCGCGATCCAATTTCTGCCGATTCGCGTCGTCGTGTTGTGCGCCATTGCCTGTCATCCGATCGTCTCCTGTATCAACTCGTGTCCTTCACCATATCAGTCGTTTGGTCGGAACAACAACAAATCTTGACCGTACACGCCATCAACCCGTTGTGAAATTGAACACCTCGTGCACGTCCCCCCTGTCGCAGCTGCCGGACGATCTGAGCATCGCTTGCATTAAAATAACCGCCTCCATACATCCTGTAGGTCTCCTCGGATGAATTGCCGCACGGGTGGCGGAAGTATCTCGCACCGTCGGCATTGGCCGAGCTGGGAACCAACTGGGCTCGAGAGAACCGCTCCTTCATGCTCCGAGTGCCGTCAGCCGTTGTACAGGGTGAAATTAGTATAGTGATCAATCCCTTAGCATCTGGACATGCTCCAAGTTGCCGCTACAAAGATAGAGCGCTTTTCTTTCGATGAGCGGATGGTCTGGAGGGCGTCCGGGCAAAAGGGATGAGCTTTCCACTCGGCAAGTTCATCTGTCGACGATCATGACCATTCGACTTGCGCCATGATGTGCGGCTGAGTAATAGGATTAATACATGCGAAAGCGACGTTTGAAGCCGAATTGACAAGAGCCTCTCACCGTTACGTAAGTACCTCGGTGTTCGTTCCCGAGCTTGGAATCGTGGCCTGAAACATCAGTGAATCCGGGCAGAAGTGTAGAAGCGCAATTCGCCGACTATCCCTGCGCTCTCAGGCTTTCCCCAGTCATGGTACCTCAATCCATGCGTGGATTCCCCAAGATTATTCTCAGGCAAACCGTAGTGGTTGACTGCGGAGTGCGCCGTACGGTACACACTGACACAGAGCGTCGAATGAAGAGCCGCACTCTACGTAATCTCACCAGTTCGGGAACTACTGTATAGATCCCGAATTCTGCCACGAGCCGAGTTTGGCGGAGGGGTCTTTCATGTCAACACAACCCAATCCTTTCTCCACGGGAGGCGGGGGGACCGCTTTTGAATGGCTCGTAGCCTCATCCTATATTGTCTCCTTGCTTTCCGAACAGACGGCA
>JAVHLK010000206.1:0-3061 GCA_031082285.1 Desulfomonilaceae bacterium
CTTGTAGGCAACCGATGTTCACGGTGCCCAGCCAAAAGTTATGGGACATGGTCAGTGCGTGAACCAGGAACATGGGATCACGGAACGATGTGCCGAGTGCCGGTTCGACTCCGCAGGGATGCGAGATCGAACCGCTCACGCCGGCTCTTGCCTGCAATGCGTCTGGAAACGCCGCTGCTAGAAACCGACGTTGTCTTTTCCCTTCAGTCCGAGGATCTTCCGGGCATCGTCAGGCGAGGCCACCTCGCGGTTCAGCGTGTCGGCCAGGCCCACGATCTTATGAACGAGTTCCGCGTTGCTCTTGGCGAGAACGCCTTTCTTGATGTAGATGTTGTCTTCCAGACCGACCCGCACATGGCCTCCCATGTGTATGGCCATTGTGGACAAGTTGATCTCCGCAGCGCCCACGCCGATTACCGACCAGGTGAAGTTTTCCTTGCCGAAGAGCACCTTGGCCTTTGTCACCAAGTACGTGAGGTCTTCGGGCGTGCCCCGAATCGCTCCCAGTACTCCCATCACGAACTGCATGTGAAACGGAGGTGTTATCTTGCCCAGCCTCGCGATGTGATCGAGATTGTACAGATGGCCCACGTCGTAGACTTCCAACTCGGGCTTTGTATTGTTGTCTCGAATAATTTCGCATAAATAATAAAGATCTTTGAATGTATTCTTGAATACGAAGTCTTTGCTCATCTCCAGGTACTGCTTTTCCCAGGGATACTTGAACTCTTTTATGGAGTCCAATGCAGTGTGAAGTGCAAAGTTGATCGAGCCCATATTGAACGAGCACATCTCCGGTTTGAAGTTCGGTACCACCGAGGCCCGCTCTTCAACGGTCATGGTGACCGAGCCGCCCGTGGTGATGCACACGACCACATCGGACTTCTCCTTGATCCTCGTGAGGATTTCCCGGAAATGCTCCGGATTGGCCGACGGGAAGCCGTCTTCCGGTCTTCGAGCATGCACGTGAACGATAGCGGCCCCGGCTTCGGCCGCCTCTATGGCTGAATCCGCCACTTCCCGCGGGGTCAGGGGCAGGTAGGGCGACAATGAAGGAACGGTTGCAGCTCCGGTTATGGCCGCAGTGATGATGAGTTTATCCATGGTTGACTCCTTTGAGCTCCCCCGTCCGGGTGAGCCGAATCAGTGTAACAAGGTCCCTCCGGCGCGGAAAACCTCACCGGAACCGAATCGCAGCATCAATCGCCCTATCCGAACACCGTGCCCACCACGGAGGGCTCATGCCCGGGGATCAAGAACTTGCGGTCCTTGATCAGTGATTTGATCCGGTAGACCGACCTGAACCAGGCATAGTGATCGTATACCAGGCTGGACGGAACCGCGGGTCCCCAGTGTCGCGGTGCCGGAGTAATGGGCAACACGCTTCCGTCCATGAGGATCATTTCGGTCATGTCGGGAAACGCGATCGGAAGTATGTGAATCGTGTCGCCTGCAAGGAGATAGACCCCGTCCTTGGTGTCCACCAGCAGACATTGGCTTCCCGCGGTGTGGCCCGGGGTCAGTATGACTCTGATGCCCGGCAGGTATTCCACGTCTCCCACAAGCTTCACGCACTCCAATTGCTCGATCTCGGGAATGAGGCTCTGGTCGAAATCCCCCCGGATTTTCATCGAGGGCAATGGATCGAGCAGTTCTTTCCACTCCTGCTCCTGGAACACGTGGAGCGCCTTTGGAAAGAGCCGGCAGTTCCCCGCGTGGTCATTGTGGAGATGGCTGTACAAGACGCAATCTATCCGGTCGGGGCTTACGCCGATCTTGTCGAGAGACTCCAGAACATAGTCCTCGCCACCTTGGGCCGGACTTCCCGCCCAGGCTCTACCGTCCACTATGTACTTCGCGTTGATGCCGTTGTCCAGGAGCACCCGGTGGGATCCGTCCGTCAGGTAGAAGCCCAGGTACGGGACGGTGAGGGGGAGCCCCACGTCCAGGCCGGTGGTCAACTGCTCCTTCTTGACTTCGATGGTGCCGTACACCAAAGGTGTGATTGTCCATTCGGCCATTGTATACCTCTGTGTCGTCACGACCGGGGAGCCGCCTTTTCAACGGCATCCGGCGAACGAGCTTTTTCTCGGCTGAAGAATTCGATCAGCCCGTTGGGCATGAAGATGATGACCACGATAAACAGCCCGCCGTAGATGATGCGGGCCAATTCGGCCTGAACGAAAGTGGAGAGCCCCTCGTTGATGAACGTCAACGACGCGGCCCCGATTACCGGGCCCAGCCATGAACCTCCGCCCCCGAACAGGGCCATCAAGACGATCAGTATTGAGATGTTCACCTCGAACATTATGTCCGGATGAATGTACGTCAGATAGTATGCGTAGATGCCGCCTGCGACGCCCGGGAAAAAGGCCGACAAGGCGAATGCCTTGATCTTCAGGAGCGGCGCATTAATCGCCATGGTCTGCGCGACTTCCTCGTCTTCCTTGATTGCCTTGAGTCCCGCACCGAACTTGGAATGATTGATACGGATGCTTACGCCGATGGTGATAATCATGAGGACGAACATCAGCTCATAAAAGATCGACCGGTTTATCTCAATCGGGAGATCCATGGATTTCAGCCAGAGCCCGTCCGGTCCGCCCAGAAAATCGAGGTTCTTCACCCCCAGTTGCACGACGAACGCGAAACAGAGGGTAATTACGGCAAAGTAGGGCCCGCGCAGCCGCAGACAGGGGTACCCCACGATCACTGCCACGACCGAAGCGATGAAGCCCGCGGGGACCGTTGACAGCACGGTTCCCACCGGAGAGAGATTCAGTAACTTGAACATCATGGCGGTGGCGTACGCGCCGATCCCGAAGAACGCCACGTGACCGAACGACAGGTACCCCGCATATCCGCCGATCAGGTTCCATGAGGTGGCCAAGGTGATGTACAGAAACACCGAGAGCATAAACGAGATGAAGTACACCGGCGGTCCCAACCAAGGGAAGACGCCGAGTATGACCAGGAGAGCTGCTCCGGCGAGCATCCATTTCTTCGATGTGGGCCGTGGCTGATACATGGCTAGACCTCGCTCTGAAACAGGCCATGGGGC
>JAVHLK010000206.1:3070-4182 GCA_031082285.1 Desulfomonilaceae bacterium
GATGTGGGCCGTGGCTGATACATGGCTAGACCTCGCTCTGAAACAGGCCATGGGGCCGGACAACGAGGATTACCATGAGCAGGCCGAAGGTCAGCAGGTTCACCCATTGGTACGGCAGAAACGCAAGGGACAGTCCCGTGATGACACCGATGATGACGCCGGCGGCTGCGGTTCCCAGGACGTTGCCCACGCCTCCCACGATCACTACCAGGAAGAGGTAGATCAACCACAGATTGTGGGCATGGGGCTCAAAGGAATACAGCATCGCGAGACCCACGCCGCCGGCTCCCGCCGAGGAGACCGCGATGCCGAAAGTAATCATGCTGATACGCTTGAGGTTCACGCCGTAGAGCTGCGAAGCTTCGGGTTGTTGCCAAGCCGCCCGAACCGCTTTGCCGGTGTAGGTTTTCTTGAGAAACAGATGAATCACCGTAACCCCGACAACGGACATGAGGAATCCGGCCAGCCATGGATACTGGAAATAGAAAGGTCCTACGATGAGCACTCTCGTGGTGTATGACGTGGTCAAGAGTCTCGGTTCCGGCCCCCAGATCATCAACAAGATGTTCTCGATCATGATCGCGACGCCGAACGTGAGAATCATTGACGAGACAATGACCTCCTTGGATTTGGTAATGGGCGAGAGCAAGACGCGATAAATCAGGCACCCCACCAGGAAGAGGATCGGGGTGGTCACGATCAAAGACAAGAGGGGATCCAGGCCCCAGAGCTTGAGGAGCGCATATGCAACGAATGCGCCGACCAATCCGAACACGGCATGGGAGATGTTGATGACTTTCATGACACCCCAGGTGAGCGAGAATCCTACACCCAGGAGAGCGTACACCGCACCCATCATGATGCCGCTGATCAGCGATTGAACTACCAGTACCGTATTCATGAGCAGTCTCGTGTCGCCCGGGGAGACGGGGACGCCCGTCCCACGAAAGTGTCTTGAGGCTCCGCACGTTCTTTCGTAGCCCGGGCCTCCGTGCCCGGAAGGCTCTGGCTCCAGTTATCAGAGTCGGTAACGGGAGCACGATGCGGATTCATTTTAGTTACGCAATGCGCGACGGGTTGCCGGCTCGTCGCGGACGTTTGCTGCAGACCTC
>JAVHLK010000207.1 GCA_031082285.1 Desulfomonilaceae bacterium
CGTGCACGTCCCGGAGGGACGGTATGAGAGTAGACCGGTCTTTCAAGGCCGGGCCAAAAAAAGCCGAAAGATGAAGTACTTGTATCGGGACAGACATCATGTCTCGGCAGGGCCGTCGAGCTTTTCGAGCGCCACCCGTGCCGCGTTCTGAGCTGCTTCTCTCTTGTTCTTGCCTGTGCCGGTGCCGGCCAGTCGGTCGCCGATGTATACTGCGACCGAGAAGGTCTTGCTGTGTTCCTCTCCCCATTGATCCACCAATTCATAGGTGGGCGTAGTCCCAAGCTCCGCTTGGGCTTTCTCCTGGAGGACGCTCTTGCAGTCTTCCATTCCGTCCCTGGTGGAGCATTTTTCGATCAACGGATAAAAATGCTTTGTAATCATTGTTACCGCATCATCGAACCCTCCATCGAGGTAAACCGCGGCAATCAATGCTTCGAGGGTATCGGAAAGTATGGAGTCGCGGTCCCGACAACCGGACAATTCATCGCCTCTCCCCATTCGTATGAAACGAGCGAGGCGCAATTGCCGCATGAGTTGGGCCAGTGCCGCCCGGTTTACCAGGCTTGCTCTCTTTTTCTGGAGTTCTCCTTCCTCATTGTCGGGGAATTCTCGATACAGGATATCGGCAATTACCAGACCGAGGACCGCATCGCCAAGGAACTCAAGACGTTCATTGTGTTCGGTGCAGGTATCTCTGTTCTCATGCCAGTAACTTCGCCGTGTGAGTGCATTGACCATGTGGGTCGGATTGCGGAACCGGTAACCGAGAACGAACTCAAGCTCGGAATAGTCCAACTCGGAACTTCCGTCGTTTATAGGTTGCTCAGAGAACATGACAGTACTTCCATATGAGAATGCGCGGTGAGATCGTAGAAGAGTGGAGTGACCGACACGTATCCTTGCCTCACCGCGGCGACGTCGCTGTCTTCCGCGGTGTCGTCGGCAGTGGCCTCTCCCGTAAGCCAGTAATAGTGACTGCCGCGAGGATCTTCCCGCCGTTCAAAACGTTCCCTGAACTTGGTGAGACCCTGTCGGGTGAGTCTGTACCCACGGACCTTCTCCGGAGGGATCGCGGGGATGTTCACATTGAGGGCAACGCCTCTGGGAAGTCCGTGCCGGATGACCCATGCGCCCAGCGCCTCGATGTGGGGCAATGCCCAGGCGAACGGCGGATCCTTTTTCCGGTCGATGGACACCGACATTGCGGGCAGTCCGAGGATGGCCGCTTCGGTGGCCGCGGATACCGTGCCGGAATAGAGCACATTGATCCCGAGGTTGGCTCCATCGTTAATGCCGGACATAACCAAGGCGGGAGGTTTCGGAAGGAGCGAGTAGAGAGCCAATTTAACCGAATCCGCAGGCGTCCCTCCGATGCCGTACCCGTAGAACGCGCCGTTCTTGCTGAACTCTCGGACTTTGATGGGATCGTAAAGAGTAATGGAATGTCCGACCGCGCTCTGCTCGGCTTCCGGCGCGACCACGCTTACCCGACCGATGTTCTCCGCAGCCATTCTCAGGTACCGGAGTCCTTCCGCGTGGATTCCATCGTCATTCGTGAGCAGGATCAGAGGCTTGGAGTCAGTCATGCCAACTCACGGCAGGCCTTGGCAATTCGTTCAAGGCCTTCCTTTATCACGTCTTCTCCCGTCGCAAATGAGAGTCGAATGTGCTCTTCAGAGCCGAACGGTCCCCCGGGGACGCACGCAACGTGATGGCGTTCCAGCAGATACTTCGTGAAGTCCGTGGAATCGGCCACGTCCTTTCTTCCCGCGAACGCGGAAGTATTTACGAACGCGTAGAACGCGCCGTCCGGGTTGACCACCGACAGTCCGGGTATCTTCTCGATGCCGGCCGTCATGAAGTCCCGTCGGCGCTGGAATATATCCCGCATGCGTGCAACCTCGTCCTGTGGGCCCGTGAGCGCTTCCACCGCTGCGGCCTGACCGGTGTTGTTGGGATTGGACGTAGATTGGCTCTGGATGTTCGCGGAAGCCTTGACAATCTCTTTGCGATTGCAGGCCAGGTATCCGATGCGAAGCCCGGTCATCGCGTAGGTCTTCGACACGCCGTTGATCATGACGGTCCGATCCTTCATCCCCGGCAACGATGCGAACGGAATGAACGGCTTACCGTCATAGATAAGCTTGTCGTAGATCTCATCGGAGATGACGAGTAGATCGTTCTCTTCCGCGAGTGCGGCAAGTCCCTCCATGACATCCCGAGGATAGAGAACCCCCGTTGGATTTGAGGGAGAATTCACCACAATGGCTTTCGTCGAGGAAGTGATGGCAGCCTTAACCCGAGCGGGGTCGGGAACGAACCGGCTCTGTTCACTGGTGTCGACAATGACCGGCTTAGCCCCCGTGAGAGCCACCATCTCCGGGTAGGAAAGCCAGTACGGCGCGAGGATAACCACTTCGTCCCCCGGGTCCAAAATCGCGTGAAACACGTTGTAGAGGCTGTGCTTCGCGCCGCATGATATCAGTATCTCATCAGGTTCGTACATCAGACCGTAATCTTCCGCGAATCTGTGTATCACTGCTTTCTTGAGATCGAGCGTCCCGCTCGCGGGAGTATAGAATGTGTCACCATTGTCCAAGGACTTCTTCGCGGCTTCCCGGATGTGTGCAGGGGTGGGAAAATCCGGCTCGCCTGCTCCGAAACCGATCACGTCCACACCGAGGCTCTTCAATTCCTTTGATTTTGCCGAGATGGCCAAGGTTGCCGAGGGCTTGAGTTGGCTCGCTCTTTCAGACAGTATTCTCTTCATCCTAGCTCCTGTATCGACGGTTCTGAATTCAACCCGTGGTTGCTTATTCCGGGGAATTTACGTTTCAGGACCTCCAGGACATAGTCCGGAACAAGGTCCTCTGGTGATCCTCCAGCCATGACGGTTGCTTTAATAATACGCGAACTGACATACAAATATCGATGCGCGGTCATGAGAAAGAAGGTCTCAATGTTGCGATTGAGCTTGCGGTTCATCAAGGCCAGCTGAAATTCATACTCGAAGTCCGATACCGCCCGAAGCCCTCGCACAATGGCTTTGGCCCCCCTCATTTCCGCGTAACGGACCAGAAGACCCTCGAACGCGTCGCATTCGATGCGAAGATCTCCAGCCACGCTGTTTCGTATCATGTCCAGGCGTTCTTCGACGGTAAACACGGTGTCCTTTTCCGGGTTCAAGCCGAGAGCTACGATCACGCGGTCAAAAGTCCCCAGGGCTCGGCGAATGATCTCCAGGTGCCCATTGTGAAAAGGATCGAACGTCCCAGGATATACGGCTATCTTCTGCATGCTTGTCGTACCTCGCGATTACCGGTATTAAAAGGCGTCCTGTCCGTACACGAACAGAGGCGCACCAGAGCTGTTTGACTTCGTACACGTTCCTCGGCGTTTGCCATGGACACAAGACAAAAAAGCGTCGCAGGACCACTATCCCGCGGGCAGGCGGATTCGTTTCCCCGTCCGACCTCCCGTTCTTCCTGCCAATCATGTATGCCGTTTCTCACGGGCCAGTGCGAATAAACGCGTCCGCACAACGAACTCGCGTACCAGTCCGGACTCACGGGTGAGCCGTGGCGCGAGCGGTCCGCTGAACCGCGGTGTCGCAAGCTCGACGATGCGCGGACATCACCCGTCCTCCGGGACGCTGTAGAGCATCTCGATGAGCGTACCTCCATATCTGCGCTCAAATTTCTTACACAATTGTCCGGGATACGTCGAGTCATGGATATTGGCATCCTGTTCCGTGATGACGACTCCATGAGCGGCAACCAGGGACAAGAAATCCGGATCGTGCAGCAACCTTCGGACACGGTCCTCTCCATAAGGAGGGTCCAGGAAGATGATGTGAAACTTCCTCCCTTGTCCCGCCAGCCACGAGACGGCTTGCCGCGCCGGGCGGTTCAGGATCACCACATCTTTTCCCACGTTTAGAGCACGCGCGGTTTGAGCCAGTACTCCGGCAGTCGTGCGGTCCTTCTCCACAAACACGACTGAATGCGCTCCACGACTCATCGCTTCGAATCCAAACGCGCCGGTGCCCGCGAAGAGTTCCAACACGTGCGCGTCATGAACCAGCGGTCCGATGGAACTGAAAACCGCCTCTCTGACGCGATCCGTGGTGGGTCTCACGTCGTCGCTTCGAGGTGAAGGGAGGCGACGTCCTTTGAAACGGCC
>JAVHLK010000208.1 GCA_031082285.1 Desulfomonilaceae bacterium
TGCACATCCCCGTAGGGATTACTCGTGACCTGACACAATATTCAGTCGCCCCGGCCGGAGTCGGAGAGAACAACCGCGGGTCTTAGCTTCGTTTGAGACAGATCCGAAAAAGGAAAAGGCACGAGCACTACCGCTCCTGCTGTAGGTCCGACCACGCAACGTCCTCCTCTGGGCGATTCCAGTCTTTGGCCGGCGCCGCTTCGCTCAAAAGAGCCGTTTCGTTCACCGAAACAGACGGCGCATCTTCCAAAATGGTAACGAGGGCCTTTCGCGTGGCCGGCAGTTTCACAGGCTCTAGGAGTCTGACGGATCTTTCCCGGGAAAATACTTAATAAGATGCGACCAACTATTCTGAATAGTTGACGTTAGTCTTTTCAGTTAGGAATCCCGTTTCTGCTAACAAACGGCTTGGGAACGATGCGTGATCGACGGAATCCCCAGGGCTTTGCAGACGGCAATCTGATTCTCGTCGGGGTTTGGGAGGCGAAGGAATTCGATGCCGTTGACATTGTATCGGTCGAAGGTCAGACGCCCCATGGTCCGCAGGGCCGTGTCCAGTAGGCATCTGTCTTGGCCGGCCGCCGGCCCGGAGGGAAGGTTTTCTTTGAGGAGGCGGGTCGCCTCGTTGACGATCTTCAGGGCGAGCATGCAGATCAACGCGTGTCCTTGCCTCCCCGAGCGGCCTTTTGAAGATAGATGGGCCGGATCTCCAGGAAGCCGTTCTTGAGGGTTCGGAAATTTCGTTCCACCTTTTGGAGTGACCGGTACCTCTCATCTACCGTCTTGGCATCCATCATCTCTGCCGACACATCGGTTTCCATCACGTAACAGCCGTCAATGAGTGCGGCCTCGGCCATTTTATCCGCATCGACGTTCACCGTGAGCCGACGCCCCTGAAGTTCTATGGTGCAAAAAGAACCCATTTTATGGCGTTTGACCCACGCGGTAAACTTTCTCTTGCCTGCCTCGGAACCATCATGCCGCCTGCCTTCGCACAGGCTTCCTGATCCTTGGCCGTGGTAAGCGCCGTGAAAAGTTACGCAATTTAGGTGCCACTCTCCACTACGTTCTGGTCGCTGATGCACAATTATGATGCCGTACTGATTCTTCTCCCTCGGACACGACCACCAGCCTTTGAAATCCGGATGGTATGTCCAGCTCCTTGTGAGCCATTTCGACTTCTTAACTTGTATACGTGGTCAGTCTGAGACCTCACAACAACATGCCGACAGATGCCGTACGAGGATCTGTGGAAACTGTCTCAGGGCCAAGCCGTCACCTCTTCGCATCTTTCTCGCGAGTGCTTCGTGTTGTTCATGAGATCTCCGTGCTCTCGCAAGAGGCCGGTAACATTCGGCCCGCCGTAGGGCGATTTTGCTGGAGCGTACTTCTGACCTTAGTCAAGGCAATGGAAGCATTAAGCTATTGATTTTCTTACGCGCCGGCTGGATGATTCTCGGGATACACACTGATGAGCGTATGTGCGACACTTGAGCATATAATTGTATCCAGTTCGATCTTCATTGGTTTTTGGGGTATCGACATTGGCTCGTGTCCTAAAACTCGACACGAGTGTGGACATGAGATTCCATTACGCGCAAACGACCCGATCAGTTGTCGTGCACATGGCAGGCCTGTCGCGCACACAAACTGCGGCTGCCCACGATGACCTGAAGTGGAATTTTCGGACACTCCGGAGAGGGATGTGCTCAAGACGGACCAAGTGCAGGAGCCCAAGACATATTGTGTCTCGCGTCGGTACGTGGAATGGGCATGTTGGAATCGTTTTACTCAAGCTCCTGCAGATGCCGCTCACGCGTTCTATTTAGTGTCGGAATTGGCACAAAGGTTGCTCAACCATTCTCTACCGGTACAGGTTCGAGCGACTGATGAGCTCGGACGAAGATAGTACTGAAATCAATTGCTGAGTAGAAGGAGACGAATTGATGAACAAGTTTCGGATTCGCTGTCTGATTGTGCTAAGTTACGTGATTCTTACTGTCATAACCGCCACCCCGGCCGCTGCGGAGTTTTACGTGGTCTATGGTTCCGCCGGCAACTCAGTGGTGGTGGATTCGAGGCCAAGGGACGCCTCCGTGATGTTCGAGGGACCGTTCACTTCCCACGCAGAGGCGGAGTTTGTCTTGAAGGGCGTGCCCGCTCTGCCGGTTCCGCCTTTGGCGAGTGCGGTTCCGCCGCTACCTTCCCCGCCAAGATAGGTGCCGATATCTGGTGACATACACCAGATTGCATTGACAATCATGGGATCTTTTCGCAGCATGAGACAATGGCTCGTCTCGCGCATCGTGGTCCCCGGCCGGCGGCACCATGGCACGCAGCGTAGTGTTCGGTCTATGAAAGTGTTTCATGAAGAATCGGACCGTGGGGAGTATCTCGGAATACTGGGAGAAGAAATCATTCCGCACGGAGATGCAGGGTTTGTGGCACAGGTCGAGAAGATTACAGGTCGGGACCTGAGCACAGGAAACCCCGAAAGACCTCGTAAGCGTCCATCTTAGAAAAAAGCAGGTATATGTCCCCGGATATCCGCAAAATCAAGTGTTTCAATCGATCTCATGCTATCACAAACTGATTGCAACATGGTGACCTGGATGTTATCCTTACTTCATGAACAAAGCGCAACGCAGGACACTCGAAGCCATTTTCTCACAACCGGCTCCCGTGAGTCTGGAATGGCGTCGCATCGAGTCCCTGTTTCTCGCGCTTGGTGCGGAAATCATCGAGGGTGACGGGTCACGGGTTCGATTCCTCATGAATGGCGTAATCGCAACATTCCACAGACCCCTCCCTGCAAAAGAGGCTAAGCCATATCAAGTTCGCGACGCGCGAACATTCTTGGAGACCGCCGGAGTGAAGCCATGAGCACAATGACTTACAAAGGATACGCAGCCAGGATTGAGTACAGCGATGAGGATGGTTGTTTTATCGGCCACATTGCGGGAATCAAGGATATCATCGGTTTTCACGCGGAATCCGTCAAGGAATTGCGCGCCGCCTTTCAGGATGCAGTGGACGACTATCTGGCCACGTGCGAAAAATCAGGACGAGCTCCGCAAAAGCCGTATTCCGGCAGGCTGATGCTCCGAGTGCCGCCTGAAGTTCATGCCCGGGCAGCCATGATGGCCGAAGCGCACGGAATGAGTCTGAACCAGTGGGCAACCGAGGTTCTTTCAAGAGCTTCTTGAAAACACACAGAGGAGAAAACGGGAAAAACAAAAATGGGGACATTCCTCTTTTCTGCTGTTTCGACACGTTCGTGTGGTCGCATGAGTTCATGCCGAGAACTGGACGAACTTCTGTCGGTGAGGTCTACTGCCACGTGTTGAACCGCGTCAATGCGCGGCAGGAGGTCTTTCACACGGAGGACGACTATCAGGCATTCATAACGCTGATCGAAGAGGGGTGCACACGCGTGCCGACGCGGGTTCTCGCCTGGTGTATCATGCCAAACCACTTCCATCTCGTGCTGTGGCCCTCCGCTGATGGTGAACCGGGACGGGGGATTGCATTGGTTGCTCACGTCTCACGTTCGCCGCCGGCACCGCCGATACCACGCCGGCGCCCCGTCCGCAGGCAGGCCTGGTTACGGGAGACCGCACTCCGTATGGGACTCGAACTCACTCTTCGGCCTCGCGGGCGGCCAAGAACGAGCCCTGAAAAGTAGCATGTCCCCCTTTTCTCCCGGTCCGACTCGTCAAAGAAAATAACCGGGCCGCCGTTCCCGCGCAGCATCACATGATACACCGCGCCTGGATAGTGAATGCGTGCTCTCCGTGCCACGGGACTATCATCCGCTCAAGTACCAATATGTCAAGCCCGCCCCCCCTGATCGGATTCCCAAAAAGCCTTGCGTGAAAGATCAGTCGGCGATACTGTAGTAGAGAGTATCTCGGCGCGGGTGAATACGATGATAACAAGAGAGCAGCTAAGGGCGGAGTTGGATGAGGTCGAGGACAAAGACCTGGAAATAGTGCATCGAATCATTACGGCACTTGCAAGTTCCCCGTGTTCGTCTGAGCCGGTGACTAAACCGCTTCATGAGACTCCCGAGTGGCACCGGTTCATTGAAGACATGTACGGTTGTCTCTCCGATGACCCTATTGAAAGGGGTGACCAAGGACGCTTCGAACTGCGCGAGGCCGTTGAATGAGGTTCCT
>JAVHLK010000209.1 GCA_031082285.1 Desulfomonilaceae bacterium
CCTTCGCAGGGTTGAAGCTCTCGGGTGCGAGCAGAAGTTCGGTTGCCGGGTGCTCTCCGCTTACCGGGCACTGGGGAGATTCCTCATGCGGAGGGCATTTTGCTCCGGAACTCAGGTACTGCGGGTTTGACGGCATTGTGGTGACCGGCAAAGCGCCCGCCCCCTCGCTGCTTCTCGTGGAAGGCAATGAGGTGTCCCTTCGGAATGCCTCGGAATATTGGGGTAAGGGAATAGAAGAGGTGAACCGTGCCATTAAGGAACGGTTCGGCAAAGGGTACCGAGCGCTGATCATAGGTCCCGCGGGCGAAAACCGGGTGCGATTCGCAAACATACTCAATGAGTTCCACCACGCGTTTGGAAGGGCCGGATTCGGCGCGGTCATGGGCTCCAAGAACCTTAAAGCGATCGTGGTGAGGGCGAAGACCCGTGATATGTCGTTGGCCGATCCCGAGAAGTACGAGGCCTTAAGAAGGGAACTCAACACCAAGATCCGGGAAGCCCTGGCTTCTCAGGTGATCCGTGAAAACGGAACCGCGGCCAACCTTGAGGGAGGAGCGTACACCGGGGATGTCCCCATACGAAATTTCACGTCAAACTTCTGGGAGGAGATGGCCGAACCGTTGACCGGCAGCACTCTCACCGAACAGTACCTCACCAACAGAGGAGCCTGCGCATTCTGCGAGATCGCGTGCAAACGAGTCGTCGAGGTCAAGGAGGGACCGTTCGCCGTACCCAAGGGGCCGGGACCCGAGTACGAAACCATTGTGGCGTTTGGTTCTCTGTTGGGCTCCATGGATTTGGCTGCGACATGCAAGGCCGGGAGGGTCTGCAACGACCTGGGGATGGACACGATTTCCGCGGGGAGTTCCATCGCGTGGGCTATGGAAGCATTTGAGAAAGGCCGGCTTACCGACGAACATACGGCAGGGATGGACTTGAGATGGGGCGACATGGAAACCGTGGTGAACACGCTTCTGCCCATGATCGCACATCGCACCGGGCCGCTCGGCGATCTCCTCGCGGATGGAAGCGTGGCCGCGGCGAAGAGGATCGGAGAGGGCTCCATTGATTTCACCACCCATTCGAAGGGTCTCGAGGCTCCCATGCACGACCCCAGGGGAGGCGGACACGGCATGGCCCTCACGTACGCCGTGAGCGCGCGCGGCGCGTGCCATACTGCCGACCCGATGCTCTTCTTCGAGATGGGAGCGTGCTACTACCCGGAGATCGGATTCGAGTACGAACTCGAGCCCATGACCGATGAGAACAAACCCGAGTCCGCGGTGATATCGGTCACGCTTGGGGCAATCGAAAACAGCGCGTGCTTTTGCCAATTTGCGGACAGGGAGATCTCCATCCCGGAGTGGACGGCATTGTTCAACACCGTTGCAGGGTATGACTGGGATATCGATGACATGATGAGAGCCGGACGGAGAGTTTTCTACCTGAAACGGCTCATAAATCACAGGTACGGCCTGAGCGCGGCTGATGACACGTTGACCCCCCGACTGCTCGAACCTGCACGGGACGGCGAACCCGCGGGAATTGAGATCAACTTCCAGGGCATGAAAGAGAAATTCTACGAGCTCATGGGCATGGATCCCGTGCAAGGCATACCTTCACAAGAGAGGTTGCGTGGGCACGACTTGGGGGATGAAGCGGACCTAGTCCGGTAATCTGATCTGTCGGGGGACGGAAAGAGGCCGCGGTATTTCAATGCGAGAGACGATTGAAGACAAGCTGGAAGCTTTGGGATTGGTCCTCCCTGAACCACTGAGGATCCCGTCGGGCGTGAAACTCCCGTTTTCGTTCGTCCGCGTGCGCGGCGACCGCGCGTACGTATCCGGTCATGGCCCTCTCAACGGAGATGGGTCTCTTGCCGGTCCTTTAGGCAAAGTCGGGACGGACGTGTCCCTCGAGCAGGCGTATCAGGCAGCTCGCCTCACGGGATTGTCCATATTGAGCAGTCTGAAACGGGAATTGGGTGAATTGGAGAGAGTGAGGGCGTGGCTTCGGGTTTTCGGGATGGTCAATTCCGCACCCGGTTTCAACCGACAACCTCAGGTGATCAACGGGTTTTCCGACCTGATTCTCGAACTCTACGGACCGGACAGAGGGCAACACGCCCGATCCGCGGTGGGCTTGGCCGAACTGCCTTTTGACCTTCCCGTGGAAATCGAGGCCGAAGTCGAGATCGCGGGGTAGCACCTCGACGCGGGCTTCCGCTCCGATGTCGTGCACGCACGCGGCGGCATAATCCGATCACGGGTTTCCTTCACTGGGTTTTTCCTCCGCTTTCCACGCCGGCCTCACTCTAAAGGACTGCCGGCGTTGTCGGTTCAATGGGGCGCGCCCGCGGCAATCTCGCAAAATCAAGAAGACGGTACGGAATTCGCACCGTCGGGTGCTTGCCGGGAGAAGCGTACATGAAAATATTCGATCTCGCCGAATTGGCGGATTCCTCGGGCGGCGAGTACGTTCTCGGCGCCAAAGACCTGCACACGGATTCGTGTTATATGATTTACGGCGTACTTGCACCCGGAGAAGCGGACAGGCTGGTGAGAGCCGGTAAAGGACATGAGGAAATCCTCTGTTCGCTGACGGGAACAATAATGCTCCACACGACCGCGGGAGAGGTTCCATTGCACCGAGGCTCCGCGGTACTCGTAAAAGAGGATGACTCCTTTTACCTGTCCAATCCCTCGGATCGGGCGCTCGTGTATGTGACGGCAGGAGGAAGATGTAGGCCGGAACGAGATCGTGGAGAATGGTATCCTGATGGAAAGAAATGAAATTTCGAGACTTTGTGAACACATCTTCTTTGTCCCCGGAGAGAACAGGGGAAGATTCCCGGCATGTCACGGGCTCCTGCTGAAAGGAAACGAGACCGTATTGGTCGACGCGGGGGTAGGGGAGGCGCGGATCGCGGAAATAGACCGGGCCGACCGGATAGACGTGCTGATCGTCACTCACTCCCACCCCGACCACATCCGTCATTGGTACCTGCTCGAGGACAGGGTGATCATGATGCCTCGAGAAACGCCCGACTCGGTCGCCGACCTGGACCGCCTCGGCGAACGCTTCATGGGCTCGGCGGATGCAGGTAAAGAATGGGCTCGTTACGTGCGGACCTTTGGCGTGCGCGGAGTACGCAAGCCGGATCGGCGTTACTCCGACGGCGAGGTCCTTGAACTTGGCGGGTGCCGCTTGGAGGCGATCCGCGCACCGGGACATCTCACGGACCACTATTGCTTCTTCGACAGGACTACTCGGACGCTCTTGACCACCGACATCGATCTGACGTCCTTCGGGCCGTGGTACGGAAACCCGGAAGCGGATATCGAGACCTTCCGGGACGACGTGAAACGGGTCATGTCCATGCCGTACGAACGTGTCTGCTCGTCGCACAGGATGCCCATCACGGGGGACGCGTCGGAGTATTTCGAAAAATTCCTTGAGTCTTTCTCTCGTCAAAGCCGCGCGGTGCTGGATCTCTGCGATCCGCCCGCATCACTCGAGGATATCGTCGCGGCCTCGCCGATTTACGGGAACGGGTTGGCCGACAAGTTTCTCCAGAAGGCCTTTGAAACGACCATGGTCAAGAAGAATATCGAGATTCTGCTTCGAGACGGTTCCCTGGAGGAGCGACACGGGCGGTACGTCCGAACGTAATGCAGGTTTCCCCGGCGGCGGATTAAAGATGAGAAAAAAAAAGAAATCTCACCACAAAGACACCAAGACACCAAGAAGAGAAGAAAAAGAACTTATCCGCAGATGACACGGATCAGCGCAGATAAAGGAATGTAAAACAACTGTAACGACTGTGTTGATTGTCAAGCAAGATATTCTCTCGATCCCAGGCGGAGCCCTGAGCATGTCCCATATCTTTTGGCTGGGCACCGTGAACATCGGTTGCCTATAGGCCAACCGATTCGAGATGTTGACCAACTAGTGCCCCGTAGGGGCTCACCGTGACTAGCCACGGGTTTCAGAAACTGTCTCAAA
>JAVHLK010000020.1:0-11926 GCA_031082285.1 Desulfomonilaceae bacterium
ACGGATGCCTTCAGTTACGCTTTTCATCCACAACAGCATTCGACGCACATCCGGATGCTCGATGATGGGGATCTTGGGTGCGGAGGGATCCCGCATGGAGGAGAAGACTGGCCCCTGTATACGCTCGTCCGCGTATCTCAGGGCATGCATGTATGCTCCCGAGGCCTGGGCGAGACCCTGCAAACCCACGCCGAGTCGGGCCTCGTTCATCATGTCGAACATGATTCTCATGCCTCCGTTCTCGTTTCCGAGCAAGTACCCGATGCAGCCGTCTTTCTCCCCGAAATTGAGCGCACAGGTTGCGGAGCCGTGCAGGCCCAGTTTCTTTTCAACGGATCCCGTAGTGATGTCGTTGTCCACGAGGGCTCCGTTTTCCATTCTCTTCTTGGGAACGATGAAAATACTGATGCCCTTTGTGCCGGGAGGTGCTCCTTCGATGCGGGCAAGGACGAGATGGACGATATTTTCGGTGAGATCGTGATCGCCGGACGTGATGAATATCTTGTTGCCCGTTATGGAGTATGTGCCGTCGGAATTGTGTTTGGCTCTCGTGCGGAGTGCTCCCACATCGCTCCCGGCCTGGGGTTCGGTCAGGCACATTGTTCCGCCCCATTCACCCGAGTACATCCTGTCCATGTACGTGCGCCGCTGTTCGTCGGTACCGTAATCTTGCACCAGACGAGCCGCGCCGGTCGTCAGACCGGGGTACGCCATGAAGGCCAAGTTTGCGGCGACGAACATCTCCATGGCTCCGCAATACAGCGCAATGGGACATCCCTGTCCCCCGTGCTCGGGCGCCACCGAAAGGGACATCCAGCCTCCGTCGCGAAAGTGCGAATACGCGTCATGGAAGGACTTGGGGACTACCGCGTTGCCGTCGCGGAGCGTCACTCCCTCGACGTCGCCTGCGGTTCTGGCCGGCCACAGTTCATTCTCGGCCAGCTTTTGAGCCGCGTCCAGGATCATGTCGCACATCTCTCGTGAGTACTCGGAATACTTCTCCGACTGAGCAAGTTCCTCAATATTGAGTTGTTCGTACAGGACGAACTTTGCATCACGTTCATCCACCACAAGGTTGACCATAGCTTTTCCTCCGAAGGGCAATCGTTGGCGGGTCGTACGGCGACGGGTTTCGGGCGCACCTCCGCCTTCGCGAAACCGGGGTAACGCGGATCGTTCTCCCCATGAAACGCGCCGGGAGACAACCTCACCGAATGATTGCGTAATCAGCCCTTATACATGGACTGGATAAGGTCTCCGAACTTCTCGTTCACATACTTGCGCTTGACTTTCATTGTCGGCGTTACTTCGCCGTCCTCTTCGTATAGTTTTTTCGGCACGATCCGAAATTTTTTGACGGTCTCCACGTTTGCGAGCGACTTATTCACCGTACGAATTTCATTGTCGATGAGTTCGATGATTTCCGGAGCCTTGGTGAGGCTTTCATATGTGGTAAACGGTATCTTGTGGTCCTGCGCGTACTGGACCACGTTTTCCTCGTCAAGAACGATCAGCGCGGACAGGAACTTGAGCCGGTCGCCTATCACGATGGCATCATTGACGTACGGACTGAATTTGATCTGATTTTCGATGTTTTGAGGAGCGATGTTCTTGCCGCCGGCAGTGATGATAAGATCCTTCTTCCGGTCGGTGATTTTCAGGTAGCCCCGTTCGTCCAGTTCCCCTACGTCGCCCGAGTAGAGCCACCCGTCGATGAGCGTCTCCGATGTGGCTTCTTCACTGCGGAAGTATCCCATGAATACGTTACCGCCTTTGACCAGGATCTCACCGTCCTCACCGAGCCGCACTTCCACACCCGGCAAGGGCGGACCCACATTGTCCGGTTCCACATTCTCACCCTGATGGATGCAGGTGGGGCCGCCGCCTTCGGTTTGGCCGTACACTTGTCGTAAGGGAACCGCAATCCCTTGAAAATACTTGAGAACATCCGGCGAGATGGGAGCCGCCCCCGATATGGCAAGGCGACACCGCTCGAAACCGAGACGTTCACGAAGCTTGTAGAACACCGCAAGATTGGCAAGCCAATGCGCAGTTCTCATCAACAGGGACACCGGTTCTCCCGAAAACCTCATCTCCGCGTATTTTCTGCCGATGCGTTCCGCCACAGCGTACGAGAGTTTCTTGAAGTACGTCGCGTTGGCCATTTTGATCCGTATGGAGGAATAGTACTTTTCCCATATTCTGGGCACTGCAAAGATGATGGTAGGGGAGACTTCCTGAAAATTGAGCATCACCGTGTCCGGGCTTTCGGAAAAATTCACCGTATACCCGAATCGCAGCGGCAAGTACGAAGAGAACATCCGTTCGGCGATATGGCTCAGCGGAAGAAATGAGAGCAGCTCGTCTTCGGGATACAGGGGGATTGCCTCTCCGATTGACCACGCGGTCCAGGTGATGTTGTAGTGGGAGAGCATGGCTCCTTTGGGCGGGCCGGTGGTCCCGGACGTATAAATGATCAATGCGAGGTCCTCGGGAGCGATCTGCGCGATGGTCTCCTCGAAAAGCTCTGGTTGTTTCTTGTCGAGCTCGGCACCCATGGCCAGGAATTCCTCGAAGGACATGACCATGGGATCGGAGAAATCCCGCAGACCCTTCGTGTCCATCACCACGATCTTCTCGAGCGCAGGCGTCCTCT
This sequence comes from Desulfomonilaceae bacterium, assembly GCA_031082285.1. Classification (GTDB taxonomy): domain Bacteria; phylum Desulfobacterota; class Desulfomonilia; order Desulfomonilales; family Desulfomonilaceae; genus JAVHLK01. The sequence continues at coordinate 2,657 of JAVHLK010000020.1, forward strand.
CTCTGAAATACAGCGCCTTGTCCAGCTGCTCTTCGTCCTCGACGATGAATACGCGTGACCCCGAATGGTCGACCACGTATTCGCACTGAGTTGCCGCACTGGTGGTGTAGATTCCCACTGCAACGGCTCTTGCGCAGATAATCCCCAAGTCGGAATAGAGCCATTCAGGCCGGTTTTCGCCAATGACCGCCACGCGGTCTCCCGGCATGATGCCCAACTCGATAAGTCCCAAGGCTATCCACCGGACCTTTTCCAGGTATTCGGCCCACGTAACATCCCGCCAGATACCCAGCCATTTGTAGCGAAGCGCCACCTTATCGGGGTGCTGAAGGGCCCTGTCAACAAACATCTGTGAGATCGTTTCGGCGGTGTATTCGGTCATACTTCCTCTTTTTCCGAGGGATATGAATCCCCCGGTTCCGTACCGAAATCCCTAAGTACGTTTACGTATTTGAGACAAGCATCCTTGGTTTGGCAGCGCCGGCCTTCCCGCGTTCCGCGGGATATTCTTCACGCGCCCGGCATCCCGCGCCGCACGCGGGACAGGATGTTACCGCACCCATGAAACGCAGCACGTGGTTCGGCCTAGATTCGGCGGCGAGCGCCCGGTCCCTCACCCTGTTATCGCCACCTCTTCTTTCTCTTGTACCTGGCCTCTCCTCGAACGGATTGGTCCTTCTTGATGCCGAGATAGAATTCCTGAACATCCTCGTCTTGCTCGAGTTTTTCCGGCGGACCTTCCAGGACGATACGTCCGGTCTCCATGATGAACGCATGGTGTGCAACGCTCAGGGCCTTGCGCGCGTTCTGTTCGACAAGCAGTATGGTCGCGCCGTCAGCGTTAATGGTCCGAATGATATTGAAGATCTCCGTGACCAGGATCGGGGAGAGTCCGAGCGACGGTTCATCGAGCATCATCAAAGCGGGCCTCGACATGAGTGCTCTGCCGATGGCCAGCATCTGCTGTTCGCCTCCCGAAAGCGTGCCCGCCTGTTGCTTGAGGCGGTCCTCCAGCACGGGGAAGTAATTGAACACCCGGTCGAGATCGCCCTGAATCTCACGGTCTTTGCGCGTATATGCTCCCATCATGAGGTTTTCCCGCAGGGTCAGTTCGGGGAACACCTCGCGGCCCTCAGGGACGAACGCGATTCCCAGGGGAACGATCTTCTCGGTCTTCATCCCGTCGATCCGTTTCCCTTTGAACCAAATGGTTCCCTTGTCCGGTTGATCGTCCAGGTAGCCCATGATGGTCTTGAGCGTGGTGCTCTTACCGGCCCCGTTGGCTCCCAGGATGGCCCTGATCTCTCCATCGGCCACCGTCAGAGACAGCCCTCGCACCACCATGATCTTGCCGTAGTAGATTTCGATGTTTTTGGTCTCAAGCATCGTGTTTGGCCGTTCTTATCAGGTACCTTTCCAGGATCTTGTCGGCAGTGGGCCGTTCAAGACCTATTCTTCGCCCAAATAGGCCTCGAGCACTTGAGGATGATTCTGAACGACCTCCGGAGGGCCTTGAACGAGTTTCACGCCGAAGTTCAGTGCGAGAATCTCGTCCGAGACGTCCATGACGAGGTTCATGTCGTGCTCGATCATGAGAATCGTAACGTTGAAGTCGTCCCGGATATCCCTGATCCAGAACATCATGTCTCGCTTCTCTTCGTGGTTCATTCCCGCGGTCGGCTCATCGAGGAGCAGCAAGGAAGGCTCCATTGCCAGTGCTCTTCCCAACTCGACGAGCTTGCGGGTCCCGTACGGGAGCGCGGCCACCGGTGCGTCCCGCGCGGCTTCAATTTCGAGGAATTCAATGATCCGTTCCACTCGCTCCCGGTGTCGGCACTCTTCCCGCGCCGCAGGAAAACTCCTGCCCAGAAAGGTGGCTCCCGCGAGTACCCCGCTCTTCATGTGGATGTGTCGTCCGAGCAGGAGGTTGTTCATCGTTGACAGATGACTGAACAGCTCGATGTTCTGGAAGGTGCGCGCGATTCCCATTTGCGCCGTCTGGTACGGCTTCTTCCCTACCAGATCCTTGCCGTCGAACCGGATCGTTCCCCGGGTCGGACGGTATATCCCGGTGATGCAATTGAACAAGGTCGTCTTCCCGGCTCCATTGGGACCGATGACCGAGAAGATGCATCCTTTTTCCACATCCAGAGATATCCCGCTCAATGCGACCAGGCCGCCGAACGAGATTCCCAGCTCCTGTATTGACAACAATGCCATGTCTTATTCCAACGCCTACGGTGACCGGATTACGTACTGCAAAAAAAAACGGAGCATCAGGACCGACACGACGCAGCGTGTCGGGCTTCATTCAAGTTCCTGCGAGGAGTGAAGTGAAGAAGCAATCTCACGCATGTCGGGCCCCGAGATTGCTTCGCTTCACTTTCAATCACGCCGGTGCGGCGGCCGCCGCACGCGAAACGCGGCAATTCTCCTACTTGCCTTTGTAGACCAGCCAGTCGGTGATCTTGATCCTCGCTCCATCGTCACCGCACTGTTCCATGTACACGGACTTGACTCCCTGATGGTCGGTGGCCGTGAAGGTGCAGTTGTACCCGAGCCAGTCATTCCACCCCTCGATGGTCTCCATGGCCTTGACAAAAGAGTCGACCGTGAGGTCCTTACCGGCGCGTCTCAGGCCCTCGACCATCGGTTCCGCGAAGTAGAAGCCCGCCAGGAAAAACAGGCCCGTATACTTCTCGTTGGGTGCGAATTTCTTCTGGGCCTCCAGGTATTTCTTGATGTTGGGGCTTTCCATGTTGACGAAGTTGGCGTACATGACCCCTTTCCACAGGCCCTTGGTGACGTTGAACATGAGGTCCGGGTCCGACAGGGTGGAACAGGAGATCCATTGTGGTGAAAAACCAATGGCCTTGGAGACTCCGAGAATGATCGCGCCGTGCTTGGGCAGCACCCACATGATGACGACTTCCGCTCCGGATTCCTTGAGCTTGAGCGCGTGGGTCTTGAGATCGGTGTCGGTAACCTCGACGGGCACTTCAGCCGCGAGCGTCATTCCCTTTGATTCCAGGTACTGCTTGGCCCCGGTAAGGCCCTCTTTGCCGTAGTCATCGTTCTGGTAGAAAAACGCGATCTTCTTCTTGCCCAGTTTTTCGACCGCGTATTCGGTCAGCACGTAGGCTTCCTGGTGATACTGCGGAAAGGTGGCGAAGATATACTTCTGAAACGGTTGGCTCCAATGAGACGATCCCGTGGCCGGGCTGACCCAGGGAACCTTGTGCTCCGCCAGGTAATCGCGAACCGCCATTCCGGTGGATGTACCCACGCCGCCGACGACTCCGAACACACCGATATTCTCCACGAATTCCTTGACAATGGCCTTGGTCTTCATGGGCTGGTATGCGTCATCCCGGTTGAAGTACTTGATTTTCCGGCCATGAATTCCCCCTTCGGAGTTGAGGAGGTCGAAGTAGACGCCCGTGGCCCTGCCCACTGTACCCCACAAGGCGGCCGGTCCTGTTTGCGGTCCCCATTGGCCGATGAGGATCTCGCTGTCGGTCACCCCGCGGACCGCGTCCGCACTCATGACCGCGTTCGGTACTCCCAGGGTCATCAGTGTGCAGATCATGATTACTGCCGAAAAGATTCCTCTCTTCATCCTGTTCCTCCTTCAAGAAACGTTGAACCGCGGCGCGGACGGTCGTTCCTAATGGTCAAACGCCATGCCGAGCCTCGGGTAGAACCCCATCTCTCTCGTGTCGAACGTGTGACGTGTTCTGCAGCCTGAGGACCGCCGAACACGTCATCCTTTGTACCAGGCGCCCCCTTCTTGCAGAAAGGTAAAGACCTTTGTCTCCCCCGTATCCGTACCGTCGGGATCGGTCAAGACGACTCGGACCCTGACGAGCGCGACCTTTTCCACCATGGGCAGCCGTTTCCGATCCGGGTTGTTCACTATCTCCAGGACCCCCTCAATGACATAGTTCTTGACGCGTACCGGATGCCGCTTCGCCAGGTGAGAGTAGAACGGGTACGAATAAGCCCGCTTGAAGTCTGATGACGGGGCGAGCAAAGCCCATACTCTCTCGGTATTGCCGAGCATTTCCGCGTCGAAGTACTCCTTCACCACCCGTACCAACCCGGCTGTGTCCTCGGACCGGACTTCCCCACGTGACGCGAGCATCATAAGGCAAGCCAGACATGCCAACCATGCGGTCGAACGGAGGAAGACCGCAGTACGCTCGGACCGTACCCGAATGCTTTCCGAACGGAGATCCATCAGACCTTTCTCTCAAAATGCCTGACCAAGAGTCCCGACGGCTTCACGCAGAGAACCAGCACGATGACTGCAAACGCGACGACCGACTTGAACTCGAGCGATACGTATCCGCCGAAGAAGTTCTCGATGAGTCCCAGCATGTATCCTCCCAAGGCCGCACCGGGAAGGCTGGTCATACCGCCGAGGACTGCACCGGCAAAACCCTTGAGCAAGGGGTCGAGCATCATGTTGGGATCGAGTGTGGCTATGGGTGCGATCAGCATCCCGGCCACCGCGCCGGTAACGGAACTGAGACCCCAGGTGAACGTGAGAATTCGTCTGGTGGGAATGCCCATGGCCTTGGCGGCAAACACGTTCTGCTGAACCGCCTTCATGGCGGTCCCGAGTTTGGTGTACCGGAAGAACAGGAACAGCAGAAGCATCATCACCAGACTCGTGACAAAGGTCCAGATATTGATTTCGGTTATGATGACGTCGGCGTAGGTCACGCCGCCGTACTCGGAAAAGGGGACGGGAAAAGGATGCTGGTTTGCGCCCCACTTCCAGCCCGCCAGGCCGTAGAGGATCATTTCCGCGCCGAGCGTGATCACGATCAGGCCGAGGATGTTCGGGTTCTTCGCAGGCCTGAGGAAGGCCAGTTCCAAGACGACTCCCAGGCACAATGCGAACAGCAGGGTGAGGCCCGCGGCCGTCCAGAAACCCACACCATAGCTTTCGATGAGTGCATAGGCCACGAATGCGGAAATCATGGCCATTTCTCCCTGGGCGAAATTGGGAACCTCGGAGGTCTTGTAGATGATCACCATGGCGAGCGCTACGAGAGCGTAGCAGGCTCCAATGGCGAGCCCTCCGATGACCAGATCGAAAAAGAAAACCATGAGACCTCCGTCTAAAAGGGCCACATGCGCCAATAGCGCTTGATTCTTAGATAGATGCCGTGCATGCCCAGGGGCTCGAAAATCACGATGGCAATCATGATGGCACCGAACACGATACTCTGAATGTTGGCCAGCCCCGCGGGATTGAAGAACCGTTTGGAAACTTCCAGCAGGAAAGGCCCTATGAGGGGAGCCTCCTGAACGATCTGAAGCTTTATCTGCAAATACGTCAGGAGGGCCGCTCCCATGATGGCCCCCATGACCGAACCGAGACCGCCGACGATCACCATGGCGAGGAACGTGATGGAGAGGATCAAGTTGAAGCTGCCCGCGCTCACATGTTCAAGGGCGAATGCCATGAGTGCTCCCGCGACACCCGTATAAAATGCGCTGACGGCAAAGGAGAGGGTCTTGAACCAGCTGAGGTTGACGCCCATGGCTTCCGCGGCGATTTCGCTGTCTCTGATGGCGACGAAGGCCCGACCGACCCGCGTCTTCATCAGGTTCACCGCGGCAATGGTCATGATCACCGCCACGCTCATGATCACCGCATACTGCTGAGGACCCGTCCTGGCCTCGAAGGGACCGAACGACATGCGTGGGGCCTCGATGCCCATATGGCCGCCGGTGAACTCCGAATGGCTGATGATTTGGGTCACGGCCATGCCGAACCCGAGCGTTGCGATCGCGAGGTACGGACCTTCCAGTCTCAGGGACGGCAAACCGAGCAGGAACCCGAACAGGGCGGAAATCAGGCCGGCCGCCGGCAGTGCGATCACAAAAGGGACGCCTCCCTTGACCATCAAGAGCACGCAAGAGTAGGCTCCGATGGCAAAAAAGCCCGCGTGCCCCAATGAAATCTGCCCGGTATATCCGACCAGGATATTCAATCCGATGGCGACAATCGCGTTGATCGCGATCAAGTTGACGATGTAAAGCGTGTACCCGCCCACCATGAACGGCAGGACGGCCAAGGCCGCCAGCGACAGAACCGAGGCGATGAGAACGGTCTTTGTCCTGAAAAGTTGAATGTCCTCATAATAATCCCGCTTCATATCCATGGGTTACCTATGAACCGCCTTGTTCCGGAAGAATTGACAAAGGATAAGTTTCCCCTGTTCCTGAGAAGGGACGATGGGCCGAAAGAGAGCCGTAATGCGCCTTGGTTACTCTCGGCAGACCTCTCCCGAGCCGACCGAGGCGCTATTCTACCACGTTCCGAAGCAATTAGCATGCCTAAAGAGCGCGTGTGCGACAAATCAATGGTTATGGCATGTTAGGGTCCTTGATCGTATGCCCGGCCGGTTTCATGAACAACATGTTGTGCCGAAAAAACGGAGTATTGTTCACACTCAGCGGTCCACCCCCCGTCACGTGAAGACCGTTGAGTCCAAGGCTTGCCGGGTCCGGTTGGCGTGGGCCGTTCTCTATCCGGGCGCTTGGTGTTTCATGGCGTAGACTCGGTGACACATTCTGCTCCCGTCACCGAGTCCTATAACCGGAACCAGAGCTTTCCGGGCACGGAGGCACAGGCTACGGAACAAAGTGCGGAGCCTCAAACCACTCTCGTGGGACGGGATGCTGCCGGCCGTTCCTTCTCGTTCCCGTAGGGGTAGGCCCCGTGCCTACCCAGGCGGCCTTCGGCGCGGAGTCCGCGTGGACTTTCATCTTCAGTTGTGACCACCAGTCATGGCGGTTCGCCGCGCATGTCGTTGCGACGGTCGCGAAACGATTCAAGATAGCGTTAACTGAAGATTTGTTCGGCTTGACATGGGAAGTGAGGATCTGGTATGCAAATGGGTAGCGCCGATGCATCCGCATTCCATCTCGGCGCGATTCAGGTTTCGGAACACGTGTGAAGTTCGTCGGAGGGAGCCTCGCGATCATCGGTGAGTCCGGGGCGATACCCGAGAATCCAGTGGTTGAGAGGGATGTGGACAACGGCCGGCCGAGTGCCGGGAGAGTCTCCACATGCTCCATTGGATGATCCTGCGTCTCGGAGGGTCGGTGTGTTCGCCGCTGGACGCGGTCTCGGGCGTACCGGCTTCCCTGTCGGTCTATCTCTTGACTCTTTGTTTTGGCTTCCGGATTTGACCGGGAACGGGCGTTCTCGATGCGAACGATTGCGGCATACCCGATCGAAGCCGGTATGCTCGTCTCATGTTGCTCCGGAACTATGAGGGACCGCATTGTGAGCCAAGATGTCTGCGGTTCCCTGGGGAGCGCCGACAGAGCAACCGAATCCGTACATGCATACGGGCGTTCCTGTTGGAATCCCGAATTCTTGTGATGCAATCTCGTACTCCGTGAACCGGCGGCGGAACATATACCCAATAAGGATCCAAGAAGATTCTGAGGATCTCCGACGGGAATGGTACGACCCGTTCCCGCAATGTCTTGCGGCTCATGGTCTTCGTTATCTACACAGGCATAAGGGGGTTTGAGTATGTCCTTGAACTTTGATCTTCCCAAGGATGCGGAGCTGACCCGAAAGGTGGTCAGGGAATTCGCCGAGAAGGAGATTGCTCCCGTCGCTCAGGAGCTTGATGACAAGGAGGAGTTTTCTTACGATCTCGTACGAAAGATGGGAGAACTGGATTTCTTCGGTCCCTTCGTCTCGGAAGAGTACGGCGGAAGCGACGTGGGATACCTCAACTACATCATTATAGTGGAGGAGGTGGCACGAATCGACGGTTCTCAGGCCGCGACCATAGCTGCGGGGAATTCTCTCGGAATCGCGCCCATCTACTATTTCGGCACGGAAGAGCAGAAGAAGAAATGGCTACCGGATCTGTGTGCGGGCAAGATTCTCGCGTCCTTCGGTTTGACCGAGCCCGATGCCGGGTCCGACGCGGGCGCGTCCCAGACTACTGCAGTACTTGACGGGGACGAGTGGGTAATTAATGGAAGCAAGATCTTCATCACCAACTCGACCACGGACATCAGTGCGGTATGCGTCGTGCAGTGCGTCACCGACACGCCGGAATCGGGAAAGCCGGAGATCAGCTGCATCCTCGTCGAGAACGGAACCAAGGGCTTCATAACGGAGACCATGCATAACAAGATGTGCTGGCGGGCCTCCAATACGGGTCAGCTCACGTTCCAGGATTGCCGGGTTCCCAAGGAAAACCTCTTGGGCAAGAGAGGTGAAGGTTTCCATCAGATGCTCAAGACCCTCGACGGCGGTCGCCTGTCCATTGGCGCCATGGGACTGGGAGGAGCACAGGGCGCGTTCGATCTGGCACTTGATTACTCAAAGAAGAGAAAGCAGTTCGGCAGACCCATCGGATCGTTCCAAGCCAACGCATTCAAGTTGGCCGACATGGCCACCGAGATCGAGATGGCCAGGCTGCTGCTTTACAAGGCATGTTGGCTTATGGATAATAATAAGCTGGTCCCCAAATACGGAGCCATGGCCAAATTGGTCTGCTCGGAAACCTATTACCGAGCGGCCAATCATGCGGTCCAGCTGCACGGCGGGTACGGACTGATGAAGGACTATCCCGCGGAGCGCCACTACAGGAATCAGAAACTCCTGGATATAGGCGAAGGCACGTCGGAAGTGCAGCGTATCGTTATTGCCAGAAGCATCGGCGCTCCGGGACGGTCCATGTAATTACCTGAGTCATCGAGAGCGTCCTGCCCGCGTGTTGACGCGTGAGCGCGGACGTCGAAAGGATCGAATATGGACGAAGAAAAGAAAGGGACTTCCTACGAGTCTTTTCGTGAGGCGGCCGAAGCGTACGGGGATGACAAGGGGCACGACCTGCTCACGGACCCCGCAGCCATGGCCGCGGCGGAAGAGTCCGCAGCAGGAGAGGAGGCGATCAGTCACGGTCAGAGGATTCGCGCCGGACGGGAAAGCCGGGGGTTCACTCTGGAAGAGCTTGCCGAAAAGACGGGAATCGAGTCCCGTGTTCTGGCTCAGCTGGAAGCAGGAGAAACCTATCTGCCTTTGGGACAGCTGATCAAGCTGAGCAAGGCGTTGTCCCTCAAGATGTCCGATGTCATATCCACGGGAAATGAGCCGTTCACCATCGTACGATCGGACCGACGACAAAGCTTCGCGCGCTTCGGCAAGGCCAGGGAGGACCGCCTGGGGTACGAGTATGAATCCTTGGCCCCGAACAAGCGTGACAGGGTGATGGAGCC
>JAVHLK010000020.1:12026-64494 GCA_031082285.1 Desulfomonilaceae bacterium
TAGGGGCGGCCACCTGTGGCCGCCCGGGGCAGGCATCCCGCGCTGAACGCGGGACCCGTCGAAGATCCGGGCAGAGCCCGGGAACGAGATGGACGATCCGCAGGCTGTAAAGCCTGTGCCGCGTTGGCATGAACGCTTCCCGCGTATGCAATAACCCCTTGACCAATCAACTCTTCCACAACAGATCGAGGTTTTGACACATGACTCTGCTTGAGCCGGCGGACGTACCAATTGCCGGCATACCGGCCTATATCGTCGCACTGATCATCCTCACACTGGCACTGTGCTTTTTCGCATTCGTCATGTACCGGCGGATCGATCTCCTAAGACGGGGGATGCCGGACCCGCGATTCTCGGACATCGGGGAACGCATCAAACTCGCGCTGGTGTATGGATTCGGACAGTACCGTCAACCCCGGTATTTGGGTGCGGGAGTACTCCACATCTTGCTGTTCGCCGGGTTCATGATCCTGTCGCTGAGGTCCCTCACCCTGATCGGCCTAGGATTCTCGCCGGATTTCCACCTACCCCTCCTTACGGGCTCGGCGGCCTTTGCGTACGAGGTGCTCAAGGATTACGTAGTCCTAATGGTTCTCGCGGTCTGCATCATCTGCATTGTCAGACGAGCCGTGTTCACACCTGCACGCTACGATCACCCGGGAGGCAAGGGTCACGGCAGCGAAGCATACGTTATCCTGGGCCTCGTTTCCGCACTGATGATCACCGACATGGTCTTCGACGGGAGTGCGCTGAAGCAGAACGGGGCCCAAGGCCATGCCCTGTTCTTCCCCGCCGCGAGCATCGGCGCGCTGTTCATGCCGGAAAAGGGTTCCCAGGCGTTGAACTACCTGCATATCGGCGGGTACTGGGCCCACATTCTCGTATTCTTCGGCCTTCTCAATTTCCTTCCCATCTCCAAACACTTCCACGTGATTACCGCGATACCCAACGTGTTTTTCTCGAACCTGAACAAAGGGGCGATCAAACCGGTGGAATGCGGGGTCGACGACTGGATGGAACTCCCCGAATGCGGGGTGGGGCACTTTGAGCGCTTCACGTGGAAACACATTCTCGATTTCTACTCGTGCGCGGATTGCGGTCGATGTTCGGACAACTGTCCTGCAACTACCGTCGGGCGAACCCTTTCCCCCAAGATGATCAGCATCAAGGCCCGGGATTTCGCATACGAGCATTACCCCATATTCGGGGCGGAAAAGGACCGGAGCAAGATCCAATTCACTGGAGACGTAGTCACGGGGGATGAGATCTGGGCCTGCACCACGTGCGGAGCGTGTGAAGCGGAATGCCCCATACTGATCGAATATATCGATAAGATCGTGGACATGAGGCGGTACCTAATCGACCAGGGCGATGTGCCCCAGTCCCTCCAGAAGCCCATGCAACAGATTAAGAAAAAGGGGAACGCCTACGGCGGGAGCAAAGCGAAAAGGGCTGCATGGACCAAGGACCTCGAAGGCGTCGAGGTGCGTGAGCTCAAAAAGGGGGAGGCCGCGGATCTCCTGTTTTTTGTGGACAGCTGCGGATCGTTCGACCCGAGAATTCAGGAAATCAGCAAGTCCTTTGCACGTATCCTGACCGCGTCCGGTTCGGACTTCGGCATACTGGGGGCCGACGAGACCGATTCAGGCAACGAGATCAGAAGACTCGGTGAGGAAGGACTGTTCGAGCAGGTCTGTCAAAAGAACATCGCGGCCTTTCTAGAGAGGGACTTCAAGGAGATCGTCACATTCGATCCTCATGCATTCAACACCATACGCAACGATTACCCGGAGAAGTTTCCCATAGTGCACGCGAGCCAACTGATGGCCCGACTGGTGCGGAACGGGAGGTTGAGCTTCACCGGGGACTACGTGCAGGGCAAGGTCGTAACGTACCACGATCCGTGCTACCTGGGCAGGCACAACGGCATTTACGAAGATCCGAGGTTTGTCCTGGGCCGCATTCCGGGCATTCGACTGCGTGAGATGGAGCGTTCCCGGTCCCGGAGTTTCTGTTGCAGCGGCGGAGGTTTGCTCCTTTGGTACGAGAACGAGCAGGAGCGTGAGCGTATGGGTGAAGTGCGCGTCAAAATGGCCTCCGAGGTGGGTGCCGAGATCGTGGTCACCGCGTGCCCGTTCTGTCTGATCAACCTGGAGGATGCCATCAAGACCACCGGAAACGAGGGGAAGATGGAGGTCGTCGATCTCGTGGAACTCGTGGACAGGTCGCTCGGCACGCATGCGCGTGAATGAAGAGTTACCCCGCGGGACGCGGGGAGGCCTATCTCACTTAAAGGGAACTTCTGCAAATTCCAGTCTATTGGCTGATTCAAGAGAAGCAGTTGGAGGAACCATGGATATCATCGTGTGCGTGAAATGGGTGCCGGACACCTCCGAGGCGGACCTGGCCATTGCGGGCGGAGCCAAGGACATCAAGAAAGATGACTTGGACCACGACATAAATGACTGGGATCGCTTCGCAGTGGAGGAGGCCGTTCAGATCAAGGAAAAGGTCGGCGGCAAGGTTACCGTGGTCAGCGTGGCTCCGGAGGACGCGGAAGAGATGCTCCGGGAGAGCCTTGCCAGGGGAGCGGACGAGGCGTTTCATCTCTGGGATGATGCCTTTGAGGGGTCCGACGGGTATGCCGTCGCGACGATCCTCGCAAAGTTCATTAAGGACCGTCCCTTTGATCTTATCCTCACGGGAACGCTTGCCGACGACGACTGCAGCGGTCAGGTGGGAGGCATGCTTGCCGCCATGCTCGGCGTGCCGAATGCGGTCCTGGTGTCGTCAATCGAGTTCCTGGACCGCAAAGTCAAGTTCAAGAAGGAACTCGAAGGAGGACTGTACGAAGCAGTCGAGATGGATCTGCCCGCACAACTCTCAGTTGCCACGGGCCTGAACGAACCGCGGTTCGTCTCCATCCGCGCGGTGCGCAAAGTTGCATCCGCGGAAATACCCGTGATCGATTGCGGCGAATTGGGATTGGATGAGTCTCAGGTGGGTCCCCAGGGGTCCAAGATCCAGGTTGAAGAGGTTGCCATGCCGCCCGAAGGAGAAGGCGCGGAAATCATCGGCGGCGGGGCCGAAGAAGCTGCCGGCAGGCTTGCCGAGATCTTGAAGGAAAAAGGGGGTATTGGATGATGACACGGATATTCGTTCTGGCCGAACACCGCCTGCAGAAGCTTCGAGATGCCACCTGGGAAGCCCTGGAAGCAGGTCGCAAACTCGCCGCGGATTTGGGCGGGGAACTCAATTGCATACTCCTGACGGACAATGCCGCGGGCATGGCCGACGAACTGGCAAAGGAATGTCCCAAGGTCCTGGTCGTGGAAGACCCCAAGTTCGAGACCTTCAACTCGGACTCGGCGATGAAAGCCCTTGCCGCAATCCTTTCGGACAAGGCTCCGTTCATGCTGGTCATGGGAAACTCCAACTCGATGATGGACTTGGCACCGGGACTCGCGGTGGCGTTGGATGCCGCTCTCGCGACCGACTGTTTCGCGTTCGAGGTCAAGGACGGCAGACCTGCGGCTTTTCGGCAGATGTACAATTACAAGGTGAATGCCAAGGTCTCATTCAAAGGCGCGGAGAAGATCGTTGTAACGCTTCGGGGAGGGGCTTTTCCCTTCAGCTCCGGCGGCGGAGCTGCAGGGGCGGTCGAGAAGATCGCGTCTCCGGTGGCCGATGAAGCTCCCCGCAAGAGGTTTCTCAACTACGTGGAGGCTGAAAAGGGCGATGTGGACATCGCGTCCGCGGACATCATCGTCTCCCTGGGCCGCGGCATCGGCGACGAGCCCGACATGGAAATCTTCGAGTCGTTGGCCGACGCCATGGGCGGTGTGCTGGCCTGCTCAAGGCCGATTGTCGACAAGAATCTGCTGCCCAAATACCACCAGGTGGGGACCTCCGGAGTGGAGGTCAAACCCAAGGTGTACCTCGCACTGGGGATCAGCGGCGCATTCCAGCACGTGGGCGGCATCAAGGGGGCTCCCCTGATCGTTGCCGTGAACAAGGACGCGAAAGCGCCGATCTTCCGCGTGGCCCAATACGGCATCGTGGGCGACCTCAACGAGGTGGTCCCGGCGTTGGAAGAGAAGATCAAGGATCTCAAAGGGTAGGGAGGGTTCGAGCCCTATTCGCATTGCAGATGCAAACACAAGCGGGGTGAAGGTCCGGGGAGCCGCTCGGTTTTCTCGGGCCTTGGCCCTGCACTTTTCCGGCGGGCCGGACTCGCATATCCTCGGCACCCCGCCTTCCATCGCCGGAGCCGGCTTCCCTGAGGCTATTGCAGTTTCATAGGACCCCTATTAAGGACGCCTGAGGGGTCAAAGATCACAAACAAAAGCCGCGCCTTCGACTCTCCCGCGGCTCACAGACGAAACCCCGCCTGATGGATCAGCTTGAGGTCGGTATCCAATGAACGGCCGGAGGTCGTGAGGTAACCGCCGATAATCATGCCGTTGGCACCGGAACGCAATGCCAATGCCTGGAAATCGCCGAGGTTCCTCTCCCTGCCGCCTGCAATCTTGATGGTGGCCGTGGGAAGAATCATGCGAAAAACGGCAATGGTACGGATGATTTCCATCGGCTCCAACTCGTCGGCATGCTCCAGGGGGGTTCCCGGTCTGGGGTCGAGAATGTTGATGGGAACGCAGTCCACTCCCAGATCCGCGAGCGTGAACGCAAGGTCCAACCGTTGAGACGGGGTCTCTCCCAGCCCGATGATGCCTCCGCTGCACGCAGAGAAGCCGGATTCCAGTGCCGTCCGTACCGTTTCGACTCGCCGATCGAACGAATGGGTGGAACAAATCGAGGGATAGTGCTCTCGGGAGGTCTCGAGGTTATGATTGTACCGAGTGACTCCGACCGCCGAGAGCCTGGCGGCCCTTCCCTCATCGAGAAATCCGAGCGACGCATCGAGCGCGATGTCCACTTCCCGGCGAACTCTGTCGAGGGATTCTATCAACGAGTCGAAATCATTGTCCGAAAGCGCGCCGCCGCTCGTCACCGTGCAGAAACGGGAAGCGCCCGCTTCACGCGCGGCATGAGCGGCCGAGAGAATATCGTCTGCGGTACGCAGCCCGTACACGTCGGCCCGTCCGTTATGTCGTGCGGACTGTGCGCAGAAGGCACAATCTTCGGAACATCGGCCGGACCGGGCGTTTATGAGCGAGCACGCGTCGAAGCGGTCGCCTTTGAAATGAATCCGAATCCTGTCCGCGGCCGCGGCAAGCCTCATCATATCGGCATCGGGCGTATCAAGAAGCCGCTCGGCTTCATGACGGAGGATCCGTCCCCCGGCCTCGAGCCTGTCTTCAACATCATGAATCAGATCTGCATATGTCATGTCTGTCAACGTCATGCAAGAACCTCCACCAGATCGTACCTTATACCCCGAACGGCTTCCGGAAATCCAGAGTTATGCTCTCCTCGGTCGCCGCCCGCCTTGACAAGATCGAAATCATACACAATTAAGAGACCATAGGCAGTGCGCGGAAGCATGACGTGTTGCGTTCATACGGATGGAATGCGAGAGCGCCTGCGTGGAAGGAGGTCCGACAATGTACATATGGCGTACCGGAAGAGGTCGTTTGGGAGGCGAAATCGCCAGGCTGAGGAGGGATATGGACGACCTGGTCGGTGCTCTTGCCGGCGGCGGCAGAACGTGGTTGAGGTCTCCATGGCGAGAGACACGACTTTTCCCGTTGCTGAATGTCCGGGAAACTTCGGACGCGTTCATCGTGTCGTCGGAGATTCCCGGAATGAAAAAGGAAGACCTCGAGGTCAAGATCGAGGGGGATACGTTGAGTCTCCGAGGCGAGCGGCCGCCGGAGACAATCGGCGACGAGGCGAGTTTTCATCGGCGCGAACGCGCGGTCGGTACGTTCCAGCGAAGCCTGACTCTGCCCGGAAACGTGGACCGGGATCGAGTGAACGCGACCTATCGACACGGGGTGCTCACCGTGAGGCTCTTTAAGGAAACGAAGAGCGCTCCGAAGGAAATCAAGATTTCGGCCGAGTGACCGTCCCGCTCAAGGAGGTGTGGAAATGGCGGAAGACACCGTTGAAATTACCCAGAAGGACCAGGTGCCGGCCCAAGCCGGCGAACCCACATACGAGGGAGCGTACTTTACACCCGCGGTCGACATCTACGAGACGGTCAACGAGATCGTACTTCTCGCCGATATGCCGGGTGTCGAGGCCGACAATCTCGACGTAGATCTCAACGACGACGAGCTCATAATAGTCGGAAGGGTGAACGCTGTCGACGACGAAGGCGCTGAGTTATTGTCCGAGTACCGAGTGGGCAACTACTATCGGAACTTCCGGATAAGCGATGTGGTGGATCGGCGGAGCATCAGCGCGTCGTTGTCCGACGGAGTTCTCAAAATAGTGCTTCCCAAGGCGGCGAAAGCGGTCCCGAGGAAAATCCCCATCTCGGTGGGGTAGCCTGGAGGGGTTGTTTTCTTTTCTCGAGAGCCGCGAACCCGGACCGGACGGTGATTGCACGTCGGAAGCATTGGATAATCGCTGCGCCAAAGGGTTGACAATTGCTTCGTCAATGACTATTCGTTAGTCTGCTGGATTGAATTGCGCGCCGAAGCGGAACGAGTGTATCGTTTCGCCGGCAAGGAGAGAAGGAATGAATTATCCGGTTCCGACCGGCAATTTGGATCAGTTTCTGGCCCAGGTGAGATCGATCAAGCCGCTGAGCCCCGAGAGGGAGTACGAACTGGCGGTAAAGTACGTGGAGACCGGCGATGTCGACGCGGCGCAGGAGATGGTGGTTTCCCACCTTCCTTTCGTGGTCAAGACGGCATTCCAATATCGTCATTACATGATTCCCGTGGCGGATCTCATTCAAGAAGGCACCATCGGATTGATGAAGGCGGTGAAACGTTTCGACCCGTATAAGGGCTACCGGTTGGTTTCGTTTGCCGTGTGGTGGATCAAGGCCTACATCAAGAATTACATCCTGAAGTCATGGAACCTCGTCAAGCTGGGAACCACTCAAGCCCAGCGAAAACTCTTCTTCCGCATAGGGGATATCGGGGAGCATTTCGACAGCGATTCCAGAGACGCTCGTATCAGCGAACTGGCCAAGGAACTGAACGTGAAGACCGATGAGGTCATCGAGGTGGAAGCAAGAGTCAAGGCCCGGGAACGGTCCCTCAACGACACCGTGGGAGACGACAACGACCTTTCGCCCATTGACCTTCTGGAAGACGGTTCCGCGAACCAGGAAAAGTTGTTGATCGAGCGTGAATCAGAAGACGAACTCGCCCGTTCCACCAGTAAGGCGTTGAAAAAACTAGATCCCAGGGAACGGTTCATCGTGTCCAAGCGATTCATGGACGATACTCCCTGGACCCTTCAAAGACTGGGAGATCACTTCGGCACAAGCCGCGAGCGAGTTCGCCAACTCGAAAAACGAGCACTGAGCAAGCTGCGTCGAGAAGCATCTTTGGCATCGGCTCACGCGGCGCTTCCGGCCTGATCGGGTAAGTTCGGACCGGACCTCCGAAAGAAAGCCGGATCGGTTCCAGGTTGGAAAGACCCGCGTGGTAAGCGTTTACTTCTGCGAGGGAAGTACTTGACGACCCATGCGGCAGTGCGTGCGCAGCGAAGCCACGTCGTTGAATCGGCTGCGCGAAAGGAGCGGTTGATTGGTTGCCGGTTTCCTCGTATGTGCCGGCGTGCCGCGCGGAAGTGAACGAAAATCCGGGGTTACATCATGAATCCAAGGCCGTAGACTCGTTTCCTGCAAGGACTTACCCGTGATGCCGGCCGGGCAAGGCGTCCTCACTGGTATTGACATTCGCTGCGTGCCGGTTTATCACGGTCAACGATATGAATGCCGATATCCAATCCCGCCTCCACGGCAGACGTTCTCGTCGTTCTCTCCTCATCACGGCGGCATTTGTACTCCTCGCCTGGCACCCATGTTGCGGCAGTGCCGGTCTCTCGGGGGATATGATCGTCATCCCGGATCCGCAAAGTATCGAAAAGAGCAGCGGCAAGCCGGAGGACACTGAGGCGGCGGTTCATAAGGGATGGAACCACGGCGTGGAAGACGCTTCTTCAGCAAACCTCCAAAGGTCGGAAGGGGATCGAGAGGCAGGCCCTCTTGTCAAGCGACGCGATGAGCTCCTCTCGACCTACGACGCAGCCTGCCGGGAAGAGACCGATTTGATGCTTCGGGGCGTCAGGGTCATCGATCGGGACGAGGCGGTCCGATGGTTGCAGCGCTTCATTTCTTCTCCGCCGTTCAATTGCCCCGTGAACACCCGGGCTGCTTGGATCGATGCCGTCATTTCAGCCGTGGAACGGAACAGCCTGCCGATTTGCAAGGAGATTCTCGCTCTGCTCGTGTCCCTTGTCTCCATCGAGTCCGGCTTCAACGAAAACCCGCCCGCCATCGATCGCTCCAGAGGCGAAGACATGACCTCCGTGTTGGAGAGGGCCGAAAAGGAACTCTTCGACAAAATGGGAAAAGTGATGTCCGTGCCCCCGGTTCCCCAGGTGTACCGGGCGTACCGAGAGAAATACTATCCAAGAATAGCCGCGTGTGAAACGGAGAGAGATGTCGAAGACGTGGCACGGTCCATCGTCGAGGATCTCAAGAGCGACGCACAGTCGTTTCCGGACTTTCTCAAGAAAATCATCTTCAAGGAACTCGACAAGGTCAAGAATGTTGTGCGGACCAAAGGGTCCATGCAACTGAATTTTCCCCTGGCCTGTTATGTCATGGAGCAGCGCGGGGAAACCTATACCCGGGAAGAACTCACGGAATACATGTACACGATACCGGGAGGCGTCGATGTGGGCACGGCCGCACTCAAACCCATGTTCGTTCAATACGCCGCCCGATACGCAAGTCCCGGAGATCTCTCGTGGCTCTTCCTGGTGGGAATGGACTATCACTACGGGCCGTTTTCGAGCCGGAACATGATGGAACAGATCAGATTCCGAGACCTGTCCGGGGTGAAGATCCCCATCGACGGTGATTTCCTTCACTACGACGAAAATGGGGAACCACTGGACAAGGATTCTCAGACCCTTCAAGCAGTGACCGCGATTTTTCCTTCAGCTCCGCGGGAGGCGATCCTGGATGCATTCCTTCTGGAAAAGTTCCCCCATTACATCTACACGGACTTCCATAAGGCCGTTTCAAAAGCGCATCTCGATCGATTCGGAGAGACCCCCTTCGCGGTGATCGGCGATTTGTGGATGGGAGAAGACGCGCAGATTAAACACGGAGTCATGTGGAAGACTCGTTCGTACTTGAGGAAACTCGATCGGCTCCTCAACTCGGTACCGTGGGATGGATGACCGGACCTCTCCGGGAGTGCTATTTCTTGACATCCGGGGCCTGTTGTGAGAACCTGCGACGACGAGAGGGTGACGAACACGACTCTGGATTGAGGGGCATCGTTGTTCCGCGGTGTATGGTTCCGCACGAAGGACGCGTCGTGAAGCGGAACGCGGGTAGATCCGCAAGAGACGGTCCCCGAAGAGGGTATCATGACCAAGAAGATTGCAGCTCTGACAATTTGCTTCGTCGTCGCGTTCACTCCCACGGCCGCGTTGACGCAAGCTTCCGGCAATTCGTCGGATTCATCGTACTGGTCGAACCTGGTTCACCAAGAGAATTCCTTGGTGTCGAGCGTGTTGCTCCTGCCGTACTTGGCCGCGCTCATTCCCGTTCGTCTGATCGACGGGATCCTCTGTCCCAAACCGACAAGTCAGTCCACGATTCCCCCTGCCGCTCATCGCACCCATCACTGACCGAAACTTCCTCGGTGCGGCCGACTCGTCAGACGCTCCGTGCATGGACGATCACGGGAACCGCCGACGGAACCAGTTCAACGACCTGGGGCGTCTCGCCGAAATAGTCGCCGTCCACCTGAACCGGGATCGATTCGCTTGACCGTATGCGTACCCGACGGCCGGTGATGTGCGTCACGTCGGGGAGTTTGCCCACCAGCCTGAGGAGCCCTGCCAGGCCGTAGCGTACCAGCGCGACGCGGGATTCACTACGGAAGACGCAGACGTCAAATGTTTCCGAATCGGGTCGAGCACTGTTCCAAAACACGAAAAGCCCGCCGTAGTGGCGGACATTGAGCACCATTACGTGACGCCCGGTCAGACAGTGTTGCTCGTCGACGATTACCTCCATCTCAACCGGTCGGTATCTCCTGAACGCTCGCAGCACCGGTCTTACGTATCCGCGATATCCCAGCTTGGTTCGCCCGCGATTGCGGATTTCCTTTGTCACGGCCGCGTCGAAGCCCGCTCCGACCACCAGTAGGAAGCGACGGCCGTTTATGAGTCCCATGTCAAGTCGCCGCACCGCCCCCTCCTCCAGAACACCGACCAACCCCTGCGTGCTGTTCGGCAGGTTCAGATCCCATGCCAACATATTGGCCGTTCCAGTGGGCAGGTGAAACAGGGGGATTTCCGAAGGATCCTGCAAGCCGTTGAGCACCTCATTGACCGTACCGTCCCCCCCGGCAATCACGAGACGATCGACCGCGGAATCGATACGCGACGCACGACTCCCGGCATCCCCCCGCCGCTCCGTCAGGAACGTCTCGACCACATGTCCTCTGCGTTCCAGAGCCTGTTGGAACTTGAATGTCCTCTCGCGCGCCCGCCCCCTTCCGGCGGCGGGATTACCGATAATGAGAATGTCCATGTTCCGGCTCTCAATGAACGTGTCGGACGTGCCCCCATCCCTTGCGAGTCCGAGGTGAACTTTGGGTCGCGGCCGTTCCCAAGTGCCTCGCAGGGTAGGCTATCTGATAACTCGTTCCGGGAGCAATTTGCAAGCGGGGACTTCCATGCTTCCGCGTGAGGCGGCCGAAATGCCGCCGGGAAGCGGGAAATGGAACCCCGAATCATTCCTCGGGGTCTGGAGAATTGCGTGCAAAGCACGCGAGCACACAGATTAAGACACTGATACGTGCCTTATGATGACAAAGCCTGGTCGGCATCGGCAGTTGCCGCCACGGTATCGGGGAGCGGAGGTCGGTCTCTTCCATCAAATCGCCCGACGGAACCGAATGTGTGCGGATTCCGATCGGGCGGATGGTTTTCGGGGGAGGTAATGGGAGTTCCACCGGCAAACACAGTTGAGCTAGAAAATGAATCCTGCCTGAATGAAGGCACCATCCATCGTGGTCTTGAACACTTCGTAGTCCTTGTCCTTGTTCAGGTGGGCATAGCGATAGCCCCCCTTGACGAATCCGAACCGGCCCGCCCTGATGGGGACGATGTAGCTCAATCCGGCTTCCAGCTCATACCCGTTGTGGTCGTCCAGGAAGGCTACGCCTGCCTTACCGTTGATCGCCAGCGAGTTGCCGCGGAAGTTCCGCAGGCATTTGTTAAGTTCCAATCCCAGGACCGCAATGTTCTTGTCGTCGTCCCAGGTCAGGGCTTGCGTGTATCCGAAACCCTGATGGAGCGTCAATTTGTCCTGGATATGCAGCCAGTCCGCATAGGCCCTGGTGACGCTGTTCGCAGAGCGGGCAATGTCAAAGGAGAGCCCTGCACGATGCTCATAGCGATCCCATTTCGACCGGATCGGGGTCCCGAAGGTAAATGTCTGCCCCATAAAGACAAACGACTCGGTTCCCTGATTCGTCGCGTCCATGGACATGGGCGTAAACGAGTATCGAATTCCCCATCTCGGAAGGATCTGATAGCGGGCGTCCACGCTCCAGATCACATTGCCGCTCTTGGAAAGACCGAGATGATCGTCAAAGTCGACCACACTCGGCGGTTCAAAACCGACGAAGCGCCCCCCCTTGCTCACCTGGCCCTGCACTCGTGCAAACCAGACGCGGCCGCCGGCCTCAAACTGTCGTTGAGCGGTGGTGGGCAAAAAGCAATCGAGTCCCCATGCAAACGGGCTGAACCGTTCAAGGCCTCGCAGGCCGTACTCGGGCTTCACCTTGAAGACTTCCGGAGCCTCGGGTTTCACCTTGTAAATGGGCTTCCTTGCGTTGGTTGGATCGGTTTGAGCGCCGGGTTGGGCATCTTGAGCCCATGCGGCGCCGGCGGTTGCTGCAATGAGCAACACTAATAGAAACAAGTACTTCCTTGTGTGTCCTAACATAACACCCTCCCTAAAGGCGCTAGCTTGTTGAGATCGGATGATTAATCTTACGAAATATTTTGTCAAGAAAAAAAGTCAATCTGATCGAAGATTTATTTAAAATAGCTAGAATTCTATTTAAATAACAGGCTTGTTCCCCTTGTATTTCTTCAATATAGACTTGATGTATTTCCTATAACAACCCGAATAGTATTCAGAAATACTGTGACATACCAAGACCGGACCGACAAGTGCCCGGAAACGGGAACCATGATCCCTCCCCGCGACCCCCGGGCGGGCATTATGATGGGGCAAGAAGCTCCGGTTGCAGCTATCAGACGCGGTAAAAGGAGCCTAATGTGTCGCCGTATTTGCGCCGTGAAGCACTAAGGTCGGTTGCCGGCGGGTTGGTTGACTTGCCGCAAAGCGGCATCCAGATTGCGTTTGGTGGGAACATCGTCGGGGTTGATTTCGAGGGCCTGTCTGAAATGGGGGACGGCCTTGTCCGGTCTTCCCAAGGTTCCCCATATCACGCCCATATCGTTGTGGGATCTCCAGTGGTCCGGTCTGATTTCCAGCGTCCTGCGGAATGAGTCCATCGCGGAACGATAGTCCCCCGATCTCATCAGGGCCTTTCCCAGGGCATAGTGTGTTTCGTGGTCTGTCCGATTCAGCTCCGCTGCCTGGCGAAGGAGCGGGATCGCTGCCGTGTGCCTTCCCACCGCGATGTAGGCTCGGCCCATTTCGTACAACGCCAAAGGGTTTTGCGGGTCTAAAGCTCGAGCCTGCGCAAACCGATCAAGAGCTTCCTGCAGGCGGCCTTGCGCCATGAACAGGCGTCCCAGGGCCACATGGGCATCCGAGGACTTCGGGTCGATTTCCAGAGCCTTGTGAAACGAGGATTCGGCCTCGTCAAGGTTTCCGAGTGCGGCGTGCGCATTCCCCAGCGAGACCAAGGCGGGGAACGACTTGGGGTCGAGGCTCAGGAGTCTGCTGAACTGTTGGAACGCCTCGTGCGGTTTGCCTTGTTGGAGCAGGGACATTCCCAGACTCGTGAGCGCCTGGTGCGTGACGGCACGTTCGCCGTCGTGCGGATTGGGCGGAAGCGTATCTACGACTTCACGCCAGAACGCGGCCGGGTGGTTCCACAGTTCGGCCTTGGTGGTCGTGACCCACGCGGCAAGGAGGACCATTGCGGCATACGTGGTCGCAATGCCTGCGGACAAGGCAACGCGTCGAGGCGATGCTCGGATCCTCGTCACCCCGAGCGCGATCACATCGGCTGCAACGAGGAAGAGTCCGGCCATAGGTAGTATCACCCGGTAGCCGAAGAACTGGTACTGGGGCACGAGAAGGGATTCCGGAAGCAGGCTCGCCAGGAAAAAGATCAGGCCGAATCCCGAGAGCGGCCTTCTCCAGAGTAAGTACAGGCCGGTCGTCAAGAGCGCTGCGGTGCCGGCGACCGCGGGCAGGGTGCCGGCCGGATCGAACAGCGATGTGGACACGATCTGCGGACTGAAGAGCCTCACGTTGGACGTGAAGGGGATCAGGATCATCTCGAGGTACGAGAACAGTACTCTACATTGCGTCAGAACGGCCTCGACAAGGGTCAGGCGGCTCTCGGCGTAGTACCGGGCCAGAGTGGCGGTGATGCCGGATGATTCCCCCAAACCGTGAGGACTCTCGAGGAACGAGAGCATGCCCGCACACGCAAGGCCTACCGCGAGGCAGGTGGCGGCCCTTGCGGCGAATGTCCGCCACGTGTGTGGAAAGAACGCGATTTCCGCCGTGAGGACCAGCAGGGGCACGACCACGGCATTCTCTTTGGAAGCAAGTGCGAGGAGGAAGAGCAGCGCGCTGCTCGCGTACCCCAACGCGGGGCGGGCCATGCGGCCGGACCTCGCGACAAGATAGGCCGCGAGTGATGCCAACGAAAACAGACACGCCAGGAGGGCCATCCTCTGCCAGACGTAGACCACCACATAGGTGTGAATGGGATGCACGAGAAACAGCAGCCCGAGCGCGGCCGCGGTCCGGTGAACCGTCTCGCGGTCGAGGCCGGCATGGGCACGCGATATTTCCAGGAGAATACCGATGAGGAGGACGAGCGTAACCGCGGTTGCGGCAAGGCCGGCCGCATTACAGATACGAAACGGTCTCGGGTTCATCCCTCCGAACAGGTAATTCAGGTAGAACGTGGTCATGGGGACGGGCCGCTGGGGGAAGATATTGACGGTCTCGGTCAGACCTCGATCGAAGGCGTTCCAGTTCTGGCCGAGACGGGCCGCGGAATCGTAATAGAACGGAGCGTTGAAACCGGAATGGTGTACGGCCAGAGCGACGAGGAAATAGACAAGAAAGAGCCAAACCGGCCACAGGCGACGGTACCATTCCATCTAGCTTCCCATAACTTCGAGATCCGGTGAAAGGACGACGCGCGTCATACTATCTCAGTATCGTCAGGACGGGAAGATCTTTCGGGATTAGGGGATGCGGCGGGCGAACGGGAGGTGCGCGGGCAGCCCCGGGTACGGAACTGCCGTGCGCACGTCCATGAATGGAGACTATTCGGCCAGCAAGACCTTGAGTTCTTTGTTGAATTCCGGGACGACCTTGAAGAGATCGCCTACGATGCCATAGTCGGCTTTGGTGAAGATGGGCGCTTCGGTGTCCTTGTTGATTGCCACGATGACTTTGGATGACCCCATCCCTGCCAGGTGCTGGATCGATCCGGAAATGCCGCAGGCCACGTAGAGATTGGGCGTCACGGTCTTACCGGTCTGCCCAACCTGATCGGAATGAGAACGCCATCCCGCGTCCACGGCCGCTCTCGAAGCGCCGACCGTTGCCGTGGGGCCGAAGATGCCGGCCATCTCTTCGAGAAGCGCGTAATCCGGGCCTCCCATGCCACGGCCGCCGGAGACGATGATTTCCGCCTCAGTGAGATCCACCTTGCCGCTGGTATCCAGCACGAGATCCTTGGTCACATACGTCTTCCGACCCGCATCGGGCGTAAACGCGATCTTCTCGACGGCTCCGGCCTTGGGGCTCTCTTCGATCTTGAGGACGTTCGGTCTGGCGGACGCCATCTGGGGTGATCCGTTCGCCACCCACTCGGCGTAGCACTTTCCCGCATACATGGGTCGCTTTCCCACCAACTTGTTTCCATCGAGTCTGAATGAGATGCAGTCCGCAATGGTAGCCACTCCGAGTTTGGCCGCGGTTCTCGGGGCGAGGTCCTTCCCCTGCATGGAATGACTAATCAGAAGTATTTCCGGCTGCTTGTCCTTGGCGACCTGTGCGAGGGCTTGTGCGAAATATTCCGAATTGTAGGCCTCCAGTTCGGGTGACTCCACCACGAACACCGTGTCCACACCGTATTTGCCCAGTTCCGAGGCAAACTGCTCCGCCTGGGAACCCATGACCACGGCGCCGAGATCTCCTCCCAATTCGTCGGCCAATTTGCGTCCCGCTCCGGCCAGCTCAAAGGCGGTCTTCTTGAGTTTCCCTCCCTTGATCTCTCCGTATATCATCACTTTTGACATTTTGTTCTTCACCTCCGTAGAGCATGCCTTTCTCATGAGTTGAAATCGGTTAGATGACTTTGGCCTCTGAACGAAGCGCCTCAACGACGATCTTTGCCGCCTCGGCGGGTTCCATGTCTTCGTATTTCTTGCCGGCTTTTCTTTCCGGAGGCATGGTGTACTCCGTGGGCGCCAACTTCCGTTCGGAAGTGATTCCCAAATCGGCCGCGGTCTTCTTGTCGATCTTTTTCTTCTTGGCCTTCATGATTCCGGGAAGAGACGCGTATCGCGGTTCGTTCAGGCCCTTCTGCGAGGTGAGTACGCAGGGCAGGGGTACTTCGATCACTTCCTTTCCGCCTTCGACATCCCTTTCGACGACGGCGGACTGTGTATCATCCGCGATTTCCAACTTGGTGACCAGGGTGACCTGAGGCAGCTGCAGAAGCTCCGCCAGCATGGCGCCCACCTCGCCAAAGTCATCGTCAATTGCACGGTGGCCGCAGAAGATCAGGTCATATCCCTCTTGACTTGCGGCCGCAGCCAGGACTTGGGCGATCGAATAGGGATCCGCGTCGTTGAGCGACTCGTCATTCACATGAATCCCCCGATCCGCGCCCATGGCCAGGGCCGTCCGAATGGCTTCAGTGCATCGGTCGGGACCGACGGTAAGGATGACCACTTCGCCGGCCTTGAATTTCTCCTTGAGGCGCAGTGCTTCCTCAACGCTGAATTCGTCGTAAGGATTGATGACGTACTTGATGCCGTCGGTCACGATTCCAGTCCCGTCCGGTTTGACTTTGATTTGGGTTTCCGTGTCCGGGACTTGCTTGAGACATACCAGTGACTTCACTGAAGATCCTCCTTTCGCGGTAACTATTCCTCAGGAAGAGATCCGGACTTATCGATCCTTCCTTGAAAACGGTTCGAGCGGCCTGCTCTCCCATTGCGAGATGCCGCCGACATCACTGGAAATGGAGACAAGATTACATAAAATTCGAGTAAAACCTTGCAAGTGTACGCATCGAAGCGTCCTGAGTCAAGCGAATTTCCCGGCGCGCGAGAAATATGGCGTGTGAGAACTTCTCCACCGGCCGTATGCAAGCCCTTGCATGATCCATCGGTCCCGCTTCGTGACCGCACGTGAGAGGCCCGTATTCTGACGGGTTCACAGGACGCCGGGACGCGGTGATGCCCCGCCCCGACCTCCGCAACGGCAGCCCTCGGGTCTCAAGACCGCTCGAACTCGTGGCGGAATGATTCTTGACCGGATGACTCAAAATGGTTAGAGTGATTCCCTATAACCACCGGGATAGGGGGTGGCCGTGTAGGCGAGCGATGATGAGTATCCGGGGTGACTGCCGGTGCCTGCAAAATAATCTCTCATGTTTCCGGTTTGGTTCCATGGCCTCGCGAGGCGGAATCCTGCGGGGATTGCCTTTTGTCGCAAGGTGGGTCCGGATGAGCCTCTCGCTCACTTGATTCCCGCGTCTCGCGGTGTATTTTTTGCCGGTCTCCGACGCGATGCAGGGGAGGTCGCGTCGAGCGGGCCGGGACCTTCGTGCTTCGTTGTGCATTCGCGGTCGGCACGACCGCCGTCACTCGGGTTGATTGTCAATGCTTCGCAGGGTCGATATTCCGTGCGTCGGGGCGAAGACTCCAGAGGGAGGTGTACATGTCGGATTTCAAAGTGAACAAGACTTTCGGGGAGATCAACGAAAAGATCAGGAAAGGCGAGGCCGTTGTGGTCACCGCGGAAGAGATGATCGGCATCACGAAAGAAAGCGGCCCGGTAGAGGCTGCACGCAAGGTGGACGTGGTTACCACGGGCACGTTCGGGATCATGTGTTCATCCGGTGCTTTTCTCAATTTCGGCCACTCCAAGCCGAGGATTCGAGCCTCAAGAGTGCACCTTAACGGGGTCGAAGCCTACGCCGGTATTGCCGCGGTGGACTGCTATATCGGTGCGACTCAAACTCGGGAGGACGACCCCCTCAACAAGGTCTTCCCCGGTAGGTTCCGATATGGGGGAGGACACGTCATCGAGGATCTCGTCGCAGGAAGGCAGGTCCATCTCCAAGCCGAGTCGTACGGGACCGACTGTTATCCGAGCCGGGCCTACGAAGCGTTCATGACTCTGGAGGACTTTCCGGATGCGGTGCTCTTAAATCCCCGAAACGCCTATCAGAATTACAACTGTGCAATTAACCGGTCCGGCAAGACGATTTACACGTACATGGGCATTCTTAGGCCCGATTGCGTAAACGCCAACTATTCCACGTCGGGCCAGCTGAGTCCTCTGCTGAACGATCCCTTGTACAAGACCATCGGGATGGGGACTCGCATCTTCCTTGGAGGCGGCGTCGGGTACGTCATCGGCGCGGGGACGCAACACAACCCAGGCGCGGAGAGATCGAAGAACGGAGTGGTCATGGGCGGAGCAGGGACCATTTCGGTTCGGGGAGATCTCAAGGGCATGTCGTCAAAGTTCTTACGGGGCGCCTCGCTGACCGGATACGGATGCTCGTTGAATGTGGGAATCGGCGTGCCCATTCCCATCCTCAACGAAGAGATGGCCATGTTCACGTCGGTGTCGGACGACGAGATCTTCGTACCCGTAGTGGACTACGGCTCGGATTATCCGGAGGGCGGCGGATCGGCAATCACTCATGTGACCTACGGCAAGCTGCGGACCGGTGAGATCGAGGTGGAGGGCAAGAAGATAATCACGGCCCCTCTGTCCAGTTACTCAGCGGCTCTGGAGATTGCCGGAGTGCTCAAGGAGTGGATTCGATCGGGAAGATTCCTTCTCGGTGAACCTCAAGAGACTTTGCCTTCCGCGCCTTTTGCGGGCTTCGCAAATCTGCAATGAACCCGAGAATCGGATTCGAACCAAGGGCGTACCGGGATTTTGAGGCTGCCGACGGGTTTAAGACCTTCCGGGTTGCGGTCGAAACATCGGACTTGTTCGTCAAGGCGCTCTCGAACCTCGAGTCGGAAACCGAGCAGCTGATCCGTGAATGCAGGTCCCAGATCGAGGCGGCCATATCTCGGAGACGGGAATTCCTTACGAGCCTTGAGCCCTTGGACGAGGACCGGGCCGATTCCCCGGTGGTGCTGTGGATGATCCGAGCGGCACGGAAGGCCGGCGTGGGGCCCATGGCCGCGGTGGCGGGTGCGGTGGCCCACTATGTCGGCAAGGGTTTGCTGGAACGATCCGCGGAAGTCATCATCGAGAATGGAGGAGACCTGTTTATCCACGTACATCGACCGGTGGTGGTGGGTCTGTTCGCAGGCGATTCCCCATTCAGTGGAAAGATCGGCGTCAAGATCGATCCCACGCCCGTGTCGGTAGGCGTGTGTACGTCTTCGGCGACCATCGGGCCGTCGCTCAGCATGGGAGGTGCCGATAGTGCCACCATAGTTTCCCGGGACACGCCGCTGGCGGATGCGGTGGCGACCGCGATGGGAAACAGGGTGCGAAAGCCGGCCGATCTCAAGCATGCCGTGGAATGGGCCGTACGCATTCCGGGGGTCGACGGGGCTCTGGCGGTCCTAGGGGACAAGATCGCGGTGTTGGGTGAGATCGAATTGGTTCCCCTCGTTGATGAGGATGTGAAGTGTCAATGACTGGCAGGGACGCCCGTCCCACGAAGATGACCGGCATCCGGCGCAGAACGCGGGAGTCCCACGGGTGTGGTTCGAGGTTCGTTACCATCTTCGTAGCCCCGGCCTTTGCCGGGGAGACTGCTCCTCGTCGCCTGGCGTCTTAGCGGTTTGTCTCTTCCGAGTTCAACACCGCTCAGACCCGAACAGAGAGAGGTAAAGACATGGCGTCAAGAAACGTTCTTTTGATATTCAAAGCAAACATTATGTACAAACCGGTGATTTACCGACTGGCACGGGATTTCGATCTTGTCTTCAACATTCTGGAGGCCAAGATACTTCCCCGCAAGGAGGGGAGGATCCTTCTGGAACTTCGAGGAGAAGAGGACCTGATCGACAAGGGAGTGAAGTTCCTCAAGGATCACCAGGTCCTCGTGGAAAACCTGTCCGATCGGGTCTGGAGAGAGGAAGATCTCTGCGTGCACTGCGGAGCATGCACCGGGCTTTGCCCCACCCAGGCGCTTTACGTCACGCCGCCGGACATGAAGGTCGGCTTTGATGTGAACAAGTGCGTCGCGTGCGGCATGTGCGGCATTGTCTGTCCGTTCGGCGCAATGAAGGACGTGACGCTCTTCGACCCGTTTGCGGAGAACGCCGTCGGCAAGTAGGGCGCGCACGAGGCCGTCGTTCCGTACGAAGACCGGTCCATGCTTGTGTTGCGTTGTTGTCCCGCGGATTTGTACGAGGTCCGGCGGAAGTCCGCCGCCCCGGTCCCCGGCATGCCTGGAAACAAGACAAATCATCTCACATCGCGGTAGAATCATCGAGGTACGAACCGAGAATGGACCTTCCGCCGATGATGGGAGCGATGGGAGATGGAAGTCCGCCCAGTTGACGGCACCGATGACCTTTCCGGGACGACCCCTGCGTTCTGCGTGGACGGCATGCTGGGGAGACTTGCGAAGTGGTTGAGAATACTGGGGTATGACGCCGAGTTTCCCTGTTCGGATCCCTCGCCTGAAAGAATCTTCATTACCATGAGGAAGTCCGGAGTACGGCCCCCCGCGAGCGTTCGCCGAGTGCCGCCGGGGCACGTGTGGAAACCCGGCGGAATCTTACTGTCGGCGGACATTCGGCTCACATCCCACGAGACGCTGCATCAACTCCGGCAGATTTTCGATGAAGCGGGAATCCGCCCGGATCCGTGCCGCTTCCTGAGTCGATGCGTCGTGTGCAATGTTACGGTGAGGTGCGTCACGATCGATCGGGTTATCGATCGGATTCCCAAGGGGGTCCTGGAAATCACCGAGGAATTTACCGAGTGCCCCCGGTGCGGTCGCGTTTACTGGGAGGGGACGCACCCGATTCGAATTCGGACGAGGCTGAAGGAAGCAGGTCTTGACTTGGAGTAAATCCGCAATTCCACGGATCGAGTCGATGCAACCATCGGGCGGCCCTCCGTTGACGCCGGAGGCGAGCCTCGGACTGTAACGACACGTTTCGAGATCGTTCGAGGAATACCGTGACGCATTTCGTGAAAGGGAGTATCCTGCGGCCGCTGATTCCACAGAGAGAGCTATGAACCGGGCAAGCAAGACGAAATACTGCTCCGTCACCATTGAAGCGGGCGGGAAACCGGTCGATCTCCAGGACGCGTCGGCAAGTGTCCTGGGCAGGGCCGTGAAGCGTTCCCCTGAGGAGGTGCGGAAAGCCTTGGAGACCACCGGGATACGGCTTGCCAAAGTGCTGGTAAACAGGGACCTTGAATTGCTGATTAAGGCTCTCAGAAAGAGCGGCCTCAGCGTGAAGGCCGAACCGATCGACGACGACCGTGAAGCTGCGCGGCACCCGGTGCCGGGGGACAATACCGTACGGAACAGGTTGGTTCTGCCGTCTTCAGCCAAGGACATCGAGCCGAATTGGCGGAAGGGCGACGTGATCGAGGGAACCTACGAGGTCTTGGGATCTGTTGCCGGTGGAATGGGGAACGTCTATTTCGTGTATCACCGCTTCTGGAAGATGAAGCTTGCCATAAAGACGCCACAACGTGCCGCGTTGAAGAACGAAATGCACATCCTCAGGTTCTTGCGTGAGGCCGAATTGTGGGTGGACCTGGGACTTCATCCCAACATTGCGGCCTGTTACTATGTCAGGGTTCTTCATGGGATTCCTAGACTCTTCATCGAGTACGTTGACGGCGGCGATCTGCACCAGTGGAGAGATCAGAACCGTCTGACCGATCTGTGGACCGTGGCGGATCTCATGCTCCAGTTCACTCACGGCATGATGTACGCGGAAGAAAAGGGCATGATTCACCGCGATATCAAACCGGCCAACTGCCTGATTTCGCGAGATAAACTCCTCAAGATTACCGATTTCGGACTGGTCAAGCGCATTGATGAGGCAGTACCTGAAATGACATCCGAGAATCTCTCTGCCGAGACCACGAGACGCACGGATACCAACGCAACGCAGTATGAAGACGGGATCATCGGCTCGCCATGGTACATGGCCCCGGAACGGCTTTCCGAGAAAGGGCGAGACGACATAACATCCGATATCTACTCGTTTGGAGTAATGCTCTACGAGCTGGCCGTGGGATCGAAACCCTTTAGATTTCCGAACGGTTTCTCCATACAGGGACTCTTCAGGAGGCACCTTCGTGCAAGACCGGTGGACCCTTTGTCGATTCGGTCCGATCTGCCGCCAAAGCTTGTTGAGGTGATGCTGACGTGTCTTGAGAAAAAACCGGAGAACCGTTACCCGTCGTTCGCGGACGTGCGGGTCGCCTTGGAGGCCGCGGTACGCGACATTCGTCCTGATTTGAGGCCCAGACGGGTACCCGGCATGGTCGGCCTGAAGGCCGATTCACTGAACAATCAGGCCGTGTCCGTCCTCGATCTCGGAAGGGAAGAGGATGCGCTCCGACTGCTCGAAGATGCTCATTCGGCCAACAACGAACACTTGGAGACGGTATACAATCTCTATACGCTGAGGTGGGCGCGGGGCAAGATCTCCGATGAGGAAGTCATTCACCGTTTGGAATCGCTAAGAATCGAAGTGAGGGAAACCCCGGACTTCGCCCATCTGATGGGGCTGGTGAGCCTGCAAAGGGGAGACCCGTCTCGTGCGGTGAGATTACTGGAAAAGGCTTGCAAGGAAGCCGACCACTACAGAGATCGGTGGAGAAGGTATGACGATGGGCCGAGGGGGTTCGTGCGGTCTCTCGGTTTTATGCCCATAGGAGAGATCGGCCGGCCGGCCGGACACATGAAGTCGGTTCGCTCCATTGCCTTTTCACCGGATGCCAAGACCGCTTTTTCGGTGGGAGAGGACCGCACAATTCGGATATGGGATGTGGACGGGGGACGGTGTTTGAAAACCATCCGGACGTTTGCCTTTGCTCCGGTGGCAGGTGCGTTCTCTCCCGACGGTCGCTTTGCGGCCACGGCGTACGGGGACGCGTTCAAGACGGTGGATCTGTGGGACCTGAAACAGGGGAGCCTCTTCCGAAAGTATGAAGGGATGGGCGCGG
Source organism: Desulfomonilaceae bacterium (assembly GCA_031082285.1). Taxonomy (GTDB): domain Bacteria; phylum Desulfobacterota; class Desulfomonilia; order Desulfomonilales; family Desulfomonilaceae; genus JAVHLK01. Next base: position 34,792 of record JAVHLK010000020.1, read on the forward strand.
TCTGCGTGAAGTTCAGCGACGATTCACGGAACCTGGTCGCTCTGGATTCGGACGGCCGAATCCGGATCCGAGATCTTAGCTCTCACAAGGTGGTTTGGGAGACAACCGAGTGCCCGACCACGGTCTCCGAGATTGGTGTTCTCAATGGAGGCGAGGTTATCGTCATCGGAGGGGTCGACGGTTCGCTGCACCTGTGGCGTACGGGGACGGGTGAGCCTTTGTCTCTGCGTGAAGGACACAAGGGCCGCGTGACGTTCATCGGCGGTTCTTCCGACGGAAGCATCATCTTAACCGGAAGTGCGGATGAAACCGTGCGACTTTGGGAATCACCCTCGGGTAAGGGGCTTCATCAATTCAGAGGCCACAGGGGAACCGTACTCCACGCGAGTTTCACCGCGGACGGCAGGTACGTCTTATCCGCGTCCGCGGATGGTTCCGTCAAGATATGGGACCACCGCTCGGGCAGGTGCTTTCGAACCCTCACGATGCGAGGCGAAGATCTTACAGCCTGTGCGGTGTCATCGACGAGCACGAAGGTTCTCTGCGGCGGAGCCCGCGGGTCGTTGCAACTCTGGGCTATCGACACGAATTGGTTTTCCCAGAGTTTTCTCGAACCCGCCATATGTCGTCCCCGGACTTTTCGGGAACTGAGCATTGTTCACGATGTGTTCAATAATCTCGTGAAGAATTTCAGGACCCATTGGGATCGGGGAGACACGGGAACGGCTCTGAAGGATTTCGAGCGCATATGCGGCATGCCGGGATTCAGTTGGTCCCGTGAGGCCGTTCTTATCCGGAATCTGCTCCAGCGTTCGTCGACGCGGGGGCGACTGAAGTCGGGATCCTTTGTCAGGTCGTTTCACGGGCATAGCGACGCCGTGGTCTGCGTGCAAGGCGGACCGGACAGCTTGACGTTGCTTACGGGAAGCCTGGACGGGACGGCGGTTCTTTGGGACGTTGTCTCCGCTCGCAAGATCAAGCAGTTCAATGTAGGTTCTCCCGTGCGAAAAGTCCGCTTCCTTTCTCGCATCAAGAGCATTCTCACCTGGAGTGAAGATACGGTACTTCGCGTGTGGGATTTTGAAGCAAACCTCCTGAGAGAAATACCCGATGTGTGTCTTCCGATTGCACTGAACTCCGGGAGCACGGAAGCGGCCGCGATGTCGCGCGACGGTCGGCCGTTGCGCATGGATTTGGAGAGGCTTGAACACGCGAAAAAGGGTCTTCCCATCAAAGCCGATGAATTCGTCGGGTTCTCCGACAACCTCGATTCCGTGTATACGATTAAGGGAGGTACCCGCATTCAACGTTGGTCCGCGTTCAACGGCCGCAACGAAGCATCGTTGCGCGATCTGGGGCTCAGAATCACGTCGGTCAAACCATCGGCTCTCAACCAACGAATGGTTGCCGGAATGGAAACGGGTGAGATCGTTATTTACGTTTTGGGTTCCGGGGTCAACGTCGCCACGTTGCGCGGTCATACCGCCGCGGTGAGAGCACTCGACTCGAGCCCGGATTCCCGATATTGGATTACGGGTTCCGATGACTGTTCCGTGAGGCTCTGGGACCTGGAAGACGAGCGATGTCTCGTGGTCCTGGAGGGCCACGCTTCACCCATAACGGGCGCAAGTTTCTTCCCGAACGGGACCATGCTCGCCAGTGCCGGCAACGACGGCATCGTTCGACTGTGGGGTCTGGAATGGGAAATCACCGCGGTTTGGAAAGGCTCTGCGTCCATTACCTAGCGGGCGGCTTTGAACCGCGGTCGCGGATCGAGACCGCATTAGACCTTTGGGTTGCGCGGATCTTGACGCGGGCGGGTGCATCGAGCAAGATGAGGACGCAAGGCCGGTCTCTGCGGCTTCCAGGCCTTTCCCTCCATCGAGGTTTTTCAAACGTCCGGGGTGAGCGCTCATGGCAAAGCTCAAACACAAACACAAAGTCAATGCGAAGAATTTTGTAAGTGATTATCGTGCCGGCAAGAGCGACACGGAACTCATGGACTCATATAACCTCAGCCGCAGAGGACTGGACAAGCTGCTCAAGATGCTCGTGGACAAGCATCTGCTCTTTTCTTCAGAGTTGAAGCCGGGCGGAACCTTTTCTTCCACCGAGATTCAGCCCGCGCCCGAGTTCGATCGGCCGGATTCGAGACCTCGACACGGTCTCATGAATGAGCCCGGGCGAGACCCCGTGACCGACCCGCCGCGCACACCGGCTGACCCCGAGACAAGGAGTCCCGTCGACTCGTCGCAATGCGTGCAGTGCAATGCCCGCGTGACCGAGAGAATGTTGATCTGTCCGGAATGCGGTCACGTATTGCCGGGAGAGGAAAGGTGGTCCAAGGTTGAACCGAAGAAACGGTTTCTGGACCGAGTTCCTCCCAAAGTCTTGGGGACGATGGTGGCCCTGCCCATCGCCGTCGCGATGGTCTTCGTGTTCAAAGACATAATCATCCCCATGACCGAGAATACGATTGAGAAGCGGGCAAAGGCCGCTCAAAGCGCTCGGTCGTCGAAAGCGAGCGATCCCGGACTCGTGAGCCGCCGCGTGCACATCGACCCCGAGAAGGCTATGGACGGTATGGTGGAACGGTTGATCGCATCGAAGGTTCTTGCGCATGTGAACGAGGACCTGACCGTGTTCCACGTAGGATCCGCGTGGTGGCTCATGTCGGGCGACGATCGCCTGGAGATGCTGGACGGCTTGAGAAAGGTCATGACGACGTCGTTGGGTGAATTCGAGCTGGAGTTGTTGGATTCATCGGGTGGATTCGTCGCGTGGGTGAATCAGGATTCCGTGGAATTGTATGCCGATTAGCGAACGGACGGTCCGGGCGACGCGATCTTGTTGAGCCGCGCATCAACGCGAGCCGGAAGGTCGGCTCTCACCGACATCTCCCATGAGTTCCCCCCAATCACGGGTAAACTGGTAGATCTGTCCCAGCCCGTACAGGGAGAGCGTCGCGAAAATCGTCTGATCGGGATCCTTTATTCGGCCGGTCACGGGATCCTGTTCCCGTACCTCCGAGTAGCGCAACAGGATACTCCAACAGCGTGGGTGGTAATTCAAGCCGATACTCGTGAAATATGAGAAGTCGAATTGGTGCGTGTACTGCGTTTCAACGAAGCAGTCGAGATCCGAGGTCAGTTTCATCTGAAGATTGACGTTCGTCTGTCTGTTGAGATCGGTTTTCTTCTCATCCTCTATGAACTGGTGCAACACTCGCATCGTGTCGCCTCTGTGGTCCATAAGCCCCAGCTGGACACTGTACCTCCTCGCACGGTTTACGACCGGGTCGTACTCCGCTTGAGCGGTAAGATCCAACAGCGTGTGAGGTCGGATGGTAAGTTCCGCTTGAGTGGCGGTCAACCTCGAGGGATCGAATTCCTGGAGCCCGATTGGGTCGTCGGTACTCGTCGGCTTGGAGAAATCGTACCCCTGAGACACAATAAAAGTCATGAAGTCCAGATATTCGCCGGACCCTAAACGTCCGGTGAGTGTTTGGCGCATTTCCGCGGTCAGTAGACTCATCCGATCCAATCGGTCCTGCTCGTCGAATTGGGGGTACATCTGGGGTTTGGCGAACGGCCGATACGTCCAGGCAAATCGCGGGCGAAACGTGTGTTTGATCCTTTGGAAGCCCAGGAACGAGCCTCCATACACCGTATTGAGGTCCGTGAACAGATCCGCGTCGATCTGGTAAAGATCCGTGCGAACCGTGGTGACGGAACTGAGGCTCTTGTCCCGTACGTAGTAGTCGGCCATGTAGGCTTTGGCAAAGTAGGTCATGGACGGTTCCATTTTCAGGTACCGTCCCAGTGCGATGGGAAAGCTCAAGCGAGTGTCGGCCTGAACCCGACTGCCCAGCCATCTCTCATGCAGAATGGGTGAGTAGAAGTGATCGTACACCACGTTGGAACTGACATAGAATGGGGTAAACGGAATCCGACTGTTGAAAAGCGTCCCCGTTATGATGGGGAGATTCTGCACGGTGAGCGCATTGTCCGGAAGGTCCAAGTTGTCGAAATGCCGTGCCTCGGCCTGGAACAGGAAGTTGTTGGTCTGTCTGTACAGGACCGCATTGGACTCGAGATACCTCACCCTGAGTCTTCTGTCGAACCGGCCTCCCCAGAACTCGAAATAGTCGCGATCCGACACCCAGTTGCCGTTGACTTTCAACCTCAGCCAATCCGCGATCTCTTGATCGTGTCGCAGGGTTACGTAAAAACGGTGACTTTCCGGATCCGACTCCGGACCGTACTTCCAGTCGTAGGTGTATTCGCCGTAGAATCGTCCCTGGAGGTTTTCGTACGGCATGTACCTGAATTCCAAGGATGCCTGAAGAGCCCTCTTGGAGCAAATCCGCGGGACGAGCGTCGCGTCCATGGAGGGATTGATGTTGATGAAAAAGGGAAAACGAACATCGAACCCCCGGAAGCTGCTGCTGGCGAAGGTAGGCATGAGAAATCCGGTCTGCCGCTGCCGTTTGGCGGGATATATGAGCCATGGGATGTACAAGACCGGAATGTCCTTGACGTAAAATACCCCGTGCGTCAGCGTGCCGTACCCTTCCAACGTGACGTCCAAGTCCCGACCGGTAATGCGCCAATCGGGCGTGGCTCCGTCACACGTGGTGAAACTCCCCTTTTGTATCCGGTACGTAGAGTCCCCCACCTTTTCGAGCTTCTCCCCCTCAAGATAGATGTTGTTGCGCGTCAACAGCAGCTTGCCGTTGTACAGAACCCCCGTCGAGTCCCTCAGCCGGAGGGTGAACTTTTCCGCTTCAACCACGTCGCCGCCCATACGTACGATGACGCCCCCACTCGCTGCGAGTTCACCCGAATCCGCATTGTAACTGACCGTATCCGCGCGCAACTTGGTGTTTCCCTGGCGCAGCGTCACGTTGCCCCGAACGGTATAGGTGTTGGTTTCCTTACTGTATGAGAGCCGGTCCGCGTTGACTTCGATAGGAATGTCGGTGGGGAAAACACCCATCTCTTGAGGGTTGCCGTTGGTGCGTGACGGTCCCTGGGGAGATGTGGGTTGAGCATGCCCCGCGGCGACGAGCGAAAAGCAGATGGCCGCGACGGCTGCAAGCCGGGCTGCTCGACGTGCAACCATTCGAGCGGACGCCCATCCTGAGCGACGTCGGGAGCCACGTACGCGCGGTGTAGACGCCTTGCCGACGGACGCTGCATCGGAAGACGCGTCTCGATCCTTCCGAGTCTTCCGATACGGAATCCCGGAGTCGCCACATGTGACACAACCTGGCAACCCAGATCTCAAACCAGATACCTTTTCCGAGTTCGACCGCATTACAAGGCCGTCTCCCCGGCACGAACCGGTGTCGACACTGCTCAGGCGTCATCCACTCCGCACGCGAGACGGACCGGACCGATCATGTACAGTGACCCGGCTGCAAGAACGACGTCATCAGGGGCCGCCCGCCCCATCAATCGTTCAAAACCGGCCGGAATACTCGGAGCGGTCTCCACCGGAATACCCATGGACTCGACTATCGCGGCAAGCACCTCCGGGTCAAGGGAACGATCGCCCTGCGGTCGCACACAGACGACCTCTGCGGCCGCCGGTGCGATAATTCGGGCAAGCTTGTCGTAATTCTTGTCCTTGAGGAGCCCGAGCAGCAGCAACGGACGTACGCCCGGATAGAGAGTCCTGAACGCGTTCTTGAGCAATCTCATCCCTTCGGCAGTGTGAGCGCCGTCGATAAGGACGTCGGGGCGGCGCCTGAGGGTCTCGAACCTGCCCGGAAATCGACCGTTCTCAATCCCCCGTCGCACTGCGGGCTCGGGTATGTCGTAACCCTGAACAACAAGTTCTTCGGCAACCGCGACGGCCAATGACGCATTCTTCATCTGGTACCCGACGGGTCTGGGAGGAGTCAACCCGTCCAGCGTCCATCTCTCGGACTCGTACCTGAACCGGTCGGGACCTGTTCGTATGCCTCGAAAATCTCTCCCGAATTCCCGTACGCGCGATCCACGTTCCGCTGCTGTGCCATGAATCACATGTCGTGCGTCGCGGCGTGCCGCACCGGTGATCACGGGGATCCTCTCCTTGATGATGCCCGCTTTCTCTCGGGCCACCGAGGCTATTCCCACGCCCAGGTAGTCCTCGTGTTCCCGAGAAATGTCGGTGATTACGGTGACGGCGGGCCGCGTCGTGTTGGTCGCGTCAAGCCTGCCGCCCAGACCCACCTCGATGACGGCCACTTCGGGCCGTGCCTTGGCGATGCAATCGAATGCCACCGCGGTCGTGAACTCAAAGAAGGTGGTGCGATCGGGGTCGTACACTGAGCGGACTCGTTCGGTGGACTCGACTACCGCCTCCTTCGATACCTTTGCCCCGTCAATTCTGATCCGCTCTCGGAAGTCGTTCAGGTGTGGCGAGGTGTACAGCGCGGTCCTCAATCCGGCTTCCCGGAGTATCCAACTCACAAAGCAAGACGTGGACCCCTTGCCGTTGCTGCCGGCAACATGGACTACGGGAAAGGTCAGCTGAGGATTGCCCATCCTTTCAAGCAAAAGGCTGATATTTTCCAGGCCCAGAAGAATCCCGAATCGCTCGAGTCCGTACAGGAACTTCACCGTTTCGTTGTACTGTTCTTCCTTCGTCAGTTCCGAAGGTGCGAGCATCCGTACGCCTCCAGAGGGAATCGCCGCGATAAGGACCGCATAATACCAATACCTTATCCCACATGCAATAATTCAACACACCGCATGGGACGGACCGGCGTCGACAGAACAGGAAGACTGTGTCGTCGTTGCGGTCACGGCAGTCCCGTGCCGGTTTCCCCTGGTTCCGTGGCGTGCTCCTTTCATTCGTCAGAGGGCTTCTCCCAATTTTGATATCATTGCGCTCCAATGCGATTTATCTTGAAAAATCACGAACCGGCCTCCGAGTCCCACCATCTTGTCGTGCATTCGACGGCGTTTCATCTTGAATTTTTCCGCCAGAAGTTCCGCGTGCTTTCGCGGCTTGGTCATGTGGACCGTCCCGACGATCTTCATGCCGGGATTATTCTCCAGAAGCGCGGGCACGGTGAACAGCACGTCCTTATCAAACCAGCAATCGAAGTAGGCCATCTTACTGAGTTTGGACTTGAAGACATCGGCGTACGGGTCCCCTTTGGGGCTCCTTGCCAGCCAACTCCCCACCGCGTCCAACACCCGACCGCCTCCGGAAAAACCCGCCAGGGTTACCGTGGTGTCGCCTTTCGCAATGTGTGGAAACGAGGTGCGAAACGATCTGAAGATGCGGTTCACGGTCTTCATGAGGCGCTCGGGCCGGTCCCCGTCCTCCGGCATGAGAAATCGCCACCGATTCTTGCCCCGTTCCGGACCCGAGACGTACGGCGTGTCCACAAAGCCCACAAAGAGAAAGGGTCGATCGGGTCTCTTCGCGGCAAGCTGTTCGAGTTCCTTGCGAAATGCGAGGTAATAGTCCTTGGAATGCATGCCGTGGAAATAAAGAATCAGTTCGACATCCTTGAACTTGCGAAAATCATAATCGCCCACGATCCAAATGTGTCGCATGTCCTCGTCCCAAGGCGGAACACGCCATTTCTGATAGGGTACCGTGCCGGACGGCGAACTGATGATTCCGCGGGATTGGTTCAAGACCGGAACCGTCGCCACTTGGGTCACATATGGTGAGTGCGAAATAAGCGTACAGGAGCATGTCAGCAGGAGGGGGCCGAGCACGAGCAGCGCGGTCAAGCGGAACCGAAATAGAGATGCCGGCCTGGTGTGGAGTCGTCCGTCCTGATCGCCATAGAGACACATGGGGATGAAAATCCCTCCGTACGGGATTTCCCTCCCCCATATGCGGCAGATTCTATCAGTTAATCGGGACTGTTGTCAACAAACCGTGAGGGCAAGGGATACTCTTCCCTGCGGTAGTGCTCGAAGAATCGGTGCATGATGAAGTTCACGGTCTCTTGATTCACGTGGAAATTCTCCCGGCCTTCAGTGAAGACCGAACGGCCCATGAGTGGACGGTAGATTGCGGCCATTTCATAGGCCGGAAAGTAGAAGACGTTTTGGTGAGCGTGGGCGAACTCATCGACCGCAGCCCTGAGCGTGGATTTCGAATTGCAGCTGGCGCTGATCACGTCACAGTCCTTGCGAAAGGTTGCCCACAGGTGCACCGGCGACACGGTAACGACTATGTCGCACCCGGGGTTGTTCTCTCTCATGATTTCGTGAATGCGTTCAAGATTGGCCAGATTCTCCGCGTACCTGCTCACTCTGAACCGGTACCGGGTCATGTCCCCGCGCTCGTTGACGTAGGGACCGGCCGGCAGGCAGATTACCGATCCGTCGCGACGATCCTCCCAGATCTCCGTGAGGCCTAACGTCAGAATCAGCACTTCGGCCCGCTGAAGTGCGCGGCGGGAGCACTCCACATGGTGCTGAAAATCCTTCTCCGCCTCGTCACGCGACCCATAAAGGATGATTCGGCGGTACGGATCCTGAGTTATCCCGGATTCGGGAGCCGTCCACCATCGGTGCTCGGGCGACCAGTTTTCAAACGTGTACTCAAAGATCTGTCGCATGGAAAAGGTATTGTAGAGCCGTTCCCATGCCGCACTGGCATGTTTGGATGCCGGGTGGTCCGTCTCCTCGCAAATGTAGGAAAACCCCTCTCTCAAGAGCACGGTCTTGATTTCTCGCGCGAAACAAGACCCCATGGACGCGATGAGGGTCTCTCGACCGATTCGCAGACCGGGATTCTCGGGAAGAGGATATGTTCCGTCAACCGGGGGGTTGTCGTACGACCCCGGCCAAACCTGCCAAGGCTCAAAACTGTGGACGGGATGAACGTCGGAACGTGCCATGGTACCTTTCTCAATGGGCTGAGGCAAAATTCGCCGGTTCTTTCGGCCGCGGGAAAGCAGTGCGCCATCGTTCGCGGCCCGCCGCTCCCGACCTCTCCGGATCTCGAACCGCTCCCGTGAAACGGAATCGAAACCCTACGCGCCGAACTTCGCCTGCCGCAACGCATGCGCGGTGATCAGCGGCATCAGGTCCGTCGCGTTGAATTGCCCGAGAGCACCGAGCAGGCATTGACTCTCCCCGAAGCCGGTTACCTGGGGATTGGTACGCGAGACCCCCGGAGCCCAGAAAAGCACCGGCACGGGATGCCAACTATGCGATTTCAGCACGGCCGGGGTGGAGTGATCTCCCGTCACCACCAGGACGTCGGGCTTCAAGGACAGGACGCGTGGAATCACGCGGTCCACCTTTTCGATTTCCGCGACCTTTGCATCGAAGTCTCCGTCTTCGCCTCGACTGTCCGTGTACTTGTAGTGCACGAAGAAGAAGTCAAAGGAATCCCATTCGCTCTTGAGCGCGGCCAACTGGTCGTCCAGGTCGGCCAATCCGTGAACCTGGTGCATTCCCACGAGGCTTGCCAACCCCTTGTACATCGGGTACACGGCCAACGCCGCGGCCTTGAGCTTGAAGACATCCCCAAAGGCGGGGAGTCCCGGAGCACTCGCCCAGCCGCGCAGTGTTACCATGTTTGCCGGGTGCTCGTCCTTGATGCGTTTCTTCACCTCGGCCACCCATTGGTTGACCAAACTTGCGGTACGGGAAGCTTCCGCGGACCCGTCCTGAGCCTCTACGACGAGCGGCTTCATCCCCACTTGCTGCGGATCGGTTTCGTTGAGCGAGGACGATAAGCCGGGAGCCCTTAAGATGAGAACGAAGCGGTAGTCCTGGACCGGTTTCACGATGAGTTCCACGTCCGGCAACGTGATGTCCTCGATGAGGCGCACCATGCGAGCGCATTCCTCCGTGGAAATACGGCCGGCGCGACGATCCGTTATGGTGCCCGTGGCGTCTACCGTGCAGAAATTTCCGCGAGCGGCCACGTCTTGATCGGTGAGACTCAAACCGATTCCCACCGCCTCCAACGCGCCCCTGCCGATGAGATACGTGAGAGGGTCGTACCCGAAGAGCCCCAGATGACCGGGTCCGCTGCCCGGTGATACCCCGATTCGCACCGTGTGCATGAGACCCAGCATACCCTCGGTCGCCAGTCGATCGAGATGTGGAGTCCGAGCGGCCTCCAGCTCGGTCGGGCCGCCCGATTCCCGAGGCAGTCCTCCCAATCCGTCCATCACCAGGAGAACAATTTTCGTGGTGCCGCTCCGAGTCAGACGACTCATCAGGCTCAGATCGGTCATAGTGCAACACCTCCTTAACGTCTTATGTCACATCGCGTCCGTGGGGGGCAGGCAGCCCGCGTCGAACCCGACGGTCGACGCGTTCGCGTATCGGTTCAGGCTCGTTGTGCCTGTGCGCCCGATGTCATAGCGGCTCGTACCCCTCCCGGAGCCTTCCGCCGGGGAGTGCCCTGAGACGGGGGCGTCGTGCCGTCAAGCCTGCCTCGCGGAGCGCCCTGCGAAACCGCGGCATGTAAATGAGCTCGAAGACATGGTTCGTGCCGGGGAAAAGCGCCTGAGAAAGCCCGCGCACCCCCTCAATAAGCTTCTCCGCTTCGGATTGGGTCGTGGGATGGGTCATCAGATACTGTATCAACAAATCCGCTGAAATGCGCAGTCGCCGGATGCGCTTGTTTTCTTCCGTGATCGGTTCGTCTCCCGTCTGCATTGTCTACTCCTCCGGACAAGAGAATACCTGATTTGCCGAGACAAACAAAGCGTTCGCTCGACGACCGATCCATTCCGTGACGCGCTGCAGTCCGACGTTGGGGGAGCGAAACGATGAAGCAACATCTCATTATTTCAGCAGTCAAATCAACGAGATTGCTCCGTCCAGCGGTCCGCGGGGGACACGCATTGACACGATGGTGGTTGAATTCTTGCGTCGCGCGTGTGAATGGTTATGAATGGCGAGCGGTTTGAATTTACACGGGCGTGCGCCTGTGCTAGCATCATGCACCGTAGGAATCCGGAAAAATGAGGAGAAGTCAACCCATCCATGAGTTTTCTAAAAGCGATGTTTAAACTTATGAGGCCAACCCAGTGGATAAAGAATACATTTGTGTTCATGCCACTGGTTTTCAGCGGGCGGCTCCTGCAATTTGACGACGCGGCAGGCGTCCTTGGGATGTTCGTGGCCTTTTGCCTTGCTTCCTCTGCAACTTACGTCCTGAACGACTACCTGGATATGGAACAGGACCGGGCCCATCCTCTGAAACGAAAACGTCCCCTGGCCTCCGGCGAGATCAATCCACGTCACGCCCTGGCCGTCATGGCACTCCTCACCGGTGCGGTCTTCGTCACTGCAGCGGTTCTCAAAGCCCCGCTCATCTGCTCTATCCTCTTGGCGGGATATATGGTTCTCCAGGTGATGTACTCCCTCGTACTCAAGAACATCGTGATCCTGGACGTCCTCGGCATCTCGGTGGGATTCCTCATAAGAGTCTTTGTGGGAGCCGCGGTAGTCAACCTGACCGTCTCCAGTTGGCTGGTCCTGTGCACGTTCGCCGTGGCCATCCTCCTCGCTCTCGGCAAGAGGCGACACGAGGTGGTCATTCTGAACAGCGAGGCGGCAAATCACCGACCCGTGCTGGAAAATTACAGCGTTCCGTTGCTGGACCAACTACTCCAGGTGGTTACCACGTCAACCTTTATCTTCTATTGCCTCTATTCCGTGCGAGGCAATCCGGAGACCGGTTTACGGTCGGAATGGATGATGTTCACCATCCCACTGGTAACATACGGGATTTTTCGTTATATGTACCTCATTTATCATAAGGAAGAAGGCGGTTCCCCGACCGCGCTCCTGTTGACGGATCCTCCGCTGCTGATCTGCTCGATTCTGTGGTTGACGGCGTGTATCGCCATTATGTACTTTTAGTGTGAGGTAACAGTCATGGGTTCCGCCCCGGACCCGCGGAGCACGGGCGCAACGACGGGAAGGAAAAATGCGAAAGACATTCTTGTATGTTGCCTATTTCTGCTTTCTCGCTGCGCTCGGCATACTGCTGGGGTGCTATATCCATGCCGTACGCGTGAACCAGACCACGGTCATGAGCGGCGTGGCCTTTGTGCGGGAGCTGCCGTACGGGGAGCTCATCGTCGGATATACCGAGACGATGGTCTTCTCATATCAGGAACGAAAAGCCCTCGATAAGTTCCGAAAAGAGCATGAAGGCAAGATCGAGATCGATCCCAAGGTGCTTGAACAGCAGAAGAAGCTGTTCGGTGCCGACCCCGACAGACCGTGACGCCGAAGTGTCTTTCGTGTGTCGCACATGAGCCCATTCACCGGCCCGGGCGGTCCTCGCCGCGACATTACTCCATATAATTAATACGTGATAACAGTAATATACCTCTAAATCTAAAACCATAACTTGACAATCGCGCGTCGGCATGTTACCGCTTCCCCCCGATGCCTTTGAGGCATGGATGCCTGCCGGCAGCCCGATCAATCGACCTACCCCGTACGCGACAGGGAGCCAATATGAAAGTGGACAAACCCGCCCAGGAACACGACGAAACATACATGCCCGGAGAATTCGGCGAAAACTATCGGTTTCTCAGTACGCTCATCACATGCAAGGAAAGGAACAACTGTGCAGCAGAGGGACTGGACGAACTGTTGGGCGAGCAATTCCGCCGCATCAGGGGAAAATTGAATCGACGGCAAATGAGCATTCTCAACCAGTATTTGAAAGGCGGGGAAGGACAGGACGAAGAGTCCGTTGCACCGCCCGTTCCTGCGGAGTTGGAGGCGTCCATACGGATCAGAAAAAGGTCGACATGGCTGCCGTGGGAGGCCGAAGCGATCCGGAAGATTGAGCGGTGGCGGGGAGACATCGATCTTATCAAGCGCTGCTGGACGCAGGAATTGCCAAAAGTACCCAAATCCAAGAGCCTCCCGGAGATTCCGGGAAGCCCGGTCGACTCCCGGGGCACGCAATGACATCCCCGGCAACCCCCTCCTTTTTCATTGACGTAAACAACATCAAGCAGGTAAGTATACAGTTCGGGAAGGAATAGTCCCAACTCACATACGAATGGATGCCGTTCGGATTTCGAAGCGGGCGGGTCGCAGCGGGGGGCGTCCGAATCGGGTTTCCGGTAGGAGAAGGCCGAATGTGCCGCAGTTTCATCGGAGAGGCCCGTCGGAGTAACGGTGTGTGCATCTGCGAGCGGTGCGTCTTGGTCGTTCGGGCGTCCGGGAGTTGGCTCGCCTCAACGTCGTTCGAGTTCCCGAGGCCACGGGAGATATCTTATGGATTTCAAACTGACTGACGAACAGCGACTCATACGAAAGGCCGCGCGGGATTTTACCGCGAAGGAACTGGCCCCGAACGCGAGAGAATGGGAAGAGAAGCACATCTTTTCCAGGAAAGTATTTGAGAAAATGGGGCAGCTGGACTTCACCGGTCTGTATGTGCCGGAGGAATACGAAGGGACGGGCGTGGGACGTCTGACCGCGGCGCTGATCTTCGAAGAGATCGCGAAGGGGTGTTTTGCCACCGCGGTGTACCTGAGTGTCCACAACATGGTGACCAACCTCATTTACCAGTACGGCGACGAAGAGCAACGGGAGCGTTGGGTGAAGCCGCTCGCGTTGGGCGAGAAGTTGGGAGCCTATTCTCTCACGGAAGGGGAGGCCGGCTCGGATGCGGCCGCACTGAGCACCTCCGCGGTCAAGACCGACGGCGGGTACGTGCTCAACGGAACCAAGTTGTACGTGACGAGCGGCGGGGTGGCCGACGTCTACGCGGTGATGGTCCGCACCGATGAGGCCCAGAAGCAGAAGGGCATCAGCGCGGTGGTCGTGGAGAAGGGCACACCGGGCTTCACATTCGGTCCTCACGAGCCCAAGATGGGGCTCAACGCGTCGCCCACGACCGAGCTCAACTTCAATGATTGCTTCATCCCCAAGGAGAACTTATTGGGAAGTGAAGGTCGCGGCCTGAACATGGCCCTGACCGCGTTGAACGGAGGACGGGTGAGCATAGGGGCCTGTTCCACGGGTTTGGCCCAGCAGGCTTTGGACTATGCCGTTGCCTACGCGCAGAAGCGGCAGCAGTTCGGGCGGTCGATCTTGTCCTTCCAGGGTCTGCAATTTCTCGTCGCGGATCTCGCGACGGAGATTGAAGCCGCGCGCCTCCTTGTCTATCGGGCCGCATCCCTGATGGACCTGGGAGAACCCTGCGTCATGGAGGCAGCGATGGGCAAGCGCTTCGCAACGGACGCGGCCATGCGCGTCACCACCGAGGCGGTTCAGATCCTCGGGGGCTACGGGTACATGAAGTCCTACCCCGTGGAAATGTACATGCGCTCCGCCAAGGTGGCTCAGATTTTCGAGGGCACGAACCAAATCCAGAGGATTGTGATCGCACGGGAACTGTCCAAGTACAAGGGGGGCAAGAGACCGGATTCGTACTGATTCCGTCCTGTCTCACCCGCGTCGACAAATGCGATCGATCCTCGTTTCTCGCGGTGAATCGGCACGTGCATCTCGACCTTGCATCGGCCCGCTGCGCGCTGCTCCATCAGCGGGCGTACCACGTGCTTCCGCAAACCAGGCCGTACAGGAGAAGGGTTATGGCAAGAAAACCCAAGGCTTCTCAGAGCCTCGGAGAAAGGGTCCGGGCCATGAGGAAAAGGCTCAATTTGGACCTCGACCAACTGGCCGAAAAAACGGGATTCAAGGCCGAGTACCTTGAGAAGGTCGAAGAAGGCAAGATCGCGCCGCCGGTCGGCACGCTGATCCAGATATCGAGGTCGCTGTCCGTGGACTCTTCCGCGCTCCTCGCCGAGGGCAAGATGGAAGAGCGGAGGCGCAGTTACCGCAAGAGAACAAAAGCGTACTCCTACAAGAACCTCACCCCCGACGCGGAAGACAAACATTTGTGGGCTTACCTCGTCACCCTTGACCCGAAGAAAGAGCACGAAATGGTCGTGTATAGACACGAGGGCGAGGAATTCGTCTATGTTCTGGAGGGGCGCGTCGAGATTACGGTGGGAGAGGAGGCCACAGTGGTGAAGAAGGGCGGAAGTATCCACTTCAATTCCGCTATGGCGCACAATTTGAAGAACCTGAGCACGAAGCGGACCAAGCTTCTCGTGGTGGTGTTTACTCCTTAGAAGTACACGAAGTTGCCGTTGTTCTCGTGCGATGGGGAGCCCGTCGCGGAGTATGCGAGCGCGTGCGAGGCACGGCGGATATCCCAGTGAATTAGTATATAATAGTAAAACCGATACCTTAGAAAAAATTATGGGACACAAGGAAATTCCGGAACTTTTCTTGCACGCTCGTGTCGTAAAAGACAAGGGTTATGTGAACAGCGATTCCACACTCTCAAAATTATGCCGCATCCTGGCAGCCCGTGCGGCGAGACTGCGGGGTCGCAGCAACGCACGATAACCCATATCCATACCTCCTTTCACGCCCCGAGCCCCTCTCGGGGCTTTTTTTTTGCCCGATGGTTTGCTAGACTCGGTATCCTTGCCATCACTATGAGGAATTTCAAGGAGGAGTTATGAGACTGGCCGGGAGATCGGCTGTTGTGACCGGTAGCAGCAGAGGGGTAGGAAGTAATGTGGCGCTGGCGTATGCCGCGGAAGGCGCGGATGTCCTGATCAATTACAGTTCCAGCGAGGGGCCCGCTCTGGAACTGGTGGAACGGATCCGGTCCATGGGGAGAAAATCGACGGCCGTTAAGGCGGACGTGGCTTCCAAGGCCGATGTGGAGAACATGATGGCCACGGCGAAAGAAACCTTCGGGCGTTTGGACATTGTGGTGAACAATGCCGGCTTCACGCGGCCCGCGATGTTGCACAAAATGTCGGAGGGAGACTGGGACGCGGTGGTCGACGCGCACTTGAAAGGCCCGTTTCTCTGCGTTCAGGCCGCGTTCCCGTATTTCAAGGAGCAGAATTACGGAAAGGTCATCAACGTCAGTTCGGTTGCAGGCCTTGTGGGCACCGTGGGCCAGGCGAACTACTCGGCCGCAAAGGGCGGAATATTGAGTTTCACCAAAAGCGTGGCCCGGGAGCTCGCGCGGTACAACGTCTGTGCCAACGTGATATCTCTGGGAATCGTTGAGACGGATATGACCGAGAAGATCCGGAGCGACGAAAAACTTCGCGATATTTACATGAACCGTATTCTGCTCAAGAAGTTTGCCGCAGCACAAGACATCACCCCCGCGTTTGTTTTTCTCGCTTCCGCAGAAGCCGACTACATCACCGGTCAGGTGCTGTGTGTGGACGGCGGGTACGGAATGATCTGAGACGCGGCATGGACAGAGGCAGGAACGGTTCGGTGCCGCGCACGACTTGGGGATTGACTCAGGTCGACATTCCGCGGGTGAAGGCTCCGAGTCTCTCAAGAAAGTGTCGTGGAATGCGCCAAAAAAAAACTTGACTTGCCCCAAGGCTTTTGTTAGAAATCGTTGACACTAATAACCTCCTGAATGGACTGTCAGATCCGTGACGGACGCCGTGAGCGTCGGGCCGTAGATTGTTTCTCGGCGCAGGAGGGGATGTGAGATTTGAGTGTGTGACCGTTCCTGAAAGGGGCGGAAGAGGCGGCCAAGGAACCGTCAAGCAAAAAAAATAGCTTGACATTCCACGGTTGATTTGATACCAAAAATACATTCCGGAATATATCGGATCATCATCCGGGAATGTTTTTTTACGGGTCTCCCGAAGATGTTCGGGAGGAACTGTTGAAAGGAGGATTGAGGGTATGGTTAAACGTTTGTTTCTTCTGAGCCTTTTGGTTCTCGCTCTGTGCGGTGCTAGCGTGGCGGTATCAGTTGCAGGTGGTCCTGCCGGTGCCCCGGCTTTCATGCCGCCTCCTCCAGGTCCCCCGCCTATCTGCGGACCTGCTCAAACCGCGTTCTCATCGAAGAAGGAAGTCATCACCCCGGTGCCTGCTCAGCTGCGCAGAGTTCGGGTGGTCGCTCCTTATTTGGCTGGTGTTGCGTGGCCGCGCACGCCTATCGTGTTCAATATCAACCCCCAGACATATCCCGATTCCATTGGGACCGGTCGGTATGAGTGGTTGGTGCCGGTGGTGGAGATTCAGCACGAGCATTTCGACACGTTTCCGGATCCTTGCTGCAAGGACCACAAGGTTCCCCGCTGCGTGTACGTGAAGGCCAACTATGTGAAATGCAAACCTGCGTGCGGACCCGTTCCGATGGCTCCGCCTCCCCCGATGCCCGCCAAGGTGAAGAAGTAGGCTGCCGCGCCTTGTGAGAGGGTGGTTGAGAAAAAGAAGTAGAGTTCCTCAGATATAATGAGTTTGTCGAAAGGAGGATGAGGGTATGGTTAAAAAGCTAGGAATTCTCGGATTCATCCTGGTCGTCGTGGCTGCGGCGGGCATGGTATGGGCCGGGACAAATATGGGTGCAATTCCCGCTCCCACGCCGATGGTGATGCCGGCTTCCGCTCCCGCTTGTGGACCGCTTGGTTGTGCTCCCATGCCGGCCCCGGTAGTTGCTCCGCCAAAGGTGAAAATGGCCCCCAAGAAACTGACCACCTCCATTCAGGTCAATATGCAGTATCCTGCGCCCACGCCGCCCCCCATGCTGTGCGGCCCCGGCGACGGCTGTAATCCGCCTCCCATTCCCGTGGCGGTTCCTATGTGGAGATTCATCGTTCCTTGGCCCCCCTTCGTTTACTATCTGCCTGTCGACTAACAGGACGTTAGGTGCGAATATTATGAAGCCCCCATCCGGGGGCTTTTTTATTCTCAACCCAGGATTCCCCCTCCCATGATCGTTATCCCTGCGATTGATCTGAAAGACGGCAAGTGTGTGCGCCTGAGGCAAGGCAGGATGGATTCCTCGACGATTTTCAACGACGATCCCGCCGCGCAGGCAAGGCAATGGCAAGACTACGGCGCGTCGCGCATCCATGTCGTGGATCTCAACGGATCCATTGACGGGCGACCGGTGAATCTGCAATGTATCAAAGACATCGTCGAGGCCGTCAACGTTCCGGTCCAGTTGGGCGGCGGCATCAGGGACAAGCAAACCGTGAGGTCGTACCTGGAAATCGGCGTCGGCGTGGTGATTCTCGGCACCGCGGCCGTCAAGGAACCTGAGAAAACCGTTGAGATATTGACGGAATTTCCCGGCCGCATCGCGATCGGCATAGACGCGCAATCCGGGAACGTTGCGGTACAAGGATGGACCGAATCCACCGATATCAAAGCTTCCCGGCTCGCGGCGCGCTTCGAGGCCGCCGGTCCCGTCGCGTTCATCTACACCGACATTGAAAGAGACGGCATGATGACGGGGCCGAATATTCACGCCACCAGAGACTTTGCCTCGGGAACCTCCGTCCCCGTAATCCTCTCGGGGGGCGTGTCCGCCTACGCGGACATAATTGCCGCGCTCCCCCTTGAAAAGAGCGGAGTGATTGGCATTATAACCGGTAGGGCACTCTACGAGGGAGCCATCGACCTGCGAGAAGCCATACGAATAGCGGAAAACAGAGATGCTCGCTAAGAGAATCATTCCTTGCCTGGATGTGAAAGACGGAAGGGTCGTCAAGGGCGTCAACTTCGTCAATTTTCGAGACGCGGGGGACCCTGTGGAAAATGCACGATTCTACGACGAAGAAGGTGCCGACGAACTCGTGTTCCTGGACATCACGGCTTCTCACGAGAAGCGCAGAATCATCCTCGATGTGGCGGCGCGCACCGCGGAAGAGGTCTTCATGCCGTTGACCGTGGGGGGCGGCGTGCGAACCACGGCGGACATACGAGATCTGCTCAATGCAGGAGCCGATAAGGTGTCTCTCAACACTGCAGCGGTTCACAACCCTGAGATCGTCCGGGAAGCGTCCTACATGTTCGGCAGCCAATGCATCGTGGTTGCCATCGATGCGAAGAAAACCGGCAAGACTCCTTCCGGCTTCGAGATTTCAGTCCATGGCGGGAGGACCATGACCGGCATCGACCTCCTGAAGTGGGCGAAACAAGCGGAAGAGTTGGGTGCCGGCGAGATTCTCCTGACGAGCATGGATGCGGACGGAACCAAGGACGGGTACGACATTCCCATGACCCGCGCCGTGACCGACACCGTGGGAATTCCCGTGATAGCCTCCGGCGGCGCGGGCACCCCTCGGCACCTGAGAGATGCGGTGGTGGAGGCACACGCGGATGCGGTGCTTGCAGCTTCCATATTCCACTACCGGGAGATATCGGTGCGGGAACTGAAGGAGTACCTGGCCGCCGAGGGCATACCGGTGAGACCCCGGCCGGGTTGAGACGTGTGACGGAAACGTCCTGCGGGGCCTCGGTGAGGTGCGCCGTACCCCGCATCCTTGACGGCACCTGCCTGAATGAGCGGTCGGAATGGTCCGCACGATCGTACGTGCCGATGAGTTCATGAGCAACCCGTGAGATCACAAGAGGTCGCCTCACGTGAAGGCCGTGGCGGCCCCGTAGACCGTTCGGCCCGGCATCCCGGGTCGGGAGAATCATCCCAATCGAGGGCCGCCCGCAATGTGGGAAGGGCTTCATTGTTGGGCTTGTCGCCCCATGAAGGACCCCAACACGGTCACGGCCCGGCGGGAGGCTTTCGTACGGGATTCAACTTCCGGACCACCCCGGCAACATGACGCCGGCCGGCACGACCTGCCTACCTTTGACGCTCACTTGAAGAGAGAGCCAATGAACGATGATTCGCTTTCCGACATAGTCGACGACGGCATACGGTCTCTCGAACTTCCCGCGGTTCTTGAAGAAACGGCCGGGTACGCGCACTCCGTTCCCGGTCGTATGGAAGTCCTGGGCGCAACGCCGGAAACGAGCCTCGAACGAATCCGGGAGGCTCTGGATCTTGTTCAAGAGATGCTCGAAGTGATAGGGCTCGACAAGCAGCCGGCATTTGGAGACCTGGTTCCGTTGGAAGGCGTCTTCTCCAGGCTCGAGCATTCGGCCGGCATTCTTGACTCGGAAGAGCTCCTTGCCGTCAGGGATGTCCTGGCTCTGTGCGAACGCGTCAAGGATCGCCTGGAGAGACTGGGCGAACGGTACCGGCTTCTGAGAAGTCATGCCGCGGAAATCGTTGCGTTGGAAACGCTGAGGTCGCGAATAGACCGGGTGTTCGATCCTCATGGGACGATCAAACCGACGGCAAGTCGTCGCCTGATGGAGATTCACGATCGTACCCGATCCGTACGCCTGCGCATCAACAAGAGTCTCGAGCGTCTTGTCAATGACCGCGATCTCGCTCGAATCGTTCAGGAAGACTACATTACCATGCGCAACGACCGGTACGTGATCCTTCTGCGGCCGGAATTCAAGGGCATGCTCGACGGCATCGTACACGATCATTCGCGAAGCGGGGCATCCGTGTACGTAGAGCCGCTGGACGTGGTTGACCTGAACAATCAGGTTGCATCACTGTTGGACGAGGAGAGGGAGGAAGTTCGGCGAATTCTCGACGAATTGACCCAAGAGGTCCGTTCGCTGCGTGAGGTGATCGAGGAGAATTACCGGGTTCTTGCCTTTCTCGACGCGTTCCGGGCCCGGGCATTGTACGCGAAGGCAACGTCGTCGATCATGCCGGAAATCGACGGGAATGGATTTCGAATCCTCGGGGCTCGGCACCCGCTTCTGCCCTTAGGCGGAGAAGCCGAAGTGGTGCCGATGGACGTGATTCAGGATGAGTCCACATCCGCGACCGTGATCAGCGGGGCCAACATGGGCGGGAAGACGGTAGCCCTCAAGATCGCCGGTCTTTTTCCCCTCATGGCTCGCTGCGGTATTCTCTTGCCGGCCCGCGAGGGCACCAGGATTCAGCCCTTTGCACGCATCATGGCCGACATCGGCGACGAACAGGACATCAGGAACCGGGTTTCCTCGTTTTCAGGCCACATGGTCAGGATCAAGGCCATTATTGACGCGGCAGGGCCGGGAGACCTCGTGCTCCTGGATGAGTTGGGCGGGGCCACCGACCCGGAAGAAGGCGGCGGCCTTGCCATGGCGATTATCGACCGGTTGATCGCGGCGAAGGCCCGCGTAGTGGTGACGACCCACCTGACCAATCTCAAGGCCTATGCGTTGTCCCGGTCCGATGTCCGAAATGTGAGTGTCGAATTTCACCCGACATCGCTGATGCCCACGTTTCGTCTCCTGTACGACCTTCCCGGAGAATCGCATGCCATCGAAACCGCGGAGCGGATCGGTATGGACCCGGAGGTCATCGCTTCTGCAAGACGCTACGCGGACAAGGCCGCGGGCGGCGGTTCGAGCTTGATCGAAAGCCTCCGGAACAAGCTGTCGGAAGTGGAGGCTCTTCGCGATGATCTGGCCGAGACCCGGCGATCGCTTGAGGCGGAAATCGAAAAGGTCCGGTTGGATCACGAAGGAGTCGTGGAGGAATTTCGCGCGGCCGCCGGGGAGATGATGCGCAACGCGGAAAGACAGATTGCCGACTTGCAGCGTTCCGTCAAGGAGGGGCGAACGAAGAGCGGCGCGAAGCCTCGAGAGACCCTTGCGGCCATCAAGAGAGGCATTGTGGAACAACTCGGCACCCCGCTCGAGCGGCCGGTTCAGGTGCCTGAAGTGGGGCGGCGGGTAAGGGTCAATTCGCTCGGAAGAATCGGTACGGTAAGGACCGTCCTTGACGGTGGGAAGGTCGAAGTTGCCGCGGGCAACATCACCATACGAGCGGATGTCGAAGATCTGGATCTCCTGAATGACGTACCGGATGAAAAAAAACCTTCAAAAAAGAGACTGATTGGGGTAGAAATCCCCATTGCACAACCGAAGTGGGAAATCAACGTGATCGGGTTGCGCGTCCACGAGGCTGTCCCGATCATCGAAAAGGCGTTGGATGAGGCCCTCCTCGGGGGATTGGCCACGGTGAGCATCGTTCACGGAAAAGGTACGGGTAGACTCAAGAAGGGGGTTCGGGACCACCTGACGGCTCATCCGCTTGTAAAAAGCTTTCATTCCGGAAGCAGCGAGCAGGGAGGCGAGGGCGTCACGGTGGTGGAACTCCGTTCCGAGTAATGATACGGCTCTTGCTTGAAGTACTTGTCGAAAGGTCTAGGGCATGATATTGGAATTCCGGCGGTTTGTGGCAACCTATTCGTGAGCGGTCGCCCCGGTCGGTCGTGGACCTGCAATTGCGAAGCATTGGGGCATCGGTCCGTTGTGTTGCGACCCGTGGATGTGCAAGGGGAGCGAATCTTCCAACTTGTGAGAGGTGAAGACGACTCGAGTACATGAGAATATCTGAGGCAAAAATAGCTGAAGTGGCCGGCGCCGCCGATATCGTGCACGTCATATCAGGGTACGTGACATTGAAGAAGGCCGGCAAGGACTACCGAGGCGTGTGCCCTTTTCACGGCGATACGGATCCCTCGTTCTATGTGTCCCCCCAGAAAGGCATATTCAAGTGTTTCGGGTGCGGAGCGGGCGGCCGCGTCTTCCATTTCATCATGAAGATGGAGAACGTGTCGTTTGTTGAATCGGTTCGAATGCTTGCCGCACGCTACGGCGTCCCTTTCCGGCTGGAGGAGGGAAGGGGCCGTCCCCCGGATGAACGAGACCGCCTGGTACGAGCCCTCAACAGTGCGCAAAGCTACTTCACACAGAATCTGAAGAGGAATTCTGCAGCCGGGGAGTATCTGACGAATCGGGGAGTGCCGGACGAGTGGATCGACCGCATTGGGTTTGGATTTGCTCCGGATTCGTGGGAGGGCATGGCGGATCACCTGCGTTCGGTGGGGGTCGACCACAGGGACGCAACTTTGGCGGGTCTGATCAAGTCGAGGGCCTCCGGCGGCCATTACGACGTTTTCCGGTCCAGGATCACCGTACCCATAACCGACCTGAACTCGGCCATTGTGGCCTTTGGCGGACGCATACTCGGACCGGGCGAACCGAAGTATCTGAACTCCCCGGAATCGCCGGTTTTTCAGAAAAAGAATACTCTGTACGGCCTGGATGGGGCGCGTGATTCGATACGCCGAGAAGGCTTCATCGTCGTCGTGGAAGGGTACTTCGATCAGATTTCGCTCATGATCGGGGGAGTTGAGAATACCGTCGCTCCATTAGGCACCGCGTTGGGCGCCCATCAGGTGCGTCTCATGAAGAGGTTTTCCGAGAATGTCATCACCGTCTTCGATGGGGACGAGGCCGGTTTGAGGGCCGTGAAGCGATCCATCCCGGTGTTCATCGCTCAAGGGATCGAGCCTCGGTGCGTAATCCTGAAGGAAGACAAGGACCCGGACGAAGCCGTTCGAAGATTGGGAGGCGACGGGTTCCGTGACCTGCTGGACGCCGCGGAGAGCATGGTGGACTTCCTGCTCGGCAGCATTCAGGCACAATACGATCTGGGCACCCTTTCGGGCAGAAATCTGGCCCTCGAAGAGTGCTTACCGGTGCTCCGGGAGATTGCCGATTCCAAAGAGCGGGATTATCTTATAGAGAGGTTTTCGTCACGGATTCGTGTGAGAGAGGAGCGGTTACGCAGAGTACTGTCCGCCGGGAAACACAAGCGGCGAGATGATGGTCCAAAGCCGGTCGGAGCCATGAGTCTGTTTGACCTTCCCGCAGACGAGCGGAATGTGGTGAGAGGCATGCTTCTCAGGGAAGGGTTCATCGACAGAGTGCTCGAAGCCGGCGTAATCAAGGACATAGACCACGCGGTTCTTCGTACGCTTGCGGAGATGATGGCGGGCTTTCGTAGAGATCACGGCGTCTTTGACTCGATGTCGTTCTTCGACTCTTTGCACGATCAGGACCTTGCCGCTTTGGTGGCCGGCTGGCTGCACCCAAAACGAGAGGAGGACGATCTGAGGCCCGATGTGGAACCGGACGTGGACGGCGATCTTACGTTGGATGAGTCAATGGACAGAATACGTGGGAGAAAGCTGATACGGCGCAAGGAGGAGATCCAGGAAAGGATGAAACGCTGCCCTCCCGAGGGAGAGGAGTTCGGTTCATTGTGTAGGGAACTCCTGGCAATAGGAAAGCGTCTCGGTAAATGAGGCCGCGAGTCTTCAAGGACGGGATGGAGAGTACGCTGCAGGAGTGTGTTCGGCTCCGAAGGGAACTATCGGCCTTCCCCAAAACAGGGGAAGACGGATTCCGATTCCCGCAATTCGAACACCCTTGTTCCGAATTCAGGCACGTCGACCACGTGCGTGGAAGGAACGAGGGGCACAACAATACCGCTGAGGAGAAGTCCGTTTATGGCTAATTCAAAGACCAACTCGGAATTCAAAGAACTGTTCGACCTGGCTCGGACGAAGAAATATCTGACGTATGACGAGATCAACCGGCACATGCCTGCGCATGTTGTCGGTGCGGCTCAAATCGACGAAGTCCTTATGAGGATGATGGCCGAACACGATGTGGAACTCGTAGCCTCGGAGAAAAAGATCCCGGTCTCGGACAAGAGAGCCAAGAGAATTGACGACGAGAAGAGCGACGACGACGAGGAAGACGAGATCCCCGCAGACCCTGAATCGGTGGTTCGAGGAAACGACCCGGTAAAGATGTACCTGCACGAGATGGGGTGCGTATCCTTGCTCACCAGGGAAGGGGAAGTGGAGATCGCAAAACGAATCGAGACGGGAGAACAACAGGTTTTCTCGGTCATTATCGGTTGCCCGGTGACCATCAAGGAAGTACTTGCACTGGGTGAGAAGCTTCAAAAGGGCAGTATACGACTCAAAGAGGTCATCCGCGGTTTGGACGACGAAGAAGTGCCGGACGGCGACGACTCGAGCCACATCGAACGGGTCATGAAACTCATTGAGGAGATGAGGGAGTACGATTCGCGGTACAACGCCCTTTCGGCAAAGCAGATCTCGCTCATCGAGGCAGGGTCCGAGCAGGAAATCGAAGAGATCGACCGGGAAATGAAGGCTTGTCGGAATCAGGTCGTGGAGTGTTTGAGGAACATCAACCTCAACAGCAACATGATCGAACACATAGCCGGCAAGCTCAAGTTCCTCGTTCAGAAACTGGATGCCGTGCATGACGAACTACGGGCCGTTGAGTATGAATTGAAGACGCCGCTTCCCGAGGCCATAGAGCGCGTCCAACACCTCGCTCACATGGTTGAGGAAGGGAAGTCCCTCAAGAAACTCACTCATCTCTCGCCGCAAAGGGTGATGGACCTGGTAGGCAAGCTTGAACACGGCTTGAGGAGAATCGAACGGATTCAGGCCGAAGCGGGGATCGACGAGGAGCATCTGAGAGATGCTCTTGCCAAATGTCAGGAAGGCGAACGGGTCGCCACGAGAGCAAAGAGCGAGCTGGTGCAGGCCAATCTTCGGCTGGTCGTCAGCATCGCCAAGAAATACACCAACCGTGGGCTCCAGTTCCTCGACCTGATTCAGGAAGGCAACATCGGATTGATGAAGGCGGTGGACAAGTTCGAGTACCAGCGGGGATACAAGTTCAGCACGTATGCGACGTGGTGGATCCGGCAGGCGATCACCAGGGCCATTGCCGACCAGGCAAGGACCATACGTATTCCCGTTCACATGATCGAGACCATCAATAAGCTTATTCGCACGTCGAGGTACCTTGTTCAGGAATACGGTCGCGAACCGACCCCGGAAGAGATCGCGGACAAGATGGAATTCCCCCTGGAAAAGGTACGTAAGGTCCTGAAGATCGCCAAGGAGCCCATCTCCCTGGAGACGCCCATCGGCGAAGAAGAGGATTCACACCTGGGTGACTTTATTGAAGACAAGAAGATCCTCTCGCCCTCGGAAGCGGTCGTGGGAATGAGCCTCACCGAGCAGACCAGGAAGGTCCTTGCCACGCTCACCCCCAGAGAAGAAAAGGTTCTCCGTATGCGTTTCGGAATCGGAGAGCGTGCCGACCACACATTGGAAGAGGTGGGACAGGATTTCGACGTCACCCGCGAACGCATCCGGCAAATCGAGGCCAAGGCCCTGAAGAAGCTGAGACATCCATCCAGGAGCAAGCGTCTGCGGCCGTTCATTGAAGGGTGACGCGTTCGAATACCCTTCTGAGACGGAATGCATTGCCGGCGCGCAGCCGGCCGGCGTTTGGTTGAAACTCGAGAGAATAAGGGGTCTGCAGGAACGCGGACCCCGCCGAAACTTGTGAAACGGATCAGAAAGGCGGCCAACGGCCGCCTTTCTTGTGCGCGGCGACAAGACATGGACCGCGGCCGAACCTCCGCCCGTTGTGTGACACGTGAGTGCCGGAGATGGTATATTATAGTAGTTGCCAAGAGGTCTTTCCGAAATTTGCATGTCCGTGTCGTTCCCGGGCAAATCCCCCCAGCCCCCTTTGGCAAAGGGGGAGTAAGGGGGATTTCTCTGTACAAAGCCCGGGAACCGGACTTCAATTATCGGTAATTTCTTTTGGCAATGGCTATAGTATGTCGCCGACCGAAGCCGCACGCCGGCAGCTGGAACGGGAAGGAAAGATCATGGAGAAGGTAAGGAAGAACCATGCACGCGGACAGGAATGACAAGCCCAAGCTCAGGCACGTGGAGCCGGTGCAGATCGTGCACGAGGGACGTCAACTGGTTGGATTGAAGGATCCGCTCAAACTGACCGATCGGATGCTTTGCTTCAGCATGGACGCCTTGCCGCTTCTGGCCATGCTGGACGGAACGCATTCCCTTCTGGATATTCAGGCGAGCCTCTCGGCGCGGTCCGGCCGGCTCGTGTTCTTCGACGACGTCAAGGAGATCGTGGAACGACTCGACGATGCAGCCCTTCTGGAAGGGGATCGGTTCAAGGCCGCGTTCGCCCGACTTGTGGAGGACTATAGAAAGCAGCCCTGCAGGCCGTGCTCCCATGCAGGCATGAGCTACAGTGTGGATCCCGACGAACTGCGCGGCGAACTCCGCTCCTTTTTCGATGCCGACGGCGGTCCGGGATTGCCCGACTTCTTCACCGATGAGCGGCGTCCCATTGGATTGATCGCGCCGCATATCGATATTCGCGCCGGCGGCCCCTGCTTCGCACGAGGGTATCACGCACTTGCGTCGGGGCAACCTTCCGACGTGTACGTGATCCTCGGCACCGGACATGCCGGCGTGGAAGGGATGTTCACCGCATGCTCCCTGGACTTCCAAACACCCCTGGGAATCGTGAGGACCGATCGAGAGCTCCTCGGACGTCTTGGCGAAGCGCTTGGGCGAGATCCGGCCGAAGAGGAAATCCTGCACGCGCATGAACATGTGATCGAGTTCCAATTGGTGTTTCTTCAGTATCTGCTGTCGGACCGACACGAGTTCACCATATTGCCGGTCCTCTGCTCCTTGTCGCACCACATCTTTGACGACAGGCAAGAAAACGAGGTCCTTCGAGACCGGTTTCACGAGTTTTGTCGGGCACTGAAGGCCGTGTGTGCCGAGAGTTCCAAGCGTGTCTGTTTCGTGGCCAGCGCGGACCTCGACCATATCGGGCCTCGTTACGGAGACTCCTTTACCCCGCACAAGGGAACCGTGGACGAGGCCCTGGAGAAGGACAATCAAATTCTTCGACACCTGGAACGAGTCGATGTTCGGTCGTTTATCAGAGATGTGGCTCTGGACAACGACGCGCGACGTATTTGTGGATTTTCGCCCATCACCACGATGCTTCATTGCATCGATGCGACGACGGGGAATCTCTTGAGTCTGGACCACGCGCAGGTCGACAACCGTAATTCCTTTGTCAGTTTTACGTCCATGATCTTTCATTAACGTCTCCATACTCTGCTTGGGATCCCTGTCCGGAGGACCGTATGAAGCGCTGTGTGTTCGTCGTAATTCCCATTCTGGCGATTACGTTCCTGATGACTGACGGTCGGGCCCAACCGACCGACTCTACTATCGAAACCCAGGTCCTGAGGGTCTTTGCCACCACGAGATCGGGGTACTATCACAAGCCGTGGAAGAGTCCCGATTTCCGTCACGTGAAGGGAAGCGCGTTCTTCTTCAAGGACGACGAACTTTTCCCCGGTGAACGGGGACTCATCCTTACCAACGCGCATGCGGTATCCATGGGCCAGAGCATAAAGGTCTCCAACGGGAGAGAGAAACAGCGTTACGACGTAAATCTCCTGGGAGTGTGCGACTCGGCCGATTTCGCGGTGGTCAAGATGGAAGCCGACCAACTCGAGCTTTACGAGCGCCGAAACGGAAAAGTCGTGCCGTTGGAACTGGGAAACAGCGATCAACTCCGGGTCGGCCACAAGGTGCTCGGCTGGGGCTATCCTCTCGGCGGCGAGGGTATCAGCAAGTCCGAGGAGGGCGAAATCAGCCGGATCGAAGTGAACAGGTACGCGTATTCCGGCGACCGGTGGCTCATGGTTCAGGCGTCGATGCAGCAGAACCGGGGCAACTCGGGAGGACCCGTGCTGAAGGACGGAAAAGTCGTCGGTATTTCGTTTCAGGGAATACGGACCAGCGACAGGATCAACTACTTCATTCCCATAAACCTGGTCAAAAGGCTCGTCCCCGCGCTCGGCGACCAGGCCCGGATTCCGCAATGGCACTATCTGGCACAGTCCATGTTCCCGAGACTGAAGGACTACTACGATCTGGACGCTGATCACGGCGGAATCCTGGTCGATTATGTGATCCCCGGCGGCGGTCCCCACGCCTTCGGCTTGCGCGATGGAGATATTCTGCTTGAAATGGACGGTCACGAGATTGACAACTTCGGGGACATCTTCTTTGAAGAGATCGGTCAGAGAGTGTACTACGGGGAGATTCTCAACCGCAAACTCGTGGGCGACCCGCTTACCGTCAAGGTGATTCGAGCCGGTGAAGTGAAGGAGATCACCGGCGTCGTGGGAGAAGGACTCCCGGAACTCGTGCCCAGGATATTCTCCGCGCCCAACTACTTCATCTTCGGCGGCATCGGTTTCGTGGAATTGACCCTCAACTGCATCGACAACCTGGGGAAGGCGGGAGAACCCTTCAGAGCCAAATTTGCATCGGAATTCCCGGAAAAGCCGTATCAGAAAGTCGTCATCATCTCAGAGATCTTTCCCGAATACGGCCTCGTCGACACCACTCCCTTTCTCAAAAAGGTTGAAAAGATCGATGGGGAGGACGTGTTGAACATCATCGACCTGTACGAGAAGATCCGATCGCTCCAAAAACAAGGCAAGAAAAAGGTCGCGCTGGAAGTCGCCGGACGCCTTGTGCTGCCGCTGGACATTAAAGGCGCGGAGGAACTGGACAAGGACATCAAGGAAAGATACGGCATTCTGTACATGAAGACGCCGGGAGGATTCCGGAAATAGTGCCGGCAGGTTCCACCTCGTTCCCGGGCTCCGCCCTGAGCATGTCCCATATCTTCTTGCCGGCACCGCGAATCGGCTGACGACAGGCGAACCGATTCGCGGTGCTGACCGACCAGTGCCCCGTAGGGGCTCACCGCATGTAGGGGCAGGTCCCTGTGCCTGCCCTCTTCAACGGGTTTCAACCCGTGGAAGGGAGCTCGGGGAATGGGAGAAGAACCCCCGCGTACAGGTGAAGACTTCAATTTGACAACCGTGGTACACATGCGTCGTAAGGGTCCGTCACAGAATGAGACCTGCGGCTACGTCGTTCACCGAGCGATCGTCTCGACCCGGCACTGAAGAACGTGTCTCAAAACTCAAATGTACGGTCAAGTCGTGGTACGCCGCGGTGTAGGGGCGGGTTTTACACCCGCCCGATTCTGGGTACTCGATTGCGGGCGGGTATAAAACCCGCCCCTACAGAGGTCTGCACCA
>JAVHLK010000210.1 GCA_031082285.1 Desulfomonilaceae bacterium
CTACACCGCGGCGTGCCACGACTTGGGCGTACATTTGAGTTTTGAGACAATTTCTGAAAGACCGGTCTACTCTCATACTGTCCCTCCGGGACGTGCGTGATCGCTTGCCCCGATAGGGGCTACTGAGAGTCGTCCGGTACTTCAGTGCCGGGTGAAGAGCCAAGCAAGCTGTTTCAGCATTGTTGGCTGACCGACGCAGGTGTAATCATTATTCTGCTACAGACACTAACCATTGTGCGCTTGGCCCCCTGCCCGGCGCATGCCGCTTCGGCACTATCAGTTATCCTTGGGCGAAGTAGTCGCGGTTAAGACCGGGGGGCTGTGCCGCGGTGTGTGAACGTCAAAAGGGTTGAAATCCGGATCCAGGCTCTTGGCGATTTCGTTGCGGGTCCTCTCCATAAGCTCCGGCACATCTTGTTCCGTGAGTCCCTTGGTCTCTATAGGATCGCCGATGGTAACGGATATATGGCCCGGTATGAAGGTAATCGTCTTGCGGGGCAAAATGTGATATGCGCCGTTACACGTCACCGGCAGAATCGGAACGCCGGTCTGCACGGCCAGCATAAACGCACCCTTCTTGAAAGGCTGAAGATGGGGATCCGACCCCCTGGTCCCTTCAGGATATATGAGCACCGACCATCCCCCTGTGAGCTTCGTCTTTGCCGCCTTGAGACTCTTGATGGACTTCTCCCGGTTCGATCTGTCCAAAGAAATGGCCCCGGTTCGGTTAAGGGCCCATCCGAAAACCGGTATCATGAGAAGCTGTTTCTTGACGACCCACCTGAAACGCAACGGCAACGTCGCGAATAGAGCGAGGATATCCGCATTACCCTGATGATTGGGCGTCACAATGTACGACGTACCGGGTTGAACTTTCTCCACCCCTTGCACGGAGAAGGTCAGCCCCATACACTTACGGACTATCCATGCCCACGAATAGGCGATTCTGTAGGCGGGGCCGCCTGATGTGGTCAGAAAACTTATCAGTACCAGCGGTGCCGTCAGGAGCGGCGTAACAATGACTAGGGCCGCGGCCGTGAGCAACATTCTGGGCAACAAACGTAGAGAAAATCGCACAACAGTCTCCTGAGTCATACTGCCGGGGGACTACTCTTGGAACGCGTGTGACGTCGACCGAGCGATTCTTCGCCGCCGACTCCCGAGGACGCCGGTTTGTGCACGAACCTTGGCTCCGATGGAGCACGACCGCGAGCGTCTCACGTGGAAGTGATTTGTCGACGAAATCAGTATAGCATCGAAATGAGACTTACGCACAAAATTGTGCAGGTGCACGTCGGTTCCATTCTCCTATGTGAACGCCTATGGGCGAAAGCCGGAGTCCGGCCTGCGCCGGAATGACGAATCGAAAAGCCGGTGCCGAAAGTTCCAACGCATATGGATCCCGTGCCGGCATACCGGACGCGTGCAGACAAGGGGGTTTGGAGATTGCTTTCCCGAGGGAGGCTGGATTACACTGGCGACTGATTTTCGGGAATCGAACCCATGACCCCGAGCGGTCAAGGGCATGCGCACCAAACGGACAAGGAAGTCGAGATGGAGCCCCGCGACCTGTCAAAGCTGAGAATTCAAGCGGATGACCGTTGGTCTGCAGATGGACGCAGGCGCCGGCACATATTCCTGTGGGCGGGCATCGCGGCGTCATGCTCGGCGGTCTTGGCAGTTCTGCTCTGGTGGGGTGTTCTGAGCCCCCCTATCGAAGTTCGCACTGCTAAAGTCGTAACGATGTTTCCTTCACGAGCACTGACCGTACTGAATGCAAGCGGCTACGTTGTCGCGCAGAGAAAGGCCGCGGTGTCATCCAAGGCAACGGGCAGACTCGAAAAACTGTTTGTGGAAGAAGGAAGGGCGGTGAAGAAGGGGGACATCCTGGCCCAATTGGAGAACGAGGACCTCGAAGCGACTCTCGAAGAAGCCAAGGCACTTCTCAGGGTAGCGGAGGCATCCTTGAGAAATGCAGAGGCCGAATTGCGAGACGCGACTCTCAACTACCATCGGATGCAGTCACTGAGAGAGACGGGATCCGTCTCCACACAGACCTTCGACTCCGCGGAGGCGCGATACAAGAAGGCGACGGCAATCCACCGGAGGGCTCAGTTTGAAACGGAGCGGGCTGCGGCTTCCATCAAGGTGGCCGAAGTGAATTTGGAATACTCTCTCATTCGAGCCCCCTTTGACGGGGTGATTCTCACCAAAAACGCGGACGAAGGCGAAGTGGTTGCTCCTTTTGGTGCGTCGTTGAATGCAAGAGCCGCGGTCGCGACCATGGCGGATATGAGGTCTCTCATGGTCGAAGTTGACGTCGCGGAATCGAGTTTGGAAAAGGTTCGGGTCGGCGGCCCTGTGGAAATACGTCTGGACGCGTTTCCCGGCGATCGATTTCCCGGACGAGTCCACATGATTGTCCCCACTGCCGATCGATCGAAGGCCACCGTGCTCACCAAATTAACGTTCGATGAACTGGATGAAAAGATACTTCCTGAGATGAGTGCCAAGGCGGCATTCCTCTCGCGGGCCCTCAGGAAGGATGAAAACAGGCAATTCCTCAGCATTCCCGAGGCCGCACTCAGAGATTCCCCCGATGGAAATGCCGTGTTCCAAGTGAAGGATGGAAAGGCTCGCCTGGTCCCCATTACCATGGGGAGACGGTGGAACGATACGGTCGAGGTTTTGTCGGAGCTTCAAGAGGGAGATGTGATTGTTCTCCGGTCGGACAAGGACCTCAACGACGGCGACAGGATCAAGGTGCCGGAATGACGGACGTGCTCCCTCAGTCGCCCGCAGTGGTAGAGGTCCGTAACCTCATGAAGTCGTATCGGAGGGGCAATCAGCAGATCCCCGTACTGAACGACATCTCTCTGATCGTGCACAGCGGAGAGTTTCTCGCGCTCATGGGCCCATCCGGATCCGGCAAAACCACATTACTCAACCTCATCGCCGGCATCGATCGTCCCGACAGCGGCACTTTGCGAGTGGCCGGGGTCGACATCGGCGAACTCGGAGAGGCGGCCCTGAGTCGTTGGCGATCTCGCAACGTTGGGTTCATCTTCCAATTCTACAACCTCATTCCGGTCCTGAGCGCTTTCGAGAACGTGCAGTTGCCGCTGCTTCTCACCCGGTTGGGGAGACGCGATCGTCGTGAACACGCAATCGCGGCCTTGGAAGCCGTAGGATTGACCGACCGAATGGCCCACTATCCGTCTCAGCTTTCCGGCGGGCAGCAGCAACGGGTTGCCATCGCACGAGCCCTGGTGACGGATCCGACGATACTGGTAGCGGATGAGCCCACCGGGGATCTGGACAAGATATCCGCTGAGGAGGTTCTGGGTCTCTTGAGTGATTTGCACCGGAATTTCCGGAAGACGATCATCATGGTTACCCATGATCCCCGCGCGGCCAAGAAATCCAAGAGAATCCTTTATCTTGACAAAGGAGTCCTGGCAAACTCATTGAGAAACGAGTTCTGATGCAGGCACGTCCTCCTGCAAAAGGTCTCTGGATTACTGCCTTACACAAGGCGGCTGGAGCCGCAACCACAGTTCGTATCTCTGCAGTCTCGCCTCGCACCTGAAGGCACACCGCGCACTCACCTTTGTCAGGACCTTCGGAAGCATGAGCGGAAGGTCGGATAGCCTTCCGGGCGATTCAGTTTCTTTCTTTTCACCTGCATTGAAAGCAATTTGCTATCTGCCCGCGCGGCGAGTCCCGCGGAATACGTCATAAGCACGGTCACTTAGAATTGCCGGCAAACATGAACGGCCGGATCCCGCAGTGGAATT
>JAVHLK010000211.1 GCA_031082285.1 Desulfomonilaceae bacterium
GCTTGTAGGCAACCGATGTTCACGGTGCCCAGCCAAAAGTTATGGGACATGGTCAAGGCTCCGCCTGGGAATGCTTGCCGGGAGGCTCCGCGTCCCAGCAAACCGGCAGAATGCCGGTCCTACTGTCTTCCTTCCGGACTACGGCCCTCACCCGAAAGCCCCCTTTCGGGTGAGACTTTCATGGTCGGTTGTGACTCTAGGTCATGGCAGTTCGCCAGGGAGACGCCGGGCACAGGTTACCACAGGAGATGACAGCCGGCGACCTTCATCCTCTGGCTCGGATGATGCACATTTGATAGAGTATCTCAAGATATGCGAAGGCAAACGTATTTCTCATTTCTGGATAATTCCATGCGACCGGAAGGAGCAACCCGTGGGCATGAGATCGAAACCTGATCTGCCGGAGAGAGTGGAATTCCTGGAGTCGATTCTGGAAAACATTCCCACAGGCATCATCGTGGCCGATTCTGAGGGTAAGATTCTTTTGGTAAATGCCTGGCAAGAACGAATCTCACGGGTGCGACGCGAACAGGTTCTCGGCACCTATTTCCATGACAAGTGGGAACGGCTCTTCAAACAGGGGATCATGGACGAATACTGGGACCTCATAGCGAACAACCGACCCTTTCAGACGACGGTGCACGACGTGTATCCACAGTTCTATGACGAGCGGATCTCCGCGGTATCACGAGGAGCGCCTCTCCCGGACGGCCGAGGCATTGTTCTGCTGCATGACATCAGCCCTGAAATGAAACAGGACAAACGTGATATCCGGCAACTTTCGAGGCGGCTTGCAGACTCGACCAACTTCCTCAGCAACCTCATTGATTCGTCCCCCAATATCGTCATCACCACCGGGGAGTCGGACGAGATCGAGTCCGCCAACAGAACCGCGGAACAGACTTTCGGATACGGCAGGAGTTCATTTATCGGCCGCCATATCTCGTTTCTCTTCGAGGAACCCACTGAATTCGAGAGATACCTGTCGATCGCGGTCGGTGGTCAGAGCGTTGAAGTGCGCTGCACGAAGAGCAACACTGAGGTATTTCCCGCGAAAATGCAGGTTCGGGATATTGTGGGCCAAGACGGCGAGCTTCAGGCCAAGCTCTTCCTCCTGACGGATGTCACCAGGGAACGGAGGATGGAAGAGAAACTCGCGGTATCCGAGAAACTGGCAATCTATTCCGAGCTCATGGCCGGTATAGCCCATCAACTCAACAACCCCCTCGTGGGAGTCACGAATTTTGCCGCGCTGTTGTTGGAGCGGATGGATTTGGACGATCCCAATAGATCCCTGGTGGAAACAATCCACGAGGCCGCGCAGAAATGCAATCATATGCTTACTTCCATGACCAAAAGTCTCCGGGAACCGAAAAGCACATTTCACCAAACGGATCTCAGGGAGGTTCTCGATAGGGCAATCAAACTCGCTATAGCCGAGGAAACCGTCGGGGCAGCCAACGTCATCGTGAACACATCAATCCACTCCAAACTGCCGTTTATCAGGGGCGATTCCCTGCAGCTGCTCGAAGTGTTCCGGAATATCGTGGTGAACGCGTTGCAGGCCATGACAAATGGAGGAACTCTGTCGGTGAGTACCAGTGTTGACCCGTCACTGAGTGAGGTTCGTGTGGAGATTTCCGATACCGGCACGGGAATCGTCGCCGAGAACCTTGAAAAGGTGTTCGATCCCTTTTTCTCGACCAAGAAGAATACCCGCGGCGGCTTGGGCCTCAGCTTTGCATATCAAGTCATCAAGAGCCATTCCGGCCGGATCAACGTGAAATCCGGGCAGGGAGAGGGAAGCGTTTTTGAGGTGACTTTGCCGTGGTCGGAAAAACAGGAGACCGTGTGAGCCCCGGGTCAAGAGATTACGTTCCCAAGGTGCTCGTGGTGGACGACGAGGCGTTCGCACGACGATACTTCGAGACGGTACTCGTCGAAGACGGATATTCATGCGTAACAGCGGAGAGCATCGAAGCGTGCACGCGACACCTCGAAGATGAAGAACCTCCCGATCTCATTATCCTGGATGTCCGCCTTCCGGACGGGAACGGTCTGGATCTCTTAACCCAGCTTCAGCAGCAGGGGAACACCACGCCGATCATCGTCATCACCGCGTACGGATCCGTGTCCGAGGCGGTTCGCGCCATGAAAACCGGCGCGTTTGACTTTTTTACCAAGCCGTTTGAGGATCCGCATCGGATCAAAATCTCCATAAAGAACGCGTTGGAACATAGACGCCTCTCCGACGAAAACCTCAAGTTGAGGACAGAGTTGCACTCCAGGAGCTTGTTCCGCAATCTCATCGGAACTTCGCCCGGCATGCAACGCGTATTCGAGCTGATTCGCAAAGCTGCGAGAACCGAGAGTCACATTCTGATTGTCGGCGAAAGCGGCACGGGCAAAGAGCTTGTGGCCGAGGCAATTCATGCCTTGAGCGACAGATCCGCCGCAGCCTTCATTCCGATCAATTGCGCGGCACTGCCGGACACTCTGCTGGAGAGCTCTCTCTTTGGATACGAGCGAGGAGCATTCACCGGTGCGACCAAGAGAACCCGCGGTTTCTTGGAGGAAGCCAAAGGCGGTATCCTGTTCCTCGACGAGATCGGAGACGCGGCTCTCTCGGTACAGGCCAAGATACTCAGAGTTGTAGAAGACGGCGTAATCTATCGTGTGGGGAGCACCAAGAGCATCAGAACGGATGTGCGCCTGATCTTTGCGACCAACAAAGATCTCGGTCGAGAGGTATCCGAAGGTCGATTCCGAAAAGACCTCTATTTCCGTATCAATGTCATCAAGATCGATCTTCCTCCCTTACGAGAGAGAAGGGAGGACATTCCTCTGTTGGCAAGACATTTCCTGGCTAAAAAGTGCGCGGACAGCGGAATCAAAGAGGCCGTCCTGACCGACGATGCGCTGCCGTTTCTGCTCAAACGAAGATGGGCCGGCAATGTCCGCGAATTGAAGAACCTTATGGAACGGATCGTTGCGCTGCACACAAGAGAAGTGGTTACGGGCGCCGATCTTGCCCGTTACAGCCAGGAAGAGTTGATCGAGACCGTGCCTTTTCCCATGGAAGTCGAGTACGAAAAAGCGAAACGCGAGTTTGAACTGGCCTATTTCTCAAGGCTCTTGGATGCCGTCGGAGGCGACCCCGTGCGGGTAGCTGAGCGGAGCCGGGTGCACCTGTCTACGGTGTACAGGAAGCTGAAATCTCTTGGGCTTTCCAAGAAGTAGTTGATGAGTGGTGACGCCCTCGCTTTCGCAATTCTGCCAAAAAAATCGCAAAACTGCCAAAATTGCGGGGATTGATGCCTCCCAGGGGCACCCACGGAGACGTGCCGCTACAGCCGGGCAAGTCGTCCCGGCAAAAGCCCATTCGCGTTAAGTTAAGCCCGTTGGTCAGGTTCATCTTGGTCCGATTCATGCCGTCCCG
>JAVHLK010000212.1 GCA_031082285.1 Desulfomonilaceae bacterium
GTTACCTCAACACCTGGAACTCTCGAGAAATCGTAGCTTTGTCTGCGGCTTAAGTCGTGATAGTACATTTGTCCCTTCTGGAAGTGATAGCAGCTTCCGGTCTCGAACAGGACCTTGTCATTAACCACGAATGCTGTTTTCGGCTCCTCCGACTCGAAGACGCCTATGGGTAGCTGCAGTTTGAGCCCATAATCCAGATTGCGAGATGATTCTGGATTGAGCACCAATGAGTATTCTATGGCAACATAGGTGATCTTTCGCTGCACGGAAACCACCGGCACCTTGCGGGTCAGCAATACTCCACCGATAGATTTGTAGTCTCTGAAAAACTTGTCCACGAGCCATCCGGTCGCCTGTTTGATCGATACTGACGGAGGAAGACCGAATAATATCAGGTTGTTTGTCTCCTCCGTTTGAGATTGCTTCTTCAAATTCTTCGCTGCCCTGCGAAAGTTATCTTCAAACCTCTTTTGCTCGTTTCCCAAATGGGGAGCCACGCAGATAAGGACGGCCGAAATCTTGCGGGAATAAAACGGCATATTCTGAGGGTCAGGTGGTAAGGGATAATATGCCCAACTGCAAGGCCCCTGTTCATAGACTCGCTTACTCGGCCTTCGTTTGTGATCCTTTAGCGTCTGATCAAAGAAATCCCCGCCGGCAAGAGACGGGCTCGCGAGGTCCGTGCTTTCGGTGAACCACATGAGTGCTTTGACGGCATTTACCTTCAAGCGCTGCATAGAATCTATGAGGCAACCGTATAGTCTTTCGCACGTGCGATAGAACAACTTTTCGGTCTCCGTCACAAGAATTCTCTTGCATGACACCCTCAACGATTTCTCGTCACAAGACACCGTGAAATCATAGCCGGGATGTCCCGGAGGACAGAGTGTAACTTTCTGATCTTCGTTACAGAATGTGTAAGCTGACACAAGTTCGTGAGTCCTTGAAATGAGAGCATTTCCGTCTGCGCTTTTAAGCGTGTTCTTGTAATCATCGGTCCATTCTCTGAAATCAGGTTTGTCAAACTGCCGCAATGCCTCTGCAATGGTGAACAATTCGGTGGAAGCAAGGAAATCTCTGCGCTCCCATAGATCCTTGAACAAACGGGACTTCCCGTGGCGCTTTTCAAGCCACTTATGGCCAACGAATTCCCTCAGGAAATCGAATCGCTCCTGAAACTCTTGCTCCGATAAGGATGTGGGATTTTGTCTCTTTACCATCGGTTCCCTGCCCCTTGCATTCTCAACCGGTCTGGATCTGTGACACGCCCCTGGTGTACAGGGCATCTACTCGTGGCCCTGGTGGCAGCCAGGAGTCTCCATGCTGCGGCCGGGTTGCCCCTAATTCGAGCATAGGCATATTCCTGGTACACCATGCGCAATTCTTGCCTGTTTCTGCAAACTACGTATGGTATGCGCGGAATTCGACGCCCGGATTCGGATTATCACCGTTTCGTCTTGATCTCGGCTGAGCCGTCACTATCGAAGAGCAGTCCTGAGAGTTCCTCAATGTGCGACACGCCCACGACTTTGATTCCGCTTGTCGCGGGCACGGGTTCAACGTTCGCCGCGGGAGCTATAATCCGGTTGAACCCGAGACGGCTCGCTTCATTGATTCTCGCCTCGGATTTCGATACCCGGCGCACTTCCCCTGCCAGGCCGACTTCACCGAACACCAGCGTGCCGCCGGTAATGCTCCGTTCCAGGAAGGATGAAAGAAGCGCTGCGGCCACCGCAAGATCCGACGCGGGTTCGACGGCACGAACCCCTCCGACGGCATTGAGAAAGATGTCCTGATCGCCCAAGGCCAATCCGAGTTTCTTCTCGATCACGGCGATCATGAGTGCGAGCCGCTGAGAATCGGTCCCGAGGCACGTTCTCCGGCCTTGCCCCGGTATGGGGCCGGTCACCAACGCCTGAATCTCCGCCAAGATGGGACGAGTTCCCTCCACCAGCGCCGTGACCGCGGAACCCGACACTCCCTGGGGTCTCTCGGATAGAAAGAGTTCCGACGGATTACTCACCTCGGCCAGGCCGCGGTCTCCCATCTCAAAGACCCCGATCTCGGTTGCCGATCCGAACCGGTTCTTGACCCCTCTCAGGATTCGGTACGCGTGCCCTCGTTCACCCTCGAAGTACAATACCGTATCGACCATGTGTTCGAGGACCTTCGGGCCGGCGAGAACCCCGTCCTTAGTGACATGCCCCACGATAAAACACGCGGCGGAGCCTCTCTTGACGCGATCGAGCACGGTGCCGGCAACGTGGCGCACTTGCGTCACGCTCCCGGGCAGGCTGTCCGAGGACCGGCTGCATATGGACTGAACCGAATCGATGACCACCACCGAGGCCTGGACGTCGCCCATCTTCTCCATGATGGGTTCCAGTTCGTTTTCCACGAGAATGAGAAACTCCGGCGACTTGACGTCCAATCGTTCGGCCCTGAGCTTGAGTTGTTCCAGAGATTCCTCGCCCGAGACGTACAGCACGGTCTCTCCGCGCGCGGCCATCACGCCCAGGGCCTGCATGAGCAGGGTGCTCTTGCCGATTCCCGGGTCCCCTCCCAGGAGTATGACGCTTCGCCTGACCATCCCTCCGCCGAGCACCCGGTCGAGTTCCTGGATGCCGGTCTTCATCCTGGGGACGGTGTCTCCCTGGATCTCGGTCAATGGGACCACGTTGCCGGTCCGCTTTTCCAGACTTCCGACGCCCCCCCCTTTGGACCGGGCGATCTCCCTCTCCACCACGGTGTGCCACTCGCCGCAGCCGGGACAACGACCCATCCATTTGAGCATCTGCTTTCCGCATTCCGTGCACACGAACACGATATCGGTTTTCAAGAACGGTTCTCCTTGACGAGGGCCGGCCGGGCCTCGCTATCCTGGTTTTCATGATTCGCGAAGGTCGTACGGAAGTCTTTGATACCAGTACACGCGCGAACATGGAAGCCCACACATTTCGACGGTGGCGGATCCAGGTTCCGGCCTGGACCATGTCCCATATCTTTTGGCCGGCCACCGTAGGTGGGAATTGCATGGCAAAGCGTCAACCAATTTGAGTGTAGGGGTCCCGTGTCCCTTGCGGGATGCCTGCCCTGATCGGTGATGCCTCCCAGTGGCATACCGAGAATAGTCCCGCGGGACTATTCGCAGTGAGCCTCCGCAAAGAAATGAGGGCGGACACTGGGGTCCGCCCCTACCGAGCCCCCGAACCGGTCTGCCTATAGTCGGCGAATCCTCACGGCACACGCGACCGCATAGAGCAAACGGCGCACTAAGCCCGCGAGGGTCGGGATTTCAAGCCTGCAGATGCGGCACAGGGAACCCCGACTCGCATGCATTGCCGAAAAGTTCCCGAGCATGGTAACGTGCAAGAATGACCGAACC
>JAVHLK010000213.1 GCA_031082285.1 Desulfomonilaceae bacterium
CGTATTGGTGCAACGGTGCACCAATACGACCTTGAATTCACGGTATGCTTCCGTGCTTTGCCGGCGCCGGCCTTCCCGCGTCCCGCAACGGATGCCCGTCTCCCCGGCGAAGGCCGAGGCCCAGTCTTCCTTATTGGACCCCGGCCTTTGCCTGAAAGTCCTATTCGTTCTCGTTCCCGTAGGGGTAGGCCCCTGTGCCTACCCCGGGCACCCACAGGGGGGTGCCCCTACACATATGCCCGGCATGCCGCGCAGAACGCGGGGTATTCTTCGGGTTGCTACCGTATTCGCCCGGCAGGGACGCCGGGACGCTACCGGGCGTTTACTGTGTTACGTAACAGAACTTGTGATATGCTGCACTTAGGAAATCCCGTACCACGACATGCTCAGAGGATTCTGTACGTCGTGTCGTCATCGTCCGGGTCGCCGAGCAGTCCCTGTGCTCCCACTTGTGTGCGGTCAGACCTGTCGAACAGCTTTCGCCCGTTTCGATACAAACAGGTTCGATAGAAGGAGTCGTCGCGGTCAAGTCTCATCAAGAGTCTTTGATTGGGACATCTACCCTTGTTTTCTCTCTCGCAGGCCCTGTCGTCCCCTTTGTCCGGACACGGTTGCGTCACCTTCACCACGTGCCATAGCTCTCCCGGTTCCGCGTATGCTTCGTTAAAGCCCTCTCCGTCCCTGAAGAATCGAAAGCCGACGAGGTTCTTGACCACAGATCCCTCTTGTAACCCCTTGAATACGTTGACTCGGCGATTGCAGCCCGGACACAGGAAATAGGAGCGGCCGATCGGCACTTTGTCGTCACGAACCGACGAAACGATTCCACAATGTGAGCATTTTACGTCCATTCTTCCACCGTACACAATGTAATGCAAACGCCCCTCGCATGCAAATGGGTTTTCATTGCCCTCATGGCCGGGTCGCGCCGGAAGCGAAAACCTTCGGCGGTCGCGAGACCGGATTACACACAATTCTCATGTCTCTTGCGGGTTCAACATCACCCACAAGTTCCCTTGCGATCATTCCCCATTCCCCCGTCGGCCGTAACCGGCAGTATCAAGAAATTGTCTTGAACTCCAAAATGCTTTCGGCCCCGCTCCACTCATGGTATCCTTATGATATACTATTAGATGGCGTGTGCTGTCAGATCGCTGAGCGTTGGGACATGTGAGCGAACCAAACGGGACTACGATCAGTTGAATTGATGCGTCGGAATGGCCCTAATGATTATCCTGATGAAGTTTGAGAGTTCGAGCGGCGGAAAGGACCGAACAAAACGGGAGGGCAAGAATGCCTAGGAAAGGATCCGATGGTGCCGGTAAAGACCAGACCGCTTCCAAGTCCGGGAAGGTCCCCAAGCCCAAAACAGTGCCGAGAGACGTCTCGGTGCCGGAAACCAAGGTCCTCTTTCCCATCGTGGGTATTGGGGCTTCAGCCGGCGGCCTGGACGCGTTCGAGAAGTTCTTTACCAACCTGCCTCCGGACACGGGAATGGCCTTTGTCCTGGTTCAGCATCTCGACCCTACCCACAAGAGCATCCTGAGTGAGCTGATCAAGCGCTACACCATTATGAAGGTCGTGGAAGTTGAAGACGGCATGCCGGTGAAACCCAATTCCGTATTCGTCATACCTCCCAACCGGTACATGGGCATCCTCAACGGCACGCTGTACCTCCTGGAACCGACTGCACTGCCTGGGCATCGTACTCCTATTGATTACTTCTTCAGGACTTTGGCGGAAGATCAGAAAGAAAACGCCATCTGCATTGTGCTTTCGGGTACAGGGACTGAAGGGACTATTGGTTTGCGGACGATCAAGGGTGAGGGCGGCATGGGGATGGTTCAAGACCCGGTGTCCGCCAAGTATGACGGGATGCCTCGAAACGCGATATCCACAGGACTGGCCGACTATATCTTGCCTGCCGAAGAAATGCCGGAGCAGCTTATTGCGTACGCGC
This sequence comes from Desulfomonilaceae bacterium, assembly GCA_031082285.1. GTDB lineage: Bacteria > Desulfobacterota > Desulfomonilia > Desulfomonilales > Desulfomonilaceae > JAVHLK01. The sequence goes on from JAVHLK010000213.1 coordinate 1,961, forward strand.
GACACCCAATTATCAGAGTACCGGGTACACACGACCAGGTGACCTCGAAGGAAGCCGATCATTTGGGAAAGATATTCATGATCGTCAGGTCTCAAACGGGCCATGATTTCTCCGATTACAAACAAAACACCGTCCTCCGCCGTATTGAGAGAAGAATGGCGGTAAACCGCATCACCGAACTCTCTCACTACGTTCGTTATGTCCAGGAGGAGCCCGGCGAAGCGCACAACCTGTTCAAAGACTTGCTCATCGGGGTCACCAACTTCTTTCGGGACAAGGAGGCTTTCGATGTCTTGCGGGAGAAAGTGATCCCCAGACTGTTCGAAAATAGGAGCGCAGATCGGCCCATACGTATATGGGTTCCTGGTTGTGCCACAGGGGAAGAAGCGTACACGATTGCCATACTGTGCCGGGATTTCATGCATGAACTGAAGACGCGGTTCTCGGTCCAGATTTTCGCGACGGATCTGAATAATGAGGCTATCGAGACGGCTCGGCTGGGCAACTATCCCGAAAGCATTTCAACTGATGTTCCTTCGGAATTCCTCGAACGTTATTTTTCCAAGGACGGTGGTCTCTACCGCGTCAAGAAGGAAATACGCGACATGGCGGTGTTCGCCCTGCAGAACGTGATCACTGATCCTCCCTTTTCCAGGATGGACCTCGTATCATGCAGGAATGTCCTCATTTACCTCGGCGCGGAGTTGCAGAAAAAGGTGCTGCCATGTTTCCACTATGCTTTGAACCCGGACGGCTATCTCTTCCTCGGTTCCTCAGAATCCATAGGCGAGTTCAACGACCTCTTTTCCGTCCTGTACAGAAAGTGGAGGCTGTACACGCGCCGACATAACGCGTTTGCAAGAGAGACGGGACTTCATCTTCATGGGCCCACAGTAACCGATCGCAGAATCGCCGCACCTGCCATAGGATATCCCACTACCATTGAAGAACCCAGGTACCGAGGGGTAGTGGAAAAACTCATCATAGAGACTTACGGACCCGTAGGAGCTCTCATCAACGAAAAAGGAGAAGTCCTCTATATTCATGGCCGAACCGGCAAGTACCTGGAGCCCGCTTCGGGGAATTTCGCCGCCAAGAGCAGCATCCTGGATATGGCCCGGCAGGGCTTGAAGATGGAATTGGCTCGTTCCATTCGAAAGGCCGTCACCCGGAAGACGGAAATCCGATCTGAACGCTTGCGGGTTAAGACGGACGGAGGGGAATTACTCATCAATCTTGTGGTGAAGCCGATAACGGAACCGG
>JAVHLK010000214.1 GCA_031082285.1 Desulfomonilaceae bacterium
TTGAGGTCCGTGATATCTCGGGAGATCCCGTGAATCCCAACGGGTATGCCTTGTTCGTCCCGGACGAAACTCACTGCCGTCTGGAGGCACACGATGGAACCGTTCTTATGGTAATAGTCCAGATCCACAAGTGCGGATTTGCCCTCCTGAATCCTTTGCTCTCGCTCGACATTTAACTCTTCAATAAGCCTCTGCCGGACATATTCAAGGGATTCGGGGGTGAGCTGATCCTCCACGTTTTGCATCATCCGTTCCTCGGGCGTGAATCCCAAAACTTTCTTAACCGAAGGGGACACAAAGGTGGTTCGCAGATTCAGGTCCACAGTCCAGATTAAGTCGCTGCCATGTTCGGTAAGAAAGCGGTATTTCGCCTCGCTCTTTCTCAGCGCCTCCTCCGCCTTCTTCTGAGCCGAAATGTCTTGAATCTGCGCAACAAGAAACAAAGGCCGTCCATCGTCGTCATGTACGACGCATGCGCTGAGGATAGCCCAAACCTCTTTCCCATTCTTGTGAATGTAACGTTTCTCAAGCCATCCATGACCTTTCCGGCCGCCAATCATGTCGTGGAACAGATCGACCCCGTCTCCCAAATCCTCCGGGTGGGTGATGCGCTGAAACGTCAGTTCCGATAATTCGTCTTCGGGGTATCCGAACATCCGGCACAGGGCTTGATTGACATGGCCGAATCGTCCGTCAAGACCTACAAGAGCCATTCCTAATGCAGCGTGGTCAAAAGCCTTCCGGAACTTGTTTTCGCTCCTGCGCAGATCCTCTTGGGATTTCGCAAAACGTACCTGGAAATCTTCCAACTCTGCCACACGCCGGCGCAGGCGCTCGATTTCCTTCAGGAGGTCTTCGTATTCCATACTTGAGTTCCTCGTCTTCTGCGATGGATTGGGGACGGCGGGCGGCGGCCTCGACGGGACTCAATTTGTCCCATGTGTGTAACACCATAACATTCCAGGGAATTAAACACAAGCTACCACCACTTCTTGCTCGTTTGTCGGGAATTCAGCGATGAGCTCGGGAGTCACGGCCCTGTGGGCAAAGAGATTGCCGGGATGATATGGTGGTAGATTCCTTTACCGTCGAGACTTTCGGAGCCTCTTGTTCACCGATTCTACGTCGAACCTCTCCGGGTCCAGGTCTCCGGGGAGCCAGGCAAACATATGATCATGGTCCGGGTCTGATGGGTCACTGAGCACTCGCAGAAGCTCTTCGTATCCCGGAGTGCCGCCGCAATCCTCAGGAGGGCATGCCCTCTCGCCCGTCATGCATACCGGATAGCGAACACCCTTCTCAACCGCCAGAATCTTCTCAACAAATATCTCATGTTCCCAGCAGTCGCCGAGGTCGTACATGTAGTGGAACTTTTCCTTCTCATCGGTGATGAGACCACCCAAGGTGACGCTTCTTTCGTCCACCCCGTCTCCTTCCATCGCTCGGGCATCGCCGTAGAATTCTCCCTGGACCTCGAACTCGTGGAGATGGCTGTCTGTCCAGCCCATTACGGTCTGAAGAACCATGTGCAGGTCAAAGAGAGTAATATCGTCGGTAACCTGGATTCTCCTCCAAATGGGCGGTTCGATGTCCAGGAGCGTTACCTTGAGATGATAGACTCGTTTCTTACCGGATTTCTTCTGCGGGGGCATTTCTCCCTCCTGATGAAAGTCTTGCCGACACTTCGTGCCTGTCCGCGGGTTCCGTACTACTATCCCTGAAATTCTTGTAGTGCCGCGAAGATCTCTTCGGGAATCGGCTCCTGAATTTCGGTTTGGTAGGCGCCGGCCCCTGGAAACCAGGAGCAACGTCCGGATCTCCTGCGTAGTACGGTGGTACTTGCGAAACCCAAGGTCGCACGTGACGCCGGTGCCTGCAATCGCCATTTGGTTGCGGTTCTCACCGCTCCGTGTTCTATATCCACACCGGAATGGATGGTCAAGAACAGAGAACGGGAAGAATCCCCGGGTAACCGGCTTCACTTCGGGTATCGTCAGCCCTGTTGAGGGAACGGCGCCACATAACCTGTGTTCAAAATTGTTCGGCAAGCTTCGCTCATCCGGGCGTGCACTGCGGTTCCGTCACAGCGACAACGATTTCCGTGTCCGAAAAATAGAGATGCCCGTAGGCACCGGACGAGGATGTCTTTGGACAACCGGTCGAGAAACGGCCGGCTGGTTGTACACTCAGACCAAGCCGTGGACATCGCCGATCTGCTGAAGAGCATAGGGATACGGTGGATAAAGCCTGGTTCCAATTGGAAGCCCATCCTCGCCGATCCCCAAGAAACGAAAGAGGAAGTTGAGGCCGCTTGGGCTGTACTGAAGTAATTCGTTCTATTCAACGAAATCAGGATCCGTATCGGGAGGAGACCATGGCGACTCAAAGATTTCACATGTGTTCAGCGTGCCGTCATCAGCAGTCGTCAGGTCGTCTGTTTGACGCACTGAGAGACTTTGCGAGACGCATCCAACCGCTCTGTCCTTCTTGCGAAACTGCTATGTGTTCGCGGATTCCTCCCGTCAGGGACCATGATTCGTCTGATTAATTGATTTCATGATTAAGTCTCGATCCTTGTTCTCGTGGATTGCTCCCGTCAGGGGCCAACACGACGTATGAGTTTTTCAGCCCTCTGAAGTTTCAATCCTTGTTTTCGTGGATTCCTCCCGTCAGGGAGACGTCCCATTCAAACTCGTGGAGCCAGTCCACTAGTTTCAATCCTTGTTTTCGTGGATTCCTCCCGTCAGGGGGTAAGGGGGACGTTACGGTATGATCGCCCCCCGTGTGTTTCAATCCTTGTTTTCGTGGATTCCTCCCGTCAGGGAACACAAACCCTGGCTTGTTGCCGCCCCTTCCTTGAAGTTTCAATCCTTGTTTTCGTGGATTCCTCCCGTCAGGGCACGATACGATTATCGGGAGCGCCAAACGGGTACTTCGTTTCAATCCTTGTTTTCGTGGATTCCTCCCGTCAGGGTTCACTGAGATCAGCGTCGTGGAGCGTGCGGTGTCTGTTTCAATCCTTGTTTTCGTGGATTCCTCCCGTCAGGGTTTTATCGCCGCGAGAGGAGTGGTGGGAATAATGCTGTTTCAATCCTTGTTTTCGTGGATTCCTCCCGTCAGGGACGAATGTAAATTCAGAAATGTTTCGTGTGAGATTGTTTCAATCCTTGTTTTCGTGGATTCCTCCCGTCAGGGACGAATGTAAATTCAG
>JAVHLK010000215.1 GCA_031082285.1 Desulfomonilaceae bacterium
CCTCAGGTGGCGATCCTCTGCTCCATGAGGGCCAAGCAGCAGCCTGTCGTGCGGGATGGAGAGATCGTCGTGCGCACGATCATGCCGCTGACATTGTCGTTCGATCACCGGGTGCTCGACGGTGCGTCCGCGGGCCGGTTCACGAATCGTGTGGCGGAACTGCTGGGAGATCCCATGAGGATGCTCGTGGACATGACATGAGCGAATCCGGGTGAGACGCATTGGTACCGATTCCCGAGCAACACCGATCACGATTCGTGACAGGTACTGGGGCCGGTAAACTGCAACAATCCCGGAGGGCGGGCTCTGCCCGCCGTCTCCCCGGCCTTTAACTGAAAGTCCTCTTCGTTCTCGTTCCCAGGCTCCGCCTGGGAATGCCTATCCTCCGGGCTCTGCCCGGTCTGCGGCCCGGAGTTCACGTGGACTTTCATGGTCAGTTGTGATCGCTCCGATCATGGCGGTTTACCGCAATACGTGACCGTACTGGGGAAATCCTGTACTGAGCAGGATCCGGGTAACGGACTCTGCGTACCGGTCGCGTGTTCAGGCAACACCCGTGGCAGCGGAAGCATTGGTCCGCGTTCGGCGGGCGACGGACAAACTCGCCTGTGTGATGAAGATGGTTCAGGATCGGGGGGGTCTGAAAAGAGACGGGGCAAAATAGGAAGTCGGTCGAGATCCGTTCAACTCAACCGTTGAAGATGAATCGGCAAAAAGAGACCCGTGAAAGGGGTGAGATGCGAGAAAAAAGCCGGCCTGGACCGATTTATGGCAGTCTCCGTCGCAGTCTCCATTATGATAAGGCTCCGGTTGACCGTGATCCTCGAGCGAAAAAGCGGTCGAGACGTCGTCCGGACCGTGTGAATCTCCCACATGATGATGGCCGAGCCCGATACAGCAATCGGTAGGAAGACTGGAAACGATCTTGAATTGACTGCATAACGACGCGGGAACGACCACGGTCGGCGGCATGACCATGCACAGGCAGATACTAATCGGGAGTATTTTCGACGTCATCCAATGAATCACGGTGCCTGCCCTCTGCCGGCAAAACCTAGCCCAAGTTCGTGGTGCTTGTCAAGGATCCGATATGCTTCTGAGTGAAAGACTCACGCGTACATCGCGGACGGCCCGATGAAGTGAGAGCGGGGGCAAAAAAAATGAATGTCTCCCCTTGACATCGTGTGGGTGATGATAATCTGAGAACCGAATTAACCGAACAGGTTATGGGCCTGGAACGGAAGAATGAAGATCATTGCGAATTGACCGTGTACTCAAGCAGCACGCTCGAGTGAGCGAAGCACCGGAGCATGAATCATTACGGGCCGGTAGATGGAGATGAGAGCGAACTAAAAGACAACATGGCCGGCAAAGGAGGTTACAATGTTCGGATGGAGATCGGGTGGAGACCCTGCATGGGCTGAATTTGATCGCCTCAGGCGGGGAATGGACGAATTGATGACCGCCTTGAGTCGGGGGACTCGAACGGCCGCGGCACCGTTGTGGGCCGGAGCCCGATTGTTTCCCCTGGTCAACCTCGTGCGTGACGGGGACTCGTTTGTCGTCACTGCGGAAATACCGGGAATGAATGTGGAAGACCTGAACGTTCACGTGGAAGGAGATACGCTCACCTTGAAGGGAGCGCGTAAGGCGCTGGATCTGGGGCAAGACGTGAGCTATCATCGACGGGAGAGATCCGCGGGCACGTTCCAGAGAAGCCTTGTGCTTCCCAACGCGATCGATGCCCAAAACGTCAAGGCAAACTACAAGGACGGCGTACTTACCGTGACCCTGCCGATCGAAAAGGCGGCCCTGCCGCGACAGATTTCCGTGAGCACCGAATAGGTTGCCGAGAGAAGGAGGTGCACTACAATGGCTGACCAGGAAATTCAAGTAGCTGAAAAGAAAGAGCTTGCATCCGAGGGAGGCGAATTTACGAGAGAGGGCGTGTACTTCACTCCCGCGGTGGACATCTGCGAAACGGAGACGGAACTCAAGGTCCTGGTGGACATGCCGGGAGTCAATTACGAGAACGTGGATATCGAACTCAAGGAAAACATTCTCACGATCGAAGGCAAGGTGCCCACGGAGGAGAGGAGAGGGCAGGAACTCCTCCGAGAGTATCAAACAGGAAACTATTTCCGTTCGTTTCGCATAACCGAGGTGGTGGACCAGAGCAAGATAACGGCAAGCATGTCCGAGGGGGTCCTCCAATTGACTCTGCCCAAGGCCGAAAAAGCTGTTCCTCGCAAGATTCCCATTGCAACGCCTTAGGTGAGGAATTCATCCCGTGCGGCCCTCATGTGAGGGCGCGTCTCAAGATTGAACACGTCGATCCGGACTATGCCGGCCCGTAAGAGCACCGGGCCGGCATAGTACTGCGGAACTTTCCAAGTGAGCTCCTCCGTAAGGGAGAGTGTTAATCCTAACGGCCCTCCTAGTGCCCCTATTTGGATCCAAGACCATTGTTTCGCATCGCGAAAATCCGGAGGCGAATCAGAACCTTCCCTTCACGGACGTGGCTCGGCTCTCTCAAGGACGCCCACCCGCGGGAACAATAGGTTCCTTGATGTGTATTATAAAGAAGAGGTAATTGTTGGGGATCATTGACTTGCACGGCCGAAGTTCCCGAATGACTTCGGCGGAAAAGGTCACAATGTTCCGAGGAGTGCTCGGAGAGGGGAGGGCAGGCACCACGGAAGCTCGGGAAGAACTGGACGGTATAAGTAGTGAGCCGAAGGATCCGGTTCGCAACCTCGGTCGAGCCGGAATATGCGTACGATAAGAAGCGCCTCCAATTGCTGGGGTGGTTACGGACCACGGAAAGGGGGTCTACCATGAAGGCCGGTATCTTTTTCACGGGATCGGGTCCCATTGTCATTCTCACCTCCTATGATTCCTTAACCGATTCCCGACTGGTCGAAAAGCTGGCGTCAAAAGGGATCAAGAAGTTCATCGCATACGAAGTGCCGGTGGAAATGGCCAAGGAAAAGTACGGAAACACCTACAACGTAATCATGGGCGATCTGCATCAGGAAGACGACTTGCGGGTGCTCGATTATGACGGTCACCATGTCTTGCTCACATTCGAACTGTGCGACCTCGGCGCGCCCGTATGCTATGAGCCGAAATAGCCCCTCCGGATATGGATATGGGGTCAGGTCTGGTTTTGTGACTTCTAAGTCACAAAACCAGACCTGACC
>JAVHLK010000216.1 GCA_031082285.1 Desulfomonilaceae bacterium
CACCCGCCCGCAATCGAGCACCCAGAATCGGGCGGGTATGAAACCCGCCCCTACAGAGGTCTGCAGCAAACGTCCGCGACGAGCAGGCAACCCGGCGTGCATTGCGTAACGAAAATGAATCCGCATCGTGCTACGATTTGTCTCCGTGCCGGAGTTTTGAGACAGTTTCTGGAGGCCCGGGCTATCCCGCGTTCCGCGGGACGGATCCTCAAAGCATTCTCGTGGGACTCCCGCGTTCTGCGCGGGATGCCCGTTCCCCGCATCAGACAAGGTGCGAGCGAACGAAGTGCGCAATCTTCTTCACGGGCGTGCCCGCATTGAACACCTCCGTAACTCCCATATCTTTGAGTTTTTGAACATCCGCTTCCGGAATAACGCCGCCGACGAGGACCATCACGTCGCCGGCGCCCTGTTCGCGGAGCTTGTCGATGACCTTTCGCGTCAACGCGAGGTGTGCGCCGGACAAGATCGAAAGGCCCACGACGTCCACATCTTCCTGGACCGCGGCAGCTGCAATATGATCGGGCATTTGCCTCAGCCCCGTGTAGATGACTTCAAACCCTTCGTCCCTCAGGCCGTAGGCAATGACATGCGCACCACGTTCATGTCCGTCCAGCCCCGGTTTGGCTACCAACACGCGTATGCGCTTCTGCTCATCCATGAGGCCTGCCTTTCTGCTTGAAGCTTCCTTCCCAAGCGATCCCGACGAGCCCGCTCGGCGTGCTCAGAGCGGAATGTTGCCGTGTTTCTTTGCGATCCGCCGCCCCTGCTTGCCTTCCAGAGACCTCAGGGCTCGAATGAGATGCCGTCGCGTCTCCGACGGCGCAATGACATCCTCCACGTGCAGGTTGGAAGATACATCGTAAATGGGGTTGGCATACGTCTCCCGGTACTCCTCGACCTTCCCGGCCAAGACCTCCCGGGAAAGACCGGGCGCGCCGCCGAAGAGGAGAGCTACGGCCTGTTCCGGTCCCAAGATACCGGTCTCCATGATGGGCCAGTACAGGACCATGTCGGTTCCAAGGCCCGGGAGCACTCCCATGCCCAGGTTGCCTCCCCCGTATGCCTTGCGGAGCACCAGTGAGATGCGCGGGACCTGCGCTTCGCACAGGGCGTAGAGAACTTTGGCGCCGTGCCTGATGATTCCCGCATGCTCTTGTGCCGATCCAGGCATATAGGCCGGTGTGTCGACGAGAAGGACAAGGGGAATGTTGAAACAGTCGCAAAATCGTATGAAACGGGCCTGCTTGTCCGAGCTGTCCACGGTAAGGGCTCCGGCACGCACCATCGGTTGATTGGCCACAATTCCCACGGTGCGCCCGTCCATCCTGCCGAACCCGACCACGATCTCGCCTGCGAATTCCCGCTTGACCTGCAAGAAGTCCCCGTTGTCCACTATGCGCTCGATCACCTTGAGAATGTTGAACGGCTTGTTGGGGTTGGAGGGAACGATCTCACCGAGATCGGGGCATTCCCTCTCCGCATCGTCTCCCGTACGGACCACCGGAGGCTGCTCGTCACAGTTGGACGGAAGAAAGCTCACCAGCCTGCGGATCTCCCGCAGGCATTCCGCATCGTCCTTGCACCGGAAATCACATACTCCCGATACCTGCGCGTGGACCTTTGCCCCTCCGAGATCCTCCTTGCTGATTTCTTCACCCATCGCGGACTTGACCACACGCGGCCCGGTGATAAACATGTGAGCGGTTTTGTCCGTCATGAAGACGAAATCGGTGAGCGCGGGGGAGTACACCGAGATGCCGCCGCAACTACCCAGTATGGCGGATATCTGGGGGATGACTCCCGATGCCTGGGTGTTGGGAAAGAAAACGGAACCTCCGTGCTTTTCCGCCACCTGAGAAAAGAACGAGCGACACTGTTTCCTTAGTAAATCCATGTCCGACGAGTCGGGAAGTCTCGCCCCGGGGGAATCGTGAAGTCCTATGAGCGGAGACCTCATTTCCAGTGCCCGTTCTATCGTACGGTACATCTTATACCCGTGATCTATGCCTATGGAGCCTCCCTTGACGGAAGAATCCTGAGCGTAGACGAACACCCGGCGGCCTTCGATGCTGCCGAGCCCCGTGATGATACCGTCGCCGGGACGATCCACCAGATGGCCTGCAAGCATGTGTGACTCGAAAAATGAGTCCACATCCAACAGTGCCGCGATCCGGCCTCGTGCAGCCATCACTTCTTGGGCGAACTCGTCCGAAGGACGGTCACGACCCGGCCTCATAAGCACGCGTTCCCTTGCCTGCCGCAACTGGGTCAGACGTTTCTCCATGAATGGTTCCACGGTCTCATCCCTTTCTGTTGTTGGGAGTAACGATCGTCTCGGCACTCGGGACGCACCCCGGCCCCTGGGGACGCCGCACTCGGGCGTACCCGTACCCCCGTGTCACGGAGATCCGGCGCCGAATTGATGCCGCCGGCCTCTCGGGCTTAGTACTCCGTGGCGAAAATACGGTGATACATTCCGGTCCCGTTACCGAGTCTGACAACTGGAACCAGAGCCTTCCGGGCACGGAGGCCCGGGCTACGAAAGAAAGTGCAAAGCCTCAAACCGCTTTAGTGGGACGGGCGTCCCGGCCTGCGCCGGGGGGACGGTACTGGAAAACGCGACCGTATTTACCTGAAAATACCCCGTCCGGGTACAACGGATGTTACAGCGTCGGGATGCCGAAAGCGCGGCGGGTCACGCGATTTATTCCGGAGGTCGGGGTTGCTCATCGTTGGGTAACACTCCCGGATCTGAGATTTGGGGAAGTCAGCGGAGAGGTAAAGATTTTTACCTACGTGGTCCCAAGGGGGCCTACAGTCTGTTGTGCTCGCTGACGTTTGACCATGTTTGTCACGCGCTCGGTGGCTTCATTTACGGATCGGCCTTAGGTTGATCGAGGCCCGGGGGTTCCGGGTTAAGGTTCACTGAACAAAGGCGCCGGGGGGCCTGTGGGTACCAGCTCGTAACCGATGAGTTTCGCCTCTCGGCTCAGGTAGAAGTATCTCTTCTCGGCGTGAAGGAGAGACAGATACTCCTTGCCCAGTTCTTTATACGTTGCTCCGTTCTTGATGATGTGAAACAAGGCTTTGGCGATGCGATGGGCAATGGCGACAATCGCTTTCTTTTGTCCCAGACGTGCCTTGATGCGGAAGAACTTGTCGCGGTAATAG
>JAVHLK010000217.1 GCA_031082285.1 Desulfomonilaceae bacterium
ATAGGTTGGAGCGTTGAGGAAATGGGTTAAGATCACCGCGAAATTCAAAGCGCGTACTATAGAACCTCATTCGTTCTTCCCCATCAAGGCAACCTGGTCACTTAAATCATGTTGAAAAGATTTCGGCAATTTTGACCCCTTCTGACACTCCGCCTTTCTATAGTAGGGGGCAGGATCCGGGAAAGGAGCGTTTCATGAGGGAAAATATCCAGAGATTTCTTGAAGAGATCAAGATCGGGGCACGACAGAGTCACGGGAACATGACCCTGTACTGTGTGCTGAAAGCAGAGGACGCGGACGTGGATTTCATGGGCTTGGACGAAGCTTTGGATCGGAGCGCCATATCCATCACCGAACTCGACGAGGCCGGCAGCGTCCGGGAACTGCGCGTGACCAACAAGTCGGACCGAAAGGTTCTCATGCTGGATGGGGAGGAACTGGTGGGGGCAAAGCAGAACCGTGTCCTGAACGTCTCGGTGCTCATCGCGCCGAACTCCGAGACGATCATTCCGGTCTCGTGCGTGGAGCGGGGAAGGTGGTCTTACCGCAGCAGGGAGTTCGGAAGCGCGGGCCGCGCAATGAGCCCGGACCTGAAACGAAAGAAAACGCGGTCCGTGAGTGATAGTCTTCGGAGTACCGGATCGTTCGAATCCGCACAAGGGATGGTATGGCAGGAGATCGATGCAAAGTTCGACCGCCTGGCCGAGAAACGATCGCCGACCATGGCTCTATCGGACCTGTATGACGCCCAACGAGATCGTTCTGAGGAGTACCTCAAAGCCTTCCGTACCGTGGACTTTCAGATCGGCATGGTCGTCTTCATTGACAATAAACTTGCGGGCGTGGAATTGCTGGACAAATACGATGCGTTCAGGAGAAGTCATTCAAAGCTCGTTCAAAGTTATGCAATGGACGCGATTGAGACTGCCCTGCAAGAGATCACGGCCGAGAGCAAATCGCGAAAGGCACGAGCGGTCAACATCCTGGAGCAGACCGCCGACGCAATCGTGGAAACGCGCAAATCCGTGGCTCTGGGCGAGGATATACGTTTGGAGTCCGAAGACGTGATCGCCGCGGGGCTCGAATTCGAGGGGAGGGTGCTTCAGTTGAGCATCTTCCCAAAGGATGAATACGATCATCCGGGACGGAGAAAGTCATCGATGAGTGCCGCATCCCGGCGGAGAGACTCGGTGGTAAGCAGTTGAGTCAGGGCCGGCCGTGACGGGAACAACTTGTTCGCAGCACGGCCCGGCCCATCAAGTACCGTTCTTGACGGACTGCTCCCCGATACCCGCATACACCGCCTTGCAGGTCGGGGAGACTCCGCCTTTGTGCCCGCCGGGGTTACGTGCTCCGTCGGAATCTTTCAGGGCCTTCGCGTACCCGGACGCGTCAAGCAATTTTCCTATTTCGGCCTGTTCCGACACGATGTGGAACAATACGGTGCCGTACGGGTCTTTCACTATCGTCTCAGGGAGAGAATCCACTCCCTCGGGAAAGACCAACTTTCCTGAAACGGGAGCGGCAATATATTTCAGCTTGGTCGTGAGCAACAGGATCACGGTCTCTCCCTCCGTCACGTCACGGCCGTTTTCCACCAGGAGTTCGACTTCTCTTACGGTCCCGGCCATCAACACCGTCGGTTCCGTCATCCCCACCGACCACCTCCCGACATGCTCTTGTTTTACCCACAGACCTTCCTCGGGATCGTATGAACGGTCGCCCGGCAGGACAAGCTCCCGTCCCAGAAAGTTTTCGAATCTCACGTCCATATTTGCATCTCCAATCGGATGGTACGCGCTACGCTGCCCGAGCCGGAATACTCTCGCCGACATGAAGGCACTGTTTGGGACATTTTACCACACAGAGTTTGCATTTGAGACAGTCCCAATCTGCCACGATACCGGAGTTCTTGAATGAATAAGGCGCTATGCCCAGTGGGCATACTCTTTCACAGGCTTTGCATTCGGTGCATTCCTCGCATTTCTTTCAGGTCTCATGTGTACTACTCCTTCTGCATTAAGTCATTCGCATCCATGCAACGTTCTGAAGTTTCCGAGGCACTCTCCACATGTCGCAGACTCTTCCGCGCGAGACGAGTTACAAATCCGGCCACGATGATCGTCGCAGCCAACCCGAGCCAGAAAAAAACCTGACCGGCCCACCCTCCTTCAACTTTGCCCGCGGCAACGTCGGCAAGAGATCGGGCAGCGGAGCCGAAATACACGTACATGAGCCCCCCGGGCAGCATTCCGATGACGGAAGCGATCGCGTAGTTGCCGAAGGACACCTTTGTAAGACCCAGGGCATAGTTGAGAAAATTGAACGGAAAGACCGGGCTCAGCCGGAGAAGCAGCACGATCTTGAATCCTTCTCTGCCGACCGCTTCATCCACTGCCGTGAACTTGGGGTTTGCCGAGACTTTGCCGACAACCCAATCGCGGGCAAGAGTTCGGCCCACCAAGAAAGCTGCACACGCGCCAAGGGTCGCGCCCGTCCAGGCGCTCAACAAGCCTATAGGAACTCCGAAAAGAAAACCGGCCCCGAGCGTGAGGACAGATCCCGGCAGAAAGACCAAACAAGCTACGATGTAGAAGAGTGTCAAGAAGATCGGCCCCCATGCTCCCAGACTCCGGGTCCACTCAAGTGCGGCTACAAGGTAATCCCTCACCGGCAACAGCGTTGTTCCCGCAACGATCAGGGCAACAACGAATGCGGCACACACAATTCCGACGAGCCACCGGTTTCGCGACCGGGTCGCGGTCATTTCCCTTTCGGAATCTTCGCGCATCAAGTGTGAATCTCCTTGCAATGACGTCTCCGACAAAGAGTCTGTCGCAAAATAATGGTTACCACTACGTCGGTCACCGAACAGTTGTGACGCGGCTCGTTTGGCTCTTAACCCGGCACTGAAGAAACTGTCTCAAAACTCCGGCATGGAGACAAATTGTAGCACGATGCGGATTGATTTTCGTTACGCAATGCGCGACGGGTTGCCGGCTCGTCGCGGACGTTTGCTGCA
>JAVHLK010000218.1 GCA_031082285.1 Desulfomonilaceae bacterium
CACTAAAGCGGTCGGCACGGTCATGACCGTTTGTGACTGGTCTTCAAAAGCGGCTTCGTCCTCTGCTACGGCCTCTTCTTCAGATTGCTCCTCGTAATGTTTGAGCACGCTTCTTACACGCTCTTCATCCCAACCCGGCGGGAATCGCTCCTGTTTCATCGTTTGCCCTTTCGACGGAGCCGCCGTCTGAACGCCGTTAGTGTTTTTCCTCGCAACTCATAGGCGGTAATCACAAAGAAGCTGTCCGGTTCCGGATCACACACGTAGATGACTCGCAAGTATCTCCCTGCTCTGGTTTGACCGAGAGCTACGCGAGACGCATTACGCCCTCGTCGATCTTCCTCGGGATCTGCAAGGACGTCTGCGACCTCCTCCTCCGTAACTCCGTGATTATGAATATGAGGTTCTCCCGAGTCCAAGTCAAGATAGAAGCGTACATTCATCGTTCGAACTCATGACATTTCTACGCGTGAATAGGATACCAATATCTCCCACACAGTGCCTTCTCCTTCAGAACCGGTCCCTGCGGTCCGATCATCTCCGCCATGTAGAGTGAGTCGGTGGAATATTCATACCACAAAGACGCCAAGACGCGAAGAAATCAGAGAACTCGAGACCGTGAATGCTGTGCGGTTCAAGAACCTCCGCTACATCTCGCCTTTCTTACTTTATCCTGCACGGCCCCTCTGTGGCCTGGTGTCTTGGTAGTCCATTCCCTATTCTTCCGTTGGATACACTACTCAGTCTTTCCCAGAACTTGCGTCTTGCTGATACTCGGCAAGGAGCCTGCGCATTGCGGGCACTCAAGCAGGCGGTACTGTCATCACCATGAGGCCCGGTTCTTGAAGGGTGCCCAACTATTCGAGGCTCGATCTCCCAGTCGCTCGTGACGTGCGAGGTCACCCCGCACGTTCACCACTTTCCGATTGAAGTCCCCTTGGGGTTATTCTAAGATACCGGTGGAGAAGTGGGTTGGAACTACGATGCAAGACATGCGGTACGTTCAGTGAACTCTTTGAGGGAAAGGTTCCGATCGGGCGATCCTTCCTGTTGTGCCCGAGGTGCGGTTCAAGAGTGAACGTGTTCAAGGGCGCACAGGCCGGAGCCGCCTTACTGAACCTGGTAGGGATGAGATTCCTCGGCGACCGCGAGCACCTCGAAGATCGTTTCTGCGAGCCGGGGGAGCAATGGCGAGTCGTGAGCGTGGCGGAACCGTGCCCCGACAGAGGTAAAGGCAAGGCCTGCGAGATCGAAAACGAAGGTCGCTGTCCGAACCAACGAATGTACATCCGGCTTCCCACGGAGCACTCCATTTACCGGACGTGCCTTTACCGGAAGGGGAGGAAACTCTTCGACAAGGACTGCAGGCTGCCGGGAGGAAGCGGCCCGATGATCACGAGTTCCCGGTCGCCGAGGTGAGGTACGGCGCTCGCCGGCCGCACCGCCCCGGGTATAATCCTTGTCCGCCGAAGTACTCATTCGTTCAATAACCGATAATGCGTGTTGAAACATTCCGGGCGGGAGGTAACAGGATGTCGAGAGAGAGCGGCTTTCATTACGGATGGATCGTCATCTTCACGGGATTGCTGGTCACGATCGGCGCCCACGGATTCGGGCGCATGTCCTACACGCTCATCCTTCCCGCCATGAAAGACGGGCTGCATTTCAACTATACTCAGCTGGGTCTTCTCGGCACGGGCAATTTCATCGGCTATCTCCTCATGGCGATCGTCGGAGGCTTCCTTGCCGCTCGTTTCGGCACCCGGATAGTGATTGCCGCGGCACTGGTGCTCATGGGAGTCACCATGATCCTGACCGGCATGACCGAGACGTTCCGGTTTGCGTTCGGCATGAGGCTCCTCACGGGTCTGGGAAACGGTGCCGCGTTCGTCCCTGCCATGGCTCTGGGATCGGCCTGGTTTTCCGTCCGGAGGCGCGGGCTTGCCACCGGTATCGTCTCTGCAGGCATCGGCAGCGGCACCATGATAGCCGGTCTGGTGGTGCCTATTATCCTGGGGACGTACGGAGCGGACGGTTGGCGAGTCGCGTGGTATATCCTCGGCGGAGCAGTACTCGGTATCGCCGGCGTTGCCGCGTTGCTCATCCGCAGCCGGCCGGATGATATGGGATTGAATCTTGTCGGCGGCGACCCCGCGACCCCGTCCCCGGCCTCGCCGAAGGTCGCGGCTCCACTTAACTGGAGCGGGATCTACAGAATGAAAGCGGTCTGGTACCTGGGCGTCGTGTACTTCATGTACGGCTTCTCCTACATTATCTACATGACGTTCTTTGCCGCGTACCTCCAGAAGGAAATGGGACTCACTTCCGGGCAAACGGGCGCACTGTGGGCCCTTGTCGGGGGGTTGAGCATTTTCTGCGGCATCATCTGGGGCGGCCTCTCGGACGTTTTGGGCAGAGCGCGAGGCTCGGCGCTGGCCTTTCTCGTGTTGTCCGTTTCCTATGCGGTATTCGCATCGGTGAAGACCGAGATGGGGTACTACGTGTCCGCAATCGTGTTCGGAGTCACTGCCTGGAGTATTCCCACCATAATGGCCGCGGCCGCGGGGGATTGCGTCGGGCCCAGGCTTGCCCCCGCGGGCCTTGGATTCATCACGCTGTTCTTCGGCATCGGACAAGCACTCGGCCCCTGGGTCGGCGGACACCTTGCGGACCTGACCGGTTCGTTCACCGGTCCGTTTCTCTTGGCCGTGGCCGTCTCAGTCGTGGGCGCACTACTTTCTCTTTCCATCAAGCCTACCGGGGCCGGCGCAGCATCGCCCGGCACGGAAGTGACGGGGGACAAGGCCTGAAGTCAATTAGGAAGCCATCAAGACGGAGAATCCGTTCACCTTCGCGGGGGAGACGGCGGGCATCCCGCGTTCCGCGGGACCCTACGTTCCGGGCACCCACAGGAGGGTGGCCCTTATAGGCGCTAACTTAGGCAACCAATGCCTCCCACCCGGCCTTGAAAGACCGGTCTACTCTCATGCAGTCCCTCCGG
>JAVHLK010000219.1 GCA_031082285.1 Desulfomonilaceae bacterium
CTCTATTATCTCGTGTTCAGGATACCCGACCGGGAAGACTGAACCGGCTAGACACAGAGGACAAGGCGGAAGGATGAAGGCGGAAGAAAAGAGAAGAATTTCACCACAAAGACACCAAGACACAAAGATTCAGAAGACAGCGCACCGTCGTTTCCCGGCATTTCTTTATCTGTGTAAGTCTTTGTCATCTGTGGATAAATATCTTTTTCTTCTTCTCTTCTTGGTGCCTTCGTGTCTTTGTGGTTGCCTTTTTCTTCTCTTTTCTGTCTTCATCCTTCCTCCTTCATTCTTCATCCTTTCCTTTGTGTCTTTGTGGTGAGCCTTTGTCTTTCATCTAATGATAGCTCACGCTCGGTCTCCGGGATCCGCGTGCCGTTCCCTTGCCCGTTCCGGGCTGCCCTGTCGTGGTTGAGGCGACGTCGTCTCTCACTGCGGACAGAATACGCAGCCCCTCTTCGAGGTGCCTGATGTGAGGCTTTGTTACGTCCTTGGAGAACCGTTGATAGTACAAGTCTTCGCAACCTCCCAAGCTGAACAGCAGGTCGTTCACCTTACGTCGCCATTGGTCGAACTTGCAGACGTCGAACTCGAACTCAGCGGCCGCGCCGTGAACCTGCTCGCCTTCCACAAAGTTGCGTCCCATATCGTACAGTGCATCGATTCTATCCAGTGTATTGATCTCATAAGCCATGGTGTTCACTCCTTCCGGATTGATCCGCGGGCTTGACGTGCGATCGGTATACGGTTTCGATCCTTTGAGGCCTTTCACTTGGGGATCGCCCTTGGTCGGTCAAGTCACGAGGGAGCACGACACACCGACGCGTCCGTCCCGGGCCTCCTGCTTAGGAGTTTGTTTACGCAACCCATGCTTGTCAATGAGTCACTCTCTTTCAACCTCGCCATCATTGAACCGGCCGGCGGAAAAAGAGGTGAACGGCAGGACGGCCGCGGCCAAGGGTTCCGTCCGACTTGACGCACGAGCCGAGCTGATCTAACATTGCGCTCGGCATGAACGCTGAGGGCCGCAGAGGAAGATTTCCATGAGGCGATCCGGTCTTACATTTACACGGGTTCTATGTGCCGTCATGACGATCTGGCTTATTCCCGCCATATGCCCGGCCCAGGCGCCGTACCCTCCTCCGACGCCCATGGCTCCGCCCCCTCCAGGGCCGGGGCAGGTTCAACCCATGCTTCCGCCGCAGGCGCCGGTTCAGCAGCAACCGGCACCAGGGATGCCCATGCAGCCGCAACAGCCCCCCGGGCAAGGGAGCGGGTCCCTGGAATATGCGTTTCGTCCGGATCTGACCAACCCCGAATTCGGTGTCTGCCTCAATCTGGAAAAACAATGGAAAGACTTGTGGCAGCACTATTACCAACTCTACTCGCAGATAAGGACGATGAATCCGAACGACCCACGATACGCTCGGCTCACCTACTATGCGCAGGGGATGAAGGCGCAATTGGACGCGGCCTGGAACGACTTCAGCAGCAGGTGCGTCTATTTTCCGCAACGTTGATGCGGTAGCTTCGGGACAGGTGCGGATATCCGATCCATGGAATTGCCCCAACGCACAGGAGACGCGGGCCTGACCCGTGAGACCGCCGCTTCCTCCGCGAACAGCCGACTTTCAACCCCGACCGGCTCTCGGTTGATCCGTTCCGTACTGATCTTTGCACTGGCCGGTGTGGGACTCTACGGGATCGCCGCCTTTGCCGGCGATTACCGGATTGTGCTCTCCGCGTTGTCCGAGTTCCCGGGCGACACGTTGGCTCTCGTGGCCGCTTTGGTCATCGTCGGGTGGCTCCTGAGAGGATGGCGGTTCGTCTATTACCTTCGAAAGTCGGGCGAAAACGTGCCCTTGGGGTATGCTCTTTCGGCCTTTCTGGCGGGGTTCGCGCTTACGGGCACGCCCGGCAAGGTTGGGGAAGCGGTCAAGGCCGTATTTCTGAAGCGGGATTACGGAGTCCCGGTGACCAAAGTGGTGGGAATTCTCGTGGTGGAACGGCTGATGGATCTGTTCGGAGTGCTTCTCCTCGGGTCGTTCTCGCTGCTGCTTTTCAAAGGGTGGGAAAGTCTGTTCCTCCTGTGCACGGGGGTGGTGATCGCCGGAGGCATATTCCTCTGCATGGAGAGGCTCTATCGACCCGTATTGGAAAGGCTCTCCAGGATATCGTTTCTCTCCTGGGCATGCACCAAGGTGCTCGAAACTCTTCTCGCCGGCAAGGACCTGATGACCCCGCGCATCTTCCTTGTGGGGCTTGTCGTTTCCGCGATCGCATGGGGCATGGAGTCGGTCTCACTGTATTTCATCATGAAGGGTCTTGCCCTCTCCGCCACGCTCCTGCAGGCAAACTTCGTGTACTGTTTTTCAACCATTGTGGGGGCACTGTCCATGCTTCCCGGCGGGATCGGGGGGACCGAAGCGGGGATGATAGGGCTTCTGGCCTTCTTGGGGATCGGCTACGCTTCGGGCCTCCCCGCGGTGATCCTCATACGTCTGTGTACCCTTTGGGCGGCCGTGTTGGTCGGATCGGGATTCATGATCGCCATGATGGTTGGAATCGGAAGGAAGAAGAGATGAAAAGATGTGCTTTGTTGCTCCTCGTATCAACCTGTTTCGCCCTCGCGGCCGCTCCCGTTGCCACGAGCCTGACGCCTCAATTCGGTATCGGATACGATACGACCTATGTCCTGTGCTGCGGCAAATATCTGAACGGCAAGCCTTTTTGCACGAACATGATGCACGCGGAATGCGATACGTACAATGGGAAAGTGGTGTACGATTGCTCCCAGTGTCGAGAAGCGCCGGCCTATACGGTCGGCGGTGCATCCGAGGATTGTGACATAGGATCGGTGCGAGCTGAGGATTAAGCACTCATGTTCCTAAACCGCCGTGATTCGTGGATCACAACTGACAATGAAAGTCCACGTGAACTCCGGGCCTCAGATCCCGCGGGACGCGGGACGGATAG
>JAVHLK010000021.1 GCA_031082285.1 Desulfomonilaceae bacterium
ACGTTGCCGGAGCATGGCACTTGCGCCCGCCATTGCTCAATCTCGGTATTTCTTGGTCAGAGACCGAATGTCGGTTTCGGTGAATTCTACTCCGTGTTCCTCCATGAGTTCCTTCTCAATCTTCAGGAGCTCTTCAAGCCGGATGTCGGCCCCGAAAACACCCTGCATCTTGTTCTTCTTGTCTCGCAAGGGTGCCGACACCGTGATGCACAGGGCGCCCGTAAATCTGGAAGTAAACGGCCCGACTACGTGGACCTTGCCGTCTTTGACCGGCTTGATGAACCAGGGACGATCCGAGAAATCTTCATGGGGCCCGATGTCCAAAAACTTGGACTTCTCCGAGATGTCCGTAATGTTCGCGGTCAGTTTCTTTCCGTCCATATCCGCCACATAGCAATATTGAATAAAGGGATATCTCTTGATGAACTCCGTCATGGCCTTTTCCATGTCGGCCACTTTGCCTGAACTCATCGCCCGATTGCCGGTGAACTGCTCCACGATCTTGAACGCCATCTCCCGCGCAATGAGTTTCATACGGTCCCAGTCGGAAATGAACACTTCGGGCATGTGGCGCTTGACCAGTTGCGTCATTTCCTTGTCCGACATGGAAGTGACCCGACCCTGGTCATACTGTTCCGTAATCTCATCGTAAATCTTGGATACCGCCGGATGGTTCTTGTCGATCGACTCTTCCCCGGTTACCTCCATCTTGGAGTTTACCCAGTGGGCGATGCCGGCCATACCGGATTTGTCCGTAATGTTCACAATAGGGGGACGTCCAAGGATCAAGGCGGTGTCAAAGATGTTGTAGATTTCCTCGTTCTTCAACGCTCCGTCCACATGGATCCCCGCACTGGTGGCGTTGAACGCCTTGCCCACCAAGGGATAATTTTCCGGAATGTGATGTCCCAGTTCGCGCTCGAAATATTCGGCCATTTCAGCGATCGCCAACGTGTTCATGCCGTCGTCGTGCCCTCGCAGGGACATGTACTCAATCATGAGGGCTTCAAGAGGGGTGTTTCCAGTACGCTCACCGATTCCCAGCAGTGTTCCGTTCACGGTCGAACAGCCGAAGAGCCACGCGTACACGGCATTGGATACCCCCTTGTGGAAGTCGTTGTGACCGTGCCATTCGAGTAAATCTTCCGGAACATTTGCGTCGAAGGTCATGGCTCGGATGAGTTTCGGAACACTCCTTGGCAGAGCGGATCCCGGATAGGTGACTCCGAATCCCATGGTATCGCACAGACGGATTTTCACGTCGATTCCGGACTCCTCTCGGATCTCCATCAGCTTTTGCGCCAACGGTACGCAGAACCCATAGATATCCGCCCTGGTAATATCCTCAAAATGGCACCGCGGGATGATTCCCTTCTCGATGGTCGCCCGCACCATGTCCACATACTTCTCCATGGCTTTGCGTCGGTCCAGTCCCATTTTGAGAAAGATGTGATAATCGGACACGGAAGTCAGAATTCCGGTTTCCGTCAAGTTCATGGCACGCACATTGGCCAGATCCTTTTTCACCGCGCGAATCCAACCGGTAATAATCGGATAGGGATAGCCCTTTTTCTGACAGACCTCCACCGCCTTCCGATCTTTCTTGGTATAGAGAAAGAATTCGGACTGACGTATCATTCCGCGACTCCCGGAGAGCTTGTGCAGGAAGTCAAAAAGCGTGGAGATCTGATCCACGGTGAACGGCGCCCTCGCCTGCTGGCCGTCGCGGAACGTCGTGTCGGTCATGAGGAAGATCCGCGCCGGATTGATGGGCAGGATCGCGAAGTCAAAGTCGACCTTGGGTACCTCCGTATACGGGAAGATGTTCCTCAATAGGTTGGGTTCGCTTACCTCTCGAAGGGATCGCTCCTTGTGAAACTTATTAAATTCGTGGTACAAAACTCCTTTTTTGGGATCCCAGGTGGCCATGGTTGATCTCCTTCCAAAACGATTTCTAAGTATCCTGTTTCCTTACTACGGGCACATGTTGGCGATCGTTCGAGATTGCCGTGGGCCTACGCACCCCGAAGGACAAGATCGACGATGTCTTGGCCGGGAGCGTAGAGAATCAATCTCAAAGCGACACATGTCTGACCGAACCGAGGAACGAGAGTACAAGGTCCGGTATCGAACGTAATGAATAATTTGACGAGCGTGCGTTGCCGCTCCCGCCGATGATCGCCGCGGGGCCCCGACAACACGGACGACCTCCCGGTCATCCGTGTGCACCCCACGATGAGGTGGGTGCAAGCGCTTATGCCTTCCTAACCGTCTTAAGCCCCAGTTCCTTGAGTTGTTCGGGCCCCACCGGGGTCGGTGCCCCCGTCAGGAGACAAGTTGCCTTCTGGGTCTTGGGAAACGCGATCACCTCACGTATCGACTCCGACCCCGTGAGAAGGGCAACGATTCTGTCGACGCCGAAAGCGATACCGCCGTGCGGCGGCGCCCCATACCGGAGCGCTTCCAGCAGGAAACCAAACTTCTCTTGAGCTTCCGCTTCCCCCAGGCCCAAGACCGAGAAGACTCGGTCTTGTATGTCGCTCCTGTGTATCCTCATGCTTCCCCCGCCAATTTCCGCGCCGTTCAGCACGAGGTCGTAGGCCCTCGCTCGGACGGACTCGGGGCTCCTTTCCAGATGATCCAGATCTTCCTCTCTGGGAGCCGTAAAAGGATGATGCATTGCCTTGTATCGTTTCTCATCCTCGTCGTACTCGAACATGGGAAAGTCCGTTATCCACACGAACCGATATTCATCGTCGGCAATTTCATTGAGTTTACGTGCCAGACTGTTTCGTAGGTTGCCGAGCACGTCGTTGACCACTTTGGCCGAATCCGCGCCGAAAAGAATCACATCGCCCGGAACCGCCGCCGTATGGCGGTTTATCGACGAGCGTTCTTCGGGTGACAGGAACTTCGCGATGGGGGACTGCCATTCCCCGCCTTCTTTAATCCTCGTGTACGCGACCCCTTTGCCTCCGTAAACCACTGCGAAATCACGCAGATCGTCCAGGTCCTTCCTCGAGAGCCGCTCTCCCTTGTGAACGGTCAGGGCCTTGACAATGCCGTTGTTCTCAACCGCGGAACGGAATACGCCGAATTCGGTGGATCGAACGATCTCGGTGATATCGCGGAGTTCCATTTCAAAACGAAGATCCGGTTTGTCCAGACCGTACCTGTCCATGGCCTCTCGATACGGCAGTCTGAGAAAAGGCCGCGGTATCTCCCTGCCGAGTATTTCGCGGAAGACCAGGATCATAAGTCTCTCCACGATGTCGAAAAGGCGATCTTCCTCTATGAATGACGTCTCCATGTCCAGTTGCGTGAACTCGGGTTGTCGGTCCGCCCGCAAGTCCTCATCACGGAAGCAGCGCACTATTTGATAGTACCGCTCGAAGCCTGCAACCATGAGCAACTGTTTGAATATCTGGGGCGACTGGGGCAGCGCGTAGAAACGACCCGGCATGGTGCGACTCGGCACAAGGTAGTCGCGGGCGCCTTCCGGAGTGCTTGTGGTAAGGAAAGGGGTTTCCACATCCACAAACTCTTCATGATTCAGAAACTCCCGAACAAGGGCATTGAACTTGTGCCGGACCAGAAGATTGGTCCCGGCCCCGCCCATGCGTCGTAGATCCAGGTACCGATAGCGGTAACGCACCGCGTCGGTGGGAGGCGTCTCGTCATCCAGAGGAAACGGCGGAGGTTCGGAACGGTTGAGGACTTTCAGTTCGTCCACGAAAATCTCGATGGACCCGGTGGCCATGTCCGGGTTCAGAGAATCGTCGGGACGTCGGCGAACCACGCCCTTGGCGGCAAGTACCCACTCCGGTCTCAGTGAATGGGCGCGCTGGTGGACTTCGGGAGCGTATTCAGGATTGAACACCAGTTGGACCAGACCGCGGCGATCTCTCAGATCGACGAAGATGACTCCGCCATGGTCTCGCCGTCGCAGCACCCAACCCATGACAAGAACCTGTTTATCCACGTCTTCTTCACGGATCTCAGTGGAAAGATGCGTTCTCTCCCATCCGTCCTGCGCATCGGGTTTCAAGACTCATCTCCTTGCAACAACTTGACAATGCCGTCGATTCCCACGGTCGTCTGATCTTTTGTTCGCATGTCTCGTATCGTGACCTCCCGGCGTGCGAGTTCATCGTCTCCAATCATAATCACCTTACGTGCTCCGATTTTGTCGGCAAGCTTCATTTGGGCCTTGAGGCTCATGGGAGAGTATCGCGTCTCAACCGAGATCCCGTTACTCCGAAGCATATTGACCACGGTCAGTCCCATGGGTCCGGCACCTTGGCCGAGCAACGCGACGTACACATCTATCCGTCGACGGAACCGCGGGTGGTCATCGGGAATCCCCATGGATAACCGCTCCAGTCCTATGGCAAACCCTATTCCCGACGCGTCCGGACCTCCCAAATCCTTCAGCAGGTTGTCGTATCTTCCCCCACCCCCTACGGCCTTCGATCTGCCTAGTTCCTCGTGTACGATCTCAAATGCCGTCCGTGTATAGTAGTCGAGTCCCCTCACCATCCGCGGTTCCAGCCGGTTCGGGATCTCCAAGATCTCAAGGGCTTCCCTCACCTCCCGGAAATGCTCTCGACATGGTTCATCGAGACTGTCGGTTACCAGCGGCGCGTCTTTGACCATGTGCGCGCACTCGGGAACCTTGCAATCCAATATTCTCATGGGATTGGCTTCCAGGCGGCGCCGACAGTCGGAACACAAGTCCTTGGTACGATCCTTAAAAAACGTCTGAAGCAACTTCCGGTATTCGGCCCGGCAATTCGGGCAGCCGACCGAGTTTATTTCCATCATCAAACCCGTGGCCCCGATGTCGGTCATGATTGAATACGCGGCGGCAACTGCCTCTGCGTCGGTATACGGGGAATCGTCTCCGAGGATTTCCGCGTTCACTTGAAAGAACTGGCGATATCGACCTTTTGACGGCCTCTCTCGGCGAAACATGGGCCCGATACAGTACAATTTCAGCAGAGGATCCTTGCGCAACAGAGAGTGTTCCACCACGGCTCTCAAGACTCCGGCAGTGGCCTCCGGTCTCAGACTCAGTGATTCTCCGCCTCGGTCCTCAAATGTATACATCTCTTTTTCAACTATATCCGTCACCTCACCGATTCCCCGCTGAAAGAGCTCGGTTTTTTCCATGATGGGTGGAATGATCTCACGGAAACCAAATCGTTCGAGACTCTCCCTCGCCGTGGACATCATAAACGCCCACTTGCGGGTCTCGTCCGGCAGTATGTCGTGGAATCCTTTCACCAACGTGATCATGGTCCTTCCTCTCTCACAACCCGCGCGGGTGGACCCTTCCGCAGGCAAAGCTATTATTCTATGTCCAACCGGCCTCAAAGGTCAAGTATGCCTTTGATCAGTTCAAGACTTTTCCATTCCGGCACACCGACCGAGCAATACAGTCCGGGTGCTTTGCCGAAAATGGTGCGTGAGGACTGACCAAAACGACGTGGTTCCCAATCGGAGGGGTGTTCCGAAAGACTCTTCTCGATGAAGTAAGGAAGCGGGCGATTCGACGACGCGTTACTTATCGAGCCCTTTTCTGCGTTGTAAAGTTGCCTTTGAGATAAGGCCCCTCTGGTACAATTTCGTCAGAAGACTCTGCAGACCTTTCCTGGAAAGCCTGTATTTGCGCATGATCTGCATGTCGCTCATGTTGTCCGCAATGTCGCTCAAGACATCCGCCGCGTTAACTACCGTCTTGTTCGAAGCCAACCCCTCAAGACTCTCTGTGATTTGGCCCGATTCGACGCCGAGTCGTTCGGCGAGAGCCTTGCGCGAGATCAAGCCTCTGTGGAGGAGCTTTCGAAACATACTGGCAAGTCCTTTCTCCGACAGCCCGTGCTTCTTCATGATGTCCTTATCGGATAGGGTTGCCAGGTCTTCAAGAATCCGTCGAGCACTCAGCACAGGTTTGTGTAAGGATACGTCGTTCAAGACCACCGTGATATTGGAGACATCGACGCAGGGCTCGATGGCCGGGTCCACGTTCACGAAGCGAACATGTAAGCCTCGCTTTTTGATGTCGGCATAATACCTGGCGAGGTGAACGGTAAAATCATCGCATACCGATTTTACTCCATCGAAATCGATCAAGATGCCTTTCCTGGGGTTTGTACTGAGCCACTCGACCGTCGTGTCCATGAATTCCTCAACATGGTAATCTTCCACCTCGGGAGTCTGTATTCTCAACCTGAAGAACCGGGATTCCTCCACCAATGATATCGCGAACTCGTCATCAACGTAGAATCGGGGGGCCATGATTCACCTTCAGAAGCAACGGAACGATACGCCACCGCGCTTCACGTTGCGAGTGACGTGACGGTTCTGCCGAAAGCCGGGCTCTTCGTATTGCCGGGCAGCGATCCGTCGAGAATTTGCGGGGGAACCGCATGGTTGGTCAGACACTAGGGGGTGGCCGGCCTTCACGAGCACATCTCCCCCCTCCCCTTTGCAGCGAGGGGCGGCGTGGCGCTTTCTTTCTTGAAAGCCCGGGAACCGGACCCGTATTATCGGTCATCGTTTTTCGGCAATAGCTATATAAGCTATTGCCTCGACTTCATCAAGACAAAAGGTCCGATCGACTCAACGGAACGGTTGTCCACATCGTATTCTTGACCGCGCTACGTCTCTCTGAGTGCACCGTTTCCCGAGTACGGTATCGAATTCACGGTTAACTTCCCTGCTTTGGTAGCGCCGGCCTTCCCGCGTTCCGCGGGATTTCTGCTCCGAGAGCGCCCGGCAGCGCCGGGACGTTACCGAGCGTTTACGGGAATGCGTGACCGTATTTATGCCATGGAGCACTAAGTCGGGATGTCGGTCGTGGAGTTTACGTTGCGGAAATGAGGCAGCAACCCCATTCCGCCCTTCGGTTGGCCAGCAGGGCGTCTTTCACCGGCACGTTGTCGATTATGTGTATTTCCTTTTCGATCTTGGCCCCCAACTTACGGATGAACTCCCGGAAATCACTGATTGTCAGCCGATGGACATCAGGAGTCTTGTACCACGGGTCGGGATGGGTCTCACACACCGGCGTACGTCCGGTAATCATGTAGCGCAAGACGATCTTCCAGTGCCCGTAATTCGGAAAGGTAATTATGGATTTGGAACCCACTCGGAGCATTTCCCGCACTACTCTTTCGGGATTCATGAGCTGTTGGAGCGTCCGGCTCAAGATCACGTACTCGTAGCTCAGATCCGGAAACCCTATAAGACCTTCATCGAGGTCCAAACCCATCACGCGAATCCCTCTCTCTATGCAACGGATCACCTTCTCCTGGTCCAATTCCACTCCACATCCTTCCACGTCCTTCTCGTCCCGAAGCTTCTGAAGCAGCGTGCCCGTGCCGCACCCAAGGTCGAGGACTCGGGTTCCGGGAGTGATCAGGTCGGATATGACGTTGAACCCTATTTGAAACTCATGAAAAGGGGTCTTGATATCATCCACCTCAGCGTACTCCGTTCAAATACCCCCTCACAATCCGGGTCAAGTACGGCATTCCCGCATTCACGAGAAACGAATCGTGACCGTAAGGGAGGTCGAGTTCCACGAACGACACGTCCTTCTTCTCCGCCTGCAACGCACGAACGATGTCCAGGGACATTGCCGTGGGATAGAGCCAGTCGGAGTTGAATGAAAGCACCAGTACTTTTGCGGATATCTTGCCGAACGCGTTGCGCAGCCCCCCGTACGTTCCTTCCATATCGAACAGGTCGATGGCCTTGGTGATTATCACGTAAGAGTCCTCGTCGAAACGCTGCATGAAGCTGCTCCCCTGGTGTTCCAGGTACGACTCCACCTCGAACTCGCCGCCTTCCGTTCCGTTCTCGCCGAGACTGTAGCGATAGCCGTTCATGTCTTTGAGTTTCAGCTTTCTGCCGAACTTCACTTCCATGGTTTCTTCGGAAAGATAGGTGATGTGGCCGATCATACGGGCCACCGCAAGTCCCCTTCCCGGTCTACGCGTTGCGCTGTTCTCATCTGCCGGCCCGCACACGCGGGCCGGATCGCTATAGATCGCGTTTCGTCCTACCCAGTTGAATGCAATGCCTTGGGGAGAAAGCCGAGCCGTCGCCGCGATTACTATGGCCGATCGGATCGCGTCCGGATGGCTCACCGCCCACTCGAGGGCCTGCATTCCGCCCATGGAACCTCCGATAACGTTATGGAGGCGCTCGATACCCAGGTGCTTCACGAGCATGGCCTGCACGTTGACCATGTCCCCAATGGAGATGCGCGGGAACGATGGTCCATAGGGCATTCCGGTCGACGGGTCGATGCTCCGCGGACCGGTCGTGCCCTTGCAGCCGCCGAGGCAGTTGGAGCAAACCACGAAGTACTTGTTTGTATCGATCCCTTTTCCCGGGCCTACCATCGCGTCCCACCAACCGAGTCGTCCCGTCTCGTCTGTCCCCGCCACATGCGCGTCCCCGGAGAGGGCATGGAGGATCAAGACCGCGTTGTCCCGGGTTGGAGAAAGAGTGCCGTACGTTTCGTACGCGACCGTCAACGGGCCGAGAAAAAAACCCGTCTCCAGCGTGATTCCGTCGAATTCGGCATACTGCGTGTCAACACGGCCGTAACGGCCGTCGGAGTCCGCGTATTCTCTCACTGCGCGCTCCTGCATCGTGCGCCTCTCTCTTCCTTCATGAATCCACTCTCGGGCCCTGCCGACCGTCTTGGGCTTCGGTCGTTCCTTGGGACGCCGGGGCCCCGGCTGAACAGCCGCGGGCCGCTCTCCGGGTGAACCATCACAGTTTATACCAAATGCTCCCTCAAAGAAATATCCCGGCACTTGTTCCAGTGAGACCGTTCGGGATCTTCCCTCATCTCCGGCCCTCAGTGTCGGTAAATTCGGGGAGCCGGGGTTTCTCGCCGCAAAACGAAACCAAAGCTTTCTCCAGGGGATCGCGACGACCCGCGGACGCCATCTCCTTGAGGAACTCTCCTGCTTCGGGTTTCTCAAACCAACCCATGCCGAAGCGCATTTCAATGAACTGCCGCAGGACGTGGGCCCCTCCCCAGGCCATGAGGTAATCCAGGGCATAGAAGTCCGGTTCCATGTCAAT
The DNA here is from genome assembly GCA_031082285.1 of Desulfomonilaceae bacterium. GTDB lineage: Bacteria > Desulfobacterota > Desulfomonilia > Desulfomonilales > Desulfomonilaceae > JAVHLK01. The sequence goes on from JAVHLK010000021.1 coordinate 9,109, forward strand.
CAGGTACCCCACCGGTTCATACACGAATCCGGTCGCGTCTTCAAGATGACGGCAATACGGCTCCGGATTCTTGATTTCACCACTCTCGTGCAGTTCCTTTTCCGCAAGAAATTTTCCTATGTGACGCCGTATCAGGCATAACTTCTTCGTTCGGAACAGTCCGGCCAGTTCCTTGGCTTTGTCCGACGGCATCCCCGCGATTTTGGTGAGCCAGTACTCGTTTTCGACAAGGTCTTGGAAGAAAAAGGCATACGTCTCATCCAAGGCAGGCGATCTGTACAGGCGTCGGTATTCGACGGGCAAATTCGGATTGAAGTGGGAGATGAAGTACGCGTGCCCCATTTCGTGCAGCAAGGTCTCGGCGTCGATCAGCCCTCCCACGGGGTTGACCAGGACATGAACCTGGCCGGGTACTTCCACACCAATACAGATCCCGTTGGGGTTCTTGGTTGAAGAGACGGTCAGGTCAGTAGTCACGTCGGTCCGCGCAGACAAGACAAACCCGAGCCCCTGGAAGGTCCGGTGAATCAACTCTCTCAGATCCGACACGGAGAAGTACTCGTCGAAACGCCTGATCCTCACCAAATAGAGCGCATGGTACCGGCTCAGGTGAGAGAAGGGTCTTCCGATGATCTCCTCGACCCACGGGACAATTCCCGCGAGGTAGGCATCTTTGGTCGTATCCAAGTACCTCCTCATGATGCCGGCCGTCTCATCGAAGTCGACCTGTTTCTTGGCCTCCGCATAGCGGACGTAATTGTCGTATCCGAACCGTTGAGTGACCGTACGGACGGTCAGTTCAAGCATACCCAAGAGCATGGGATTGATGATGCCCTTGAGAAAGATGGAATTCTCTTTCTGCATCGCTTCCCGTTTGTCGAAATCAGCCTGGGCCTGGAGCCACGGGACCACCTCCAACGCGGGGATCTTTTCTCCCCCAACGTGCATTCTGCCTCGTTCCATGTAAAAGCGCAGCATGTCCCCGAGGGAAGCCGTCTCCTCTTCCACGACCAGATCCATGCACGCAAACATGATGCGTTCAATTCTCTCGGCTTCTTCGGTACTGCCCGCGGACTTCATGGATTTTCGCAGGAACTCCAATGTCTTGGGCCGCAGCGGTGCCGGACGGGACTGCAGGATGTCCAGTGTATTCAGAGCCGAGGGGGTTCCCATGAGCTGGTCCACGGTCATACGCGCCAGCTCGCGGTGAACCGCGTCGATCTGTTCCATCACAATTTCCACGGTCAGTTGACTCACGTTACCTCCCTATGAGTGCGAGAACCTGCGAACGGACCCGCCTCCGTGTTCGCATTGCGCCGCACCACGCATGCATCACGTCGCACCGGAGCAGTGCTGCAGCGCGTCGGCAAGCGATGGCGTGGGCACACATCCCTGACTTCGACAGGTATAAAATCACACTGAAGTGATTGCAAGGCAAGTATACGTGTCCGGAACTCTCTGCCGGTGGGAGACTAGCGAGTTCCCGGATGGGCGGACGCGGTCTGCCGACCGGTCCCTCGAGCGGTCGTGATCAGGCCCATTTGGCGCGCTGGCCGGAATAGTTCCTTTGGCCGTTGTTCTTGCGATTATTAGGTCTGTTCTGATTGTTGTACCGATTTTTCTTGTTCATGAGACAATCCCACGAACAGTAACCGTACTCCGAATATGTCATTGTTGGTGATGCGACATATTCCTTGCCGCATGTTTTGCATCTTTCCAAAACTGTTCCTCCTTTGAACGGCTTAGCTATTCCAACCGTTTTCTGAACTTATTTGTGACGCCGTTACGAAAACGCAATCGGCTTACCTGATCGTTTTTTAATGCGGACAGACACCGCTGTATAGTCCCGTCGATCGTCAATGTCAACGATTTTTGCACTCCATGCACGACTCCACGCCGGCGAAGGGACGAATGCCCGATCCGAAAAACCTCTCTTCCCGCCGGCGACCGAACGCAGCGCACTCTGCGTCAGTCGTGCACAAGACCCACCCGCGAGTGTCATCCCTATTTGAACGCTGCAGGATTACCCTGTAATCCGGAAAAGACCGTTACGTGGAATTCGAGATGCCGTTACCTTACGCGGTGGTCTTCAGTCGACTTCATGGCCGACTGAATCCATTACTTCAAAATTCCGCATTCATCCCCATCGTCTCATTGGAGCCAAGCGGCCCCGGAGGGCACCGATTGGTGTTTCCTTCGCACTTCACGGCCACTCGGTTCCTACTGTCAGACACCCGAGACGTGAAGTGGTTCGCCGATCGGAAGATGATTCGAGTCGTTATCTGAGTCTGGTGTCTTAGCCTACCACAGACCGCTTACACCCCTTGAGTCGAACGTACCATTCGGTGGTCAATTACCACGGCCATTTACCGGGGTCAAGCTAAGTTGAGGGGGGCTCTTCGAATTTTCCGACCTTTTCGTAAAGGCCTCTTATTGTATTTAACACCTGTTGTCCCACTTGTCAAACCCCCACCTTCACTCACGAGCAACAAATTCGGAATCTCCTGATCTCCGAGGAGAAACAGGCGTCAAATCAAATCTTTTTGACTTTCGTCACCCTATTCTTTATGGTATACGACTGCCCCATTGGCGACTCGGAAGATTACGGCATGATCCATTACAGCAAACTGCTCGGCATCTCTGTTGCATGTATGGTCCTTATGTCATGCACTTATGCCAAGTACCTCAAAGGAGGTATCTACAAGGATCTCGATATGGATCTTACCATTGTCGGTTTACAGCAAGATCCCGCCAAGTACCTCAACAAGGACATTGTCTTCTCGGTACGATACTACAAGAAAGGCAATCTGCCGTGTCCCCTTGGAGACGATTACGTGAATTTCATCATAATGGATCGCGTAAGCTATATTACCCTCGACAAAGTTTGGATGAAGACGGACAAAGCGGACGTCCTGGATAGCCTCAAAGAGGCTGAGACAATAGTCATGAGAGCCAGAGTCTTCAGGGTCGACAGCAAGAAGGACCCGAACCTCGAAGCGTTGGAAATTGTACCGGAATAGATCCGTGGGGTACGGAATGAGGTCCTTGGGATCTCACTAAATGCGAACCGACGGACCGAGCGCGAATGGGCCCGCCCACGCGTTTACGCGTACGGGTCGCAACGGCGGCCCGTAAGACCGGCCAACGGCGCGCCGAAACCGATTCCCGCGGGTACCCAGACGATTTCACGGCACCGGACATTCCCCGGCATTCCATTGAAACGACTGTTGATCGGCGGAGTGAATCGCCGCCGATCGGGAGAGACCAATTGAGGAGAATCCTAGTTACCAGCGCGCTCCCCTATGCAAACGGGGACATCCATATCGGCCACCTCGTAGAGTATATCCAAACGGACATCTATGTCCGATTCCTGCGGCTCACCGGACGGGACGTGATCTATATGTGCGCATCGGACGCGCACGGCACCCCAATAGAGATTAACGCGGCCAAGCGGGGCATCACTCCCCAAGAGTTGGTCGAGACGTTCCACCAAAGACATGAGGACGATTTCTCGCGGTTCGAAGTCGGGTTCGACGAGTTTTACACGACCGATTCCCCCGAGAACCGGCACCATTCGGAAACCATCTATCTGCGCGCAAGAGAGAAGGGCCATATCGACACGAAGGACATAGAGCAGTACTACTGCACCGCGTGCAAGCGATTCCTTCCGGACCGGTACATCAGGGGGACCTGCCCAAAACCCGAGTGCGGGGCGCAGGACCAGTACGGCGACGTGTGCGAAGTATGCGGCGCGACCTATCGCCCCACCGAACTCCTTGATGCGCACTGTGCCGTCTGCGGGGCGGTCCCGGTTCTTCGCACATCGAAACACTTCTTCTTCAGGCTCCGGGACTTCAATGAATTCCTCATCGACTGGACTTCACACCCCAATCGGCTTCAGGACGAAGTCCGGGCTTATGTGCGCAACTGGATCGATCAAGGTTTGCAGGATTGGGACATTTCCCGCGACGGGCCCTATTTCGGCTTCAAGATCCCCGGCGAAGAAGACAAATTCTTCTATGTCTGGTTGGATGCGCCCATAGGATACATCGCAGCCACCGAACACTATTGCCGACAACGAGCGGACCGGGATGTCGGAGACTACTGGCTGGACCACGACGCGGATGTTGAAATACACCATTTCATCGGTAAGGACATCATGTATTTCCATACCTTGTTCTGGCCGGCCATGCTCAAGGCCGCTCAGTACAGGACTCCCGACACGGTACACGTTCACGGGTTCCTGACCGTGGATTCACGCAAGATGTCCAAGAGCCGCGGCACGTTCATCACGGCACGGCAATTCGCCGACGCGCTGAGTCCGTGGTACTTGCGCTACTACTACGCCTCGAAACTCGGCAATTCAATCGATGACCTGGATCTCAACGTTGAAGAATTCGTCAACCGGACGAACGCGGAGCTGGTCAACAACATTACCAATCTGATAAGTCGGACGATCGGATTTCTCAATAAGCGGCTGGATTCCCGCATCGGCGTGTTGCCGGAAGACGTCTGCGGACCGGGCAAGGCCATACGGCAGATCCTGGACGTCGATGTTCCCGCATGCCGTGACGCGTATGAAAAGCTCCAGTTCGGCACCGCAGTGCGGCATATCCTTTCCATTTCCGATATCGCCAACAACTACATCCAGACGCACGAGCCCTGGGCGGCCATCAAGGACGATCCCGAGTCGGCGCGAAACATCCTCACCTTCGCGGTCAATTGCGTGAAGGTCATCGCCGTCTTGCTCAAACCCATCGTCCCTTCATATTGTGGAAAGATCGAGGAGATGCTCGGCCTGGGGGATCTCACATGGCACGATGCCGCGTTCGATCTTGAGAACCGCGACGTCGGCACCTTCGAGAAACTTCTCGACCGTCTGGAGCCGGGTGCGTTCGAACGCCTCATTGAGATGAGTCGCCAAAGCCTGCAGGAGGCTGAACACGCAGCCCAGCCGGCCGTGCCGGAATTCAAGGAGCAGATCACCATTGAGGAATTCTCGCGCATCGACCTCAGGGCCGGTAAGGTCATCGCAGCTGAAGCCGTGGAAGGATCCGACAAACTTATCAAGCTCGAGATGGACCTGGGACGCGAGAGCCGCACCGTTTTCGCCGGTATAAAGGAATCGTACGCACCTCAGGACCTTCTCGGGTTGACGCTCGCGGTCGTGTGTAACCTGAAGCCCAGGAAAATGCGTTTTGGCGTGAGTCAAGGAATGGTCCTCGCCTCGGAAGACACATCCGGCAGGATCGTGGTCTGTCGGCTCCACGACGGCGTCCCCGCGGGGACGCCTATCAGGTGATTGCCGGCGGTCCGAGTGCGGCTGGACCGGACTTTGGTCCCAAACCTACGTACGCAGCGGAACCGGGATGACGGGCAGGGACGCCCGTCCCACGAAGACCCCAAACGTACGTGCGCAGCGGACCCGGTTGACGTTCATATGAAAGCCGATCTTGGGGGCAGTTTCTCCGCACGGCTTCCCATCCGATACTTGTGCGAGCATATGGAAAAAACTTGCACCGCGGCCGCGTTAAAAGTAGAATCGCCTATGCCTATCAATCTTACCTTGGACTAACCGTAACAAACCGGACGGAGCATTCCGTCACGTTCGATCGAGGTTCTATTCTTGGCGCTCACTGCCGTACTTGGCCGTTCAGGCCGCGTTCCTATCGTTTCAGTCCATCAACCCCTTTCCGGCGGATGCTCGGGAAAAGGGGAGAAACCGTACCGGTAACACTACAACACGGAGGGAGATGCTGATGACGGTAAAGATTTTTCTCAATGAGGACGAGATTCCCCGCCAGTGGTACAACATTGCCGCGGACATGCCAACTCCAATGCAGCCGCCTCTACATCCGGGAACCGGCCAACCGATTGGCCCGGAGGATCTCGCCCCGGTTTTTCCCATGAACCTTATCGAACAGGAGGTGAGCCAGGAACGGTGGATAGACATCCCCGACGAGGTCCTGGACAAACTCCTCATCTGGCGTCCCTCTCCTCTTTACAGAGCAGTGAAGTTGGAGCAGCATTTGCAGTGTCCGGTCAAGATCTATTACAAGAACGAGGGAGTGAGCCCGGCCGGGAGTCACAAGCCCAACACGGCCATTCCGCAGGTCTATTACAACAAGGTGTTCGGTATCAAGAGAATTTCCACTGAGACGGGAGCGGGCCAGTGGGGCAGTGCACTGAGTTTTGCGTGCAACCAGTTCGGGCTCGAAGCCAAGGTCTATATGGTCCGCATAAGTTTTGAGCAGAAGCCCTATCGAAGGCTTATGATGAACACCTGGGGAGCTACGTGCATTCCCAGCCCCAGTACGGAAACCGAAGCAGGCAGGTCAATCCTCGCGAAGGACCCCAATTCTCCCGGAAGCTTGGGCATTGCCATCAGCGAGGCGGTTGAAGACGCGGTGACGAGCGAGGCCCAGGGCCGCCCCTCGACACGGTACTCTCTTGGAAGCGTGTTGAACCACGTCATGCTTCACCAGACCATTATCGGCCTGGAGGCGAAGAAACAGCTCAAGATTGCCGGCGACTATCCCGACATCGTCATTGGATGCGCCGGTGGAGGCAGCAATTTCGCAGGCTGCGCGTTCCCCTTCCTGGCCGACAAGATCGCGGGAAAGGAAATTCAAGTCATCGCGGCCGAGCCGTTCTCCTGTCCCACCATGACCAAGGGGATATTCGCCTACGATTTCGGCGACACGGTTCAGATGACCCCTTTGCTCCCCATGCACACCCTGGGGCATTCCTTTATCCCGGCACCCATTCACGCGGGAGGCCTTCGCTATCACGGTATGGCGCCCCTGGTAAGCCAATTGATTCTCGACGGACTCATCGAGCCGAGGGCCATTCATCAGCTGGAGACTTTTAACGCAGGAGTAACCTGGGCCAGGACAGAGGGCTTTATCAGTGCTCCGGAGACAAACCACGCCCTGGCGGCGGTGATTCAGGAGGCTAAGAAAGCCAAGGAAGAAGGCAAGGAGAAGACCATTCTCGTAAACTGGAGCGGACACGGCCTTGTAGACCTTGCCGCGTACGACGCGTTCTTCCAGGGCAAACTGACGGATTACGAAATGCCTCAAGACGAGATCAACGAAGCGCTCAAGGCCCTGGAAGGATTTCCGAAACCCAAGATGTAAAATGTGACGAAGGCTCCCTCGAATGTCTCCGGTCATGCCGGTGAGACTATTCGTCAAGGATTCGGCGGAGCCGCGTGCGTAGGGAGTCCAACTCTTACTATGGGTGAATGAACCGGCGTCGCATCGCTCGAAACGATGCCGCTTGAGCCGAAGCCGGGGGATCGCGGATTCCGCGGTTCCCCCTCCTTCCCCGAGGGAACAAACGAGATTCGAATGTCAAACTCCGATCCGCATCCGACCTACGAAGAAAAGGAGATACGCTGCCCAAAGCTGGGCGGGCCGGTGAATTTCGAATACTGCCGGCTTGAGCAATCCGACATGCCATGTTCCCGGGCGCTCACCTGTTGGTCCGTTCACTTCGACGTGGAAGCCTTCTTTCGGGAAGGCCTCACATCGGAAGACTTTGAGCGATGCTTCTTGACAGCCCCCCCGTCCAAGGTGGCGACTCTTCTCGAACTGGTGGAACGAGCGCGCAAGATTGCCGAAGATAAGAACGCCAAGAACAAAGAATTCCCCTGAGCCCCAGGACGAGCGCCCCCGCCTGAATACACGGACTTGAACGCGTGAGCCTGCCCGCAGGGTCGCGTTTTCTCCGCGAACACCGTCACTCCCTTCCTCAACGCGGTCGCATGGTGCGCAGGATGCCGCCAACGAAGGCACCCTGCTCGACACGGAAAGGCCGCGCCGCGCGAAGCGACGGTGGAGCCCTCGCAGAGAGAAGTTGTCTCATCGTTCGTACCATGTTAGCGTGAGGACATAGCCCAGCGTGTGCCTGCAATTCTCGTAGATGAACGCTTCATACGCCTGTGAACCGGGCGCACGCGCACCCTTTCAAGGAGAGTTACGGTATGCGGGGACGAGCGGGGGACGATATCATGTCCGACGGCATTGACGATCAAATCAGACGCAAGATGGAATCGAGGGGGATCGGGACTCCACACATTGAGCGCTTTCTACAGATGGTCCGCCGGGTCCGCGCGGACGATGCGGCCCATGTGCCTTTGTCCGGAGTGAGTGCACCCGACGCGGATCTGCTCTTATCACCCCCCTCGAACGCGGAAGATTTGCGGGCATTGCACGACCGAGGCGTCTCGTTGTTGTCACAGGCCGTGGTGATCAAACTGAACGGCGGCCGGAGCACCACGATGGGGGGAGAGGTTCCAAAGGGAGCGTTGACAGCCAAGGACGGTCTGTCGTATCTCGAAATCATCATTCACCAGATGAGATGCTTTGAACGCCAATGGCAGGTTCACGTGCCGCTGGTTTTGATGAACAGCTTTTTCACTCACGCGGCGACCATGGAGATCGTGAACCGAGCGGACTTTCCCGTGCTCACCTTTCTCCAGAATCCGGTCCCGCGCCTTGTTGAAGACACCCTTGCCCCCCTGTCCACGGGGACGGACGAAGATTGGGCTCCTGCAGGTCATGGCGACGTGTACACCGGACTCCTCTTGTCGGGCCTGCTGGAAAAACTTCGATCCGAAGGTCGACGGTGGGCCTTCATATCGAATCTCGACAATCTCGCCGCCCACCTGGACCCGTTCATTCCCGGATTGATGGAAAGAGACGACATTGAATTCCTCCTTGAAGTCACGGACAGGACGGCACACGACAGAAAAGGCGGAACGCTGGTGGTTCGCAACGGCGGACTGTATCTCTTGGAGATCGCTCAGGTGTCGGACGCGGACAGAGACCTGTTCATGGATGTGAACCTTTTCAGAGTGTTCAATACCAACAACGTGTGGGTGGATCTCGACGCGCTCGACCCGGTCGTGCGCGGGAATTCACTCGACCTCCCCATCATCCGGAATCGCAAGACCGTGGCAGGCACGCGGGTGATTCAGCTTGAAACAGCCATGGGAGCCGCCATCGGTTCGTTTGATCGATCCAGGGGGCTGAGGGTTGGGAGGGACCGGTTCTTCCCCACCAAGAAGGTTGAGGACCTTTTTGTTCTCCAATCGGACGCGTGCGTTCTGGATTCCCTGTTCCGACTGAGGAAGAACCCGGAACGGTCCGAGTCACTGTCCCATCGCCCTGCAGTGTCCTTCAGCCCGGAGTTTCTCGATTCGCCCCTTCGGATGACCGATCGTTTCGCCGATCCTTCTTCGGTATCTCTGGTTGACGCTGAATCGCTTTGGGTATCCGGTGACGTGTTCTTTGAACGGGATGTGAAGATAGAAGGCAACGTGAAGATCGTCCCCCCGCCGGCCACGCGTTTGACAATCCCGTCCGGCACGGTCCTTGTTGACGGCGAGTACCCATGACGAGGCACGCGGCGGTATCGACGCGAGACGGGCCGGAAACACGCGCCTTGCGTCCGCCCGCGGCGTTCTATATCTTTGAGCGCATGGGCTTTCGCGATGAATGGTGCGGGCTGCCGGTGAAAATATCTTGACGTGAAAGGAACGGTCATGACGGACTCGATACGGAAGAGGCTGAACAGCTTCAAGGCCTATGACATACGGGGGCGGATTCCCGATGAATTCAACGAGGAGATGGCGTACGACATAGGACGAGCCTACGCCACGTTGGTATCCCCCTCCAAGGTGTGCGTGGGAAGGGACGTACGCCTCTCCAGTGAAGCCGTTTCAGCTGCCCTGGCAAAGGGTCTCAACGATCAGGGTTGTGACGTGGTAGACATTGGTCTGTGTCCCACCGAGGAGGTCTACTTCGTCACGTCGCACATGGTTCTGGCAGGGGGGATCATGGTCACGGCCAGCCATAACCCAATGGACTACAACGGCATGAAATTGGTGAGGGAAGAGTCGCGGCCCATTAGTGCGGATACCGGACTCAAAGACATCGAACGAATCGTGATCGAGCGGAGTTTCAGCCCCGAGGCCGCGGTCCGCGGCTCAACGCAACTGGTTGATACTAAGGACGCATTCATCGAGCATCTCATGAGCTACGTCGACCCATCGAAGATCAAGCCTTTCAAGGTCGTGATGAATTGCGGCAACGGATGCGCAGGTCCGATCCTCAACAAGCTCCAAGCGCGGCTGCCGATCGAGTTCCTGACCATGTTTTCCGAACCGGACGGAACCTTCCCGAACGGTATCCCCAACCCAATTCTTACGGAGAATAGGGGAGTTACGGCAAAAGCCGTGCGGGAACACAAAGCGGATCTGGGAATTGCATGGGATGGAGATTGCGACAGATGTTTCTTCTTCGATGAACGGGGCGAGTTTATTGAGGGGTACTACATCGTAGGTTTCATGGCACAGGCATTCCTTCAAAGGGCCCCCGGCTCGAAAATCGTGCATGACCCGCGTCTGATCTGGAACACGGTGGAAATGGTGAAGGAAGCGGGCGGCGTCCCGGTAATAAGCAAGGCAGGCCACGCGTTCATAAAAGAGCGAATGCGCCGGGAAGACGCGGTATACGGCGGGGAAATGTCCGCGCACCACTACTTCCGCGAATTCGCCTACTGCGACAGCGGAATGATCCCCTGGCTCCTCATGGTGCAAATCCTCAGCATGCAGGACCGGCCTTTGTCCGATATCATTCAGGCTCGCATGAATCGCTATCCGGTAAGCGGAGAAATCAACAGGCAGGTTTCTGATCCTCACGGTGCGCTTGCCGGGGTTGAGGACCATTATAGGCCCTTGGGCCCTGCCGTCGATCGCATCGACGGACTGAGCATGGAATTCGGCGATTGGCGATTCAACCTGAGACCGTCAAATACCGAACCGGTCATACGGTTGAATGTAGAGGCTCGGGTAGACAGGAGACTTCTCGAAGAGAAGACCGCGGAAATTCTCGACCTGATCGAGAGTCTGGGTTGATGCGGGGTTTGTCTCTTCTCGGTTGCCCCCGTCCCCGCACGATCCGACGGGCTCAGTGAGCGCGGGAGCCTCATTCCCGCCCTGGTCGGGCGTGTAGGCTCGCCGCATGCTCAGATGATGTTTCTGATGACTTTGATACTATGATGATTGCCGGAAAGGTAAGGCCTCGTGTGATTCTTGAGGCGAAGGACGCCTCGGCGCAGGACAAGAGGCGGACACGAGTATCTAAACCCGCATTGAAAGGTCGATGACGTGACCAGAGGGATTGATCCAGACCATGAAACTGGAAGGCTTCCGTTTCTTTGCCCGCGTTCGTATTTCATTGAGTCGGGACGGGGGAAGGTCTACGGGGGTGGTTTTGAGGAAGCGGTTGAGTTCACGAAGGTTCTTGAAGTATTGAATGGTCATCGGAACGTCTCCTGTGGAAGATATTGAGAGCCGGGGGGAACCGGCGAAGCACGGTGATACATGAATCCCCTACACTAACATGAGCGGGCACCCCGTGCAAGACCAAATTTCAGACGGTTTTCTCAGCGGACGGAAGGGGCTTCGAGCCGTCTTCGGACTGCGTTTCCGCGCTCGGCTGCGCGGTCGTCTTCGATCCGCCATAGCTGCTGAGCTGTTTCGTGGTCGCTTCCAGGCGTTGAACGAGAGTCTGAATGAATACGTGGTAGAATTTCACCTTGAGATCGGGACTCTCACGCTCCAAGACCTTGAAATCGAGTTTCAGCACCAGACACGGCTCCTTGGCTATGACATGGGCCGTGCGGGGGGTCTTGTTGATGGCCCCCATCTCACCAAAACACGCTCCCTTGGTGAGATCCGCGATGCTCCTGTTGTTCTTGATCACCCGGACCCGTCCGTACAACAGGATGAAGAATGTGGTGTCCACGTCGCCTTCCCGAACGATCACCTGGGACTTGTCATAGCGAATGAAGGTCCCATAGCGAGTGATCTCCACAATCTCCTTTCTACTGAAGCTGTGGAAGAACTCGATGGGTTTCAGGAGGTCGGCTTTACGTGTGGCCTTGATGTCACGAACCTGGACGGACTTGCCTTGCAAGACCTGATCGATATCCGCGGCAAACTCCCGCCCGTTCCGGTATCGGAGTTCCGGCTCTTTTTCCAGCGCCTTCTGGATGATACGGTCCAGGCTTGGGGGAAGTTTGGGATTGAAGGTCAGTAGGGAGGGTGCGGGAGCATATCGGATGTTCTCCATGAGCTCGTAGAGGGTTCGCCCCATGAAAGGCCTACGGCCGACCAGGAGCTCGAAAAAGACCACTCCAAGCGAAAAAAAGTCGGTTTGTGGAGTAAGTTTCACCCCTTTCGTCTGCTCCGGAGACATGTAACTGGGGGTGCCCATGACCTGAAGGTCGCTCGTGGTCGATCGAGTGAGCACAGCAATACCGAAATCCGTGATCTTGATCCGGTCGTCTCCGGTGAACATCAGGTTGGCGGGTTTGATGTCTCTGTGGATGACTTTTCGAGAATGGGCGAAATCCAATGCCACACAGGTCTGCCGTACCAGATTCATGACCTTGGTGTGGGACAAAAGAGTATCGGCCTTATTGTATGACGTGAGGTTCTTGCCGTCGAGCAGCTCCATTGCGATGAAGCAGTAATCCCCATCCTGTCCCACATCGAAAACGGTCACGATGTGCGGATGAATGAGGTTCCCCGCGATACGCGCCTCCTCGAAAAACTTGTCGATGATGAACTTCAGATCCTTTTTCTCATAGACCAGATCAAAACGCCTGGTCTTCAAGGCGACGAGGCGACCGATCATTGGATCTCGCGCACGAAAAACCTCCCCCATGTTTCCGCGACCCAGAGTATCCAGAATTTGGTACCTCCCTATGGAGGGGACACCTTTGGATTCCTGCAAGATGCTTCTCAATGTGTCTTCTGACGGATTCACGGTCCTCCCTACTTCCGAAGGTCGGCTCGGGGTTCGGCAACGACCGCGCGCGGCGTGTCCGATCTCTCTGCATCCTATTATATCTGAAAAAAGCCCGACAAAGAAGCAATGTTCCCGCCGCAGTAACGAAGATCCGTTTCAACCCGTGGCCTGAGCCGGAAGTCCATTCTCTTGTGCACGCGGGTCCGCCTTCCACGGCCGCTTGTGTCCCGGTCGAGGCCGGGGGGCTTTGCAGTTTCGATCCGAAAATGTATACTGATAACCTGCATCGGTCATGGGAAACGAAGCACTCAGTACTGCGCAACGTAGGTGCGGTCACGTTTCTCGGACCGCCGGAGAATGCCGTGGGTCGCACCCCCGCCGGTACGTCTTGAACCACGTTATTGCGAGGAGCACGGCCCCCCGGGACAACGCGCTGAGGCGACCATAGCCGCAACACATGCGCGACCGTGTGTTGGAAATGACGTGGCGAGTGAAGCTCAGGACAAGCCACAACGAGGATATGCAAACATGTGTGAATCAAGAGCGTATGCGATCGAGAACGGCAACGAGCGTCTGATCATGGAGAGTGTCTGTTTGGTCAGGCCTCAAGAGGATTCGGTCTTGCTGAGAAGCCTCTTCGGGGAAGAGACGGTAATCCGGGGAACGTTGAAGGAACTGGACCTCACCGGACATAAGATCATAGTGGAGGTTCCATAGTCGCGCGCGGGCACGCTCCGGGACTATCCGTTCCCCGGTCGCCGGCACTTGCCGCCTTCTTTGTCCGAAACACGGACGCGGCCGGCCACGGCAATCGGGGATTTCTGCATTGAAGGCCCGGAAATCATACACGAAATGACGGTCGGTATTTCCGCCGACCGCGGCGGACTTTTCTCCTTGACACGAATTCTGGAGCTTTGTTAAAGGGTATACGAGGCTACCAGGCAAATTCTCGAATCTTCTACAAAGAGGACGTGAATACATGGCATCCCTGGAGGCGGTTATCGTCGTTAATGCCGGTTATGAGTTTCTGGGACTGGTTTCGTGGCAAAGAGCCATGACGATGGTCTTCACCGGGAAGGTCGAAGTCGTGAAGGAGTCGGACAAGATCGTCCAGACCGTAACAAGGACCTTTCGGGTTCCCGCGGTGATACGTCTTCTCAAATTCATTCGTAGAATCTATCGACGCGAGGTCCCGTTTTCCCGTAAGAACGTCCTCGTCCGTGACTCGTTCGTGTGTCAGTATTGCGGTGGAGAGTACTCGGCCGGCGACCTGACGATCGACCACATCATTCCCAAGGTTCAGGGAGGGTCCAACGAATGGACGAATGTAGTCACCTGCTGCCGTACGTGCAACATCAAGAAAGGCGGAAGAACGCCGCGGCAGGCAGGCATGCACCTTATTCGTAAGCCATTCAAGCCGACGATTATGGAATTCCTCAATCTCTACTTGAGGCGACGGTTCGGCATGGATCTCACCGAAATTCTTCAGTTCTAGTTCCACCATTCGGCTTGCCCGGCCGGTCGGCATCCCTATCCGCGCACCCTCTCGTGTCTGCGGTGGATCCGGTACGAGCACCGCGGCTCAGGGGTAATTCACGCGAAAAATGATCGTGCAACGAGTGTGTTGCCCCCGGGAAGAAGCTTTCAGGAACCATGAAGATTGCGGACAACTTAGGATGGGACGGTCACGAATCGCGCAGTTCGGACCGCCTCAATGGAAAGTTCGGGAGATTTTCAGAAAGATTCGGATAAACGCGTTTTTTCATTGACACCCGCGCACACTGTGATATGAGGGGGTGCACTTCTCAACATACTTTTCCATCCCAGTGGAACACACGTAAACGGCCATTTAGATGCCGTTTTCGTGCTTTTGGGGCAAGGTGGTCACCCCGAGAGCCCCTCACGATGTCGGCACCGACACCTCACCGAAACATATCGACGGCCGGACCGGTCCGCAGGTCTTGCGTCATCAATCCCACGTCCAACCTCCGTCAGTGTTTAAATAATATATGGAGTTTGTTGTCAAGAGTTTTTCGTAGCTTTTTAAATATTTGTTATCTTTTCCGAGAAAGGATGTCATGTAAATCTCATGACTGGCTTTAACACTCTGGGCGGTACCACCCAAGTTCCGTTTTGACTTCGCGGTCTCTTTGTGCCTTGGTAGTCTGATCCATCCACGGAAGAGAGCATCGCATCGAGCCCGTGGAGCGTCGACTCATTTCCGTTCGGGCTTCCCAACGAGCAGGATCCCGTCGGATCTTGCCCGGACACTGTGGGATAAGGAGAGGAACAACGTTGACTGTTGAACAACGCAACCCATTTGTGGAGATCATGCCTGCCGTGCAAGGAATCTTTACGAAGAGACGCGCCGTTGTCCTCGCGTTGGTCGGTGTGGCGGGATTTTGCCTGATCGTCAACTCGTCGTGGAAAGTGACCCCGGACAGCGCGCTCTACCTGGAGCTCGGGGAATCGTTGGCCCTCGGTAAGGGATATGTGTTCAACGGTGAGAGACACACATATGTGCCCCCCGGCTATCCGGGGATGATTGCGCTGATCGTGAAGGCATTCGGGACCGGCTTTCTGAATTACCGGATTCTCACGGCAGTCCTGGGAATCCTCACCGCCTTTGCAGGGTGGCTCCTGACGGCTCGGCTGTGCGGTCGGGACATCGCGTTCATTGCCGGGGGGCTGTTCGCAATCAATCACACGCTTCTTCACAATGCCGCGTTCACGACCTCCGACGTGCCCTTCGCTCTGGTGTCGCTCTTGGCTCTCAACGCAGTCGTATCGGCAGGCGGCGGGAGCAAGCGCGTATTCTGGACCATTTTCGCAGGGTTTCTCTTGGGCCTTCCCGCGCTCATTCGGGTCAACGGATGGGGAATACCACCGGCCGCCGCGATCTACCTCTTCACTTCATGGACGGACCGCGCGTACTCGCGTCGTGCAGTATGGATAGGGGTGGTCTTGCTCTTATCGGTGACGCCCGGATTGCTGTGGGAACTGTACAAGGCGAACATTCCCGGGTCTTTCCACGAGGGGTCCTATCTGACTGCCGTCGGCGGCCGAGACGTGTACGCGCAGATCCACATCATCCTGCATTCCGCATGGGGATATGTTGCCGAAACGAGCGAAGCCCTTTCCGGCCTCACGCTCAAGACCGGAGTCCTGGAACTGGTGATACTCGTTCCGGTCGTGATCGGGATGGCCGCTGCCTGCCTCAATGGGGAACGATTCTTTCTCTCGTTGACCGTCATCCAATTCGGCGGGCTGTTGCTCAGCCCTGCCGGAAGTCGGTACATCATCCTCCTGTTGCCGGGGCTCTATGTGTTTTTTTTCTTCGGTATTACCAAGTGTTGGGGATGGATTGCCGGGAGGGCCCGTACGCGCCGACCAATTGCGGTTTCCACAAGGAGGGTGATCGTCGGAACATTCATTGCGTGTGCCGTGTTCAATGTGGGCCATAACATGATTACCATTGTGGGGGCCCGATCCGCGCTCGAGCACGAGGGAGCGGAGTCGTCCAGGGACCTGCCCTTTTTCGAGGCGTCCAGGTGGCTGCGCGCAAACGCCCCGGACGCGGTGATCCTGACGATGCATCCTCGAGCGCTGCGCTATTTATCCGGTCTCCGGACCGTCGAACTCGTCCGTTCAGGATTTCCCGAGCATGAGGTCTGGGTGAACGAACAGGACAAAATCCGTGACCTCGTTACGCGAACGAGTCCCACATTCTTGTTCTCGGACTCCAAGAACCGGGAACAGTACCGTCACGTCATGGCCGCGATCGAGAGCCTGGGCTGGGAGGTCCGGGAGATCGCCCAAGTCGGGTCGTCAGACCGTTTTCGGCTTTGGATGATACGGCGGCAAAGTTCTCCTTGAAGGATTTCCGGTGACCGACGAGATCGAGTATGATATAATAACAATGGTTCGCCCCGCGTTGGCCTTATGATAATTGATCGGGGCTTGTTTGCCCACATGTGATGCGAGTCCGATTACGTTGCCGCCCTTGAGGCGAAGCACGCGGTGCCTCGTGCCCCCCGGCACGGAGGTATCACGGCCCACGGTCTGACTAATGATGGTTTGGTGAAATTCCAAGGAGCGGTCAATCCGCGAAACAGTTCGATGAGAAAAGGACCTCTTCCATGCCGAGTCGAGACGCTCTCGTGTCTCCGAGGCGGTCGCACCGGTGTTTCCGTGATCGAGGACGGATCTGCCGGTCGGTTGACGAGTGTCACGCGTTGAGCTTGCTTGTACCGGTTAGCCCGCTCTCCATATTTTTTCGTTAATGGGTCAACTTTAGTGCTTGACAACCACACGCGGTTTTGATCAAAGGTCTTGCATCACTGGGATCAACACTAGATATTTCCGTTCCGGCACACAAAGCTGTAGCTTAATGCCTGAACGACATGATATAATTGGCTGAACGCGTATGTGCTTCCGCCGCGAGACGTTTTTGGGGAGTTCGGAAGGATGAGGAACGTCCTGAGAGCATTGTTGCCGTTTGTCACCACCGTGGTTCTTTTTCTGGTCCTTTTCAACAACTTCAACGGAGGGCATCTGATCCTCGCGGCTCTCGTCGTACTGAACCTGCTCGTACTCGTCGTGCCCGCGTATGGAACGTCCGGAGATATACGTTCCGACAGCCCCAAGGTAGTCGCCATATGCTGCACCGCCGCTCTGGCCACCATGCTGGCAATCGAGTCCTTTTTCCCGGTTTTGATGCCCCGAGAGTATTCTCAGATCAGGGAGTTGACCAAGCACCTTGTGGATGAGGATGCACCGCCCCCGGCAGGGGCCTCCATCGTCTTCACCAATACCGATCAAAAGAGACGGGATACCGGGCAAATCCGTAAAGGGTATGACGGCGGCACCAGAGAGTGGCACACTCCAGGCGGGAGGTTTGCCTATTACGGGTACGATCCCAATCTGGGAGCCCGGTATGTCAACCTGTTCCATTGGAACTCTCACGGGTATTACGATCACGACTATTGCGGCGAGCAATTCGGGGATGTCCGCAGAATCGTCATTATAGGCGATTCCTACGTCGAAGCGGTTCAGGTACCCCTGTCACGGAGTTTTCATAAATTGGTCGAAAAGACTCTCAACGAGAGTTCGGCCCGGTTCGGCGGATCAAACGTGCAGGTCGTTGCGCTGGGAAATTCGGGAACGGGACAAGTGGAACACCTCAAGGTTTTGGAGAGTCGGGCGATGGAGTATAAGCCCGATGCCGTGGTCTTCGCGCTCAGCAGCAACGATTTCTGCGATGACGACCCCGGTTTGAAACGAGATCTCGTCTTGGCTTCCGGAACCGTAACTCCGCTTATTCGCCGCCTGGCTGCTCACGGATACTATGCCCTCGCCTTCGCGGTGCGGCGCATGGACGATCTGCAAAGGAATAGAATCGGCATCTGCCCCGAGCTTCTCCAGTGGTCCCAAGAAGATATTCCCAGAGTAGAGGCCGGATGGGAACGGACGCTGAATGCAATTCTCGAGGCCCTCGACTTCTGCAAAGCCAGGGGAATGGGATTTCTCCTCGTGTACCTCGGCAGCGACCTGGAGGTCAAACATGCAGTGGATCCGGCGGGCACGGTGGCACGACTCAGGGCAATGGGCGGCCCCCACGCTCAAGTGAAATGGGATCTCACCAAATCGATTCGAAGAGTGGACTCATTCTGCCGCGAACACGGTGTTCCCGTGATTTCCCTCTTGGAGCCGCTAAGCGAGGCGCAACGGACGACCGGCCAACAGGTGTTCGGAGACCATTATACGATGTTCGGCCATGAGGTGGCCGCGCAGGTGCTCAGCTGTGCGCTGCAACCTGCAGTTGCATCCGGGGCTCTCGAGGCCCGTGCACTCAGCCAATGCACCGTCCTGGATCTCGGGAGACGGGCCGCACCGCTGGGAGTGGTAAGCATACCTGAAACTCGGCCCGTGGCAAAAGTCGTGCCCGCGTCCAGCCGCGGACTTGAGACCCGATAATACCGCATCCGCGATTCCCCACCAGGGACCCATTACCGGAGGCATGCGGCATCGCGGGATTCCGCGGTTCCGGAACGGTGTCGCCACCCATCGGATCGGAACTTTTCCCGTCGAGCATTGGTCTCGCGGATCAACTTCAGGCTCTTGTGCGGAACGCTGGTCGGCGCGACCGAGTAGTGCAACCGAGAATCCATCCAACAATCCCAAGGAGATTGAATCAGTGAGGCTCCATGCAATCGGTTTCGGCGCGCTTAACCTCGATGAATTCTGGGAGGTTCCGGCGGAGTTTCTCTCGGCTCACGGATTACGACTCGGCGAGGAATACGTGAGAGACGAGGCATGGTTTCACTGCGTCTACCCTTCCCTTGCAAAGGAAGCGGAGATGAAGGCGCTGGACCCGGGAGGTTCGGCCGCCAACGCAATGGCCGCCCTGCGACGCATGGGATTTCACACGGGATTCTACGGAGCAACCGGTGGGGACGGTGTCTCGAGTTTGCGGCTGGGAGAACTTGGATCCGAGGACGACCTGAGAATCCGGATTACTCCGCATCCAGCGGGCAGATGTCTTGCCCTCATTGACAGAGACGACCACTCGAAGGACCGTTCATTGGTGATATTGCCCAACGCGAACGACCTTGCGGGAAGCGGTACGCCCGACATCACGTATTTCGAGCAGGCACGGTGGGTGCATATGACATCCTTCGTGTCGCCCGACTGTTTGCGTGCCCAGACGGAGGTGGCTCGGCAACTCGCCCGAACGACCCGCCTGAGTTTCGATCCCGGGGCCGTGTATTGCCGACTGGGCCTTGATAGGCTCTCGCCCATCTTGAGAAGGACGGACGTATTGTTCGTCACCGAGGACGAGCTGGAGGTGTTGACCCACGAAAAGGCTCAGGACCCCGCCGCGGGAATTCTGTTTGAGATCGGGGTGTCCATCGTCGTCATCAAGATGGGGGATCGCGGCATCATGGCCGTGAACGGCCACGGGTCGATCCGTCAACCTGCCGTCAAGCCTGCTTTGGTCAAGGACCGCACCGGCGCGGGAGACGTAGCTGCTGCAGGTTTCCTGGCAGGGATGATTTTGTCGATGGACCTGAAAGAATGCCTTCACCTTGCGGCTCTGTGCGCTTCGAGAAGTATAGAAGGGTACGGCAGAAGCACGTACCCGGACAGAGCATTCGTCGAGACCTTTCTTAAGGATCGAGAAATCCATCCTTCCCGACGTGCTCCCCTTTCACTGCGGCATGACCATTAACCTCGTACGAAGAGCGCTTCGTTCTTGGACCCCTCGTTTGGAGCGAAACTCAGTAATCTCCCCGGCGCTGGGACGGGCGAGTGCCGAGTCTCCCCCGCCTCGTAAGGACACACCCGATTCGACACGCGGCTCGGCGCTGAATTCATGTTCCGCGCAAAACTATTGCGTTGCTTTTGGCCCGAAGTTCCTTACACTGGGAATGTAGGGATTTGCAATGGTGAAGCCACGCCGCCGTTGTGGGCTGCCCGAGGGGACGTGGTTTCAGCGCCCCCGGCATCATCGGTACGAGGGAGGATTAAGGATGGAGAGAACGCCCAGGAGGATATTTGTCAGCGACTGTGAAGGTCCGATCACCAAGAACGACAATGCCGCGGAACTGGCCGATGCGTTCATTCCCAAAGGCGATCGTTTTTTCGGCAAGATAAGCCTCTATGACGACTACCTGGCCGAAGTGGTTCGCAAGCCCGGTTACAAGGCGGGAGACACGCTCCGTCTCATCCTTCCATTCTTTAAGGCCTTTGGCCTCGATGACAACAATATGATCAAGTTCTCGCGGCGCAACATCGAAATGATCCCCCAGGCCGACTGCATGTTGCGGGAGATCCTCGATATTGTTCCCGCGTACGTGGTGAGCACCAGCTATTCTCCGTACATTCGGGCGGTCTGCGACGCGCTGGGCTTTCCCGTCATGAATACCTATTCGACAGCGGTGAGCCTTGACAAGTACGAGCTCATCCAGTCCGAAAAAAAGCTGCTGAGGGAACTGCACGCTCGGATCGTGGATCTTCCGGACTTCTCAATACCCGCTCACGCTTCGTCGGCCGACGATCTGAGCGAAGCCGACAGAGCTACCGTCCGTGTATTGGATGAAATATTTTGGACCACGTTGTCCTCCATGCGCATCAACCGCATGATCGAGGAAGTCAACCCCATCGGCGGCCGCGAAAAGGCTATGGCCATTGAAAAGATAAGAGATCGGGAAGGCGCGGACCTGCGAGACGTTTTCTACGTCGGCGACAGTATCACCGACGTCGAAGCCTTCCGACTCGTCCGGTCCGGCGGGGGAATGGCCCTCTCCTTCAACGGTAACGACTGGGCGGTGAGAGAAGCCTCCTTTGCAGTGACCGCCCAGACGGCACTTCCCATCGGTTGGCTCGCCATGTTGTTCGTCAACCAGGGCACACGAGGATTTCAAGATCTCATGATGGGTGAGATCTCCCCGGATTCAACGCAGAGAATAGCGGACATGAGCTGCCGGGTGAGAAAATCGGTCAGGACGGAGAAGATCGGAAGTCTGGGATAGGCCGAGCATCGGCGCCGCCCCGTCCCGATTTCTGCGCGGGATGCCGGGGGGGTCGCCCAGAGGAGATCTTGCGGAACGCGGGAAGGCCGGCGCTGCCGTGGCGGAAATAATTGGCGTGAATTCGACGCCGTATTGACCAAACGGCTCATTAGTCGGGAGAACGCGTGCTCAGTAGATGTACGGCACGAATTTCCACGTCCGTTGTCGATACTCGTCGTATTCGGGGAAGCGGTCGGCCAGGATGCGCTCCTCTTTCTCGGACTTCACCACGTAGAGCACGGAAAAAGTCAACCAGAGGGGGACGCTTGCAATACTTCCGAACAAGAGGAGGTACCCCAGGAATATCAGTATCAGACCGGTATACATGGGATGACGCACGAGTGAGTAGATGCCCGTGGTCACAAGCGTTCCGCTCCGTCTCGGCGCTGCGAACACGCGGAAATTTCGGCCCAGTGAGCGCAAGCTCATGAGCGCGGCAATAATGCCTATCAATCCGATGCCCCCGGCTGCAATCTGCTGTACGGTCGAGACCTGCACGTGTCTCAGTGAGTGTTCCAACGGCGCGATAATCAGGATCAACGCCTGGCACAAGATGTATCCGACTGAGATTCCCCTCACGTCCTCTCCCCGGCGTTGCGGGTCGCGATGGGGTCTCGACAGGCTGAACGGCCCCTCACTTCGTCGGCCTCTTTCCAGAAGTACGAGGTACAGGATCCCCCAGTTGAGGTTGTACACCGTCTCGAACCCCAATTTGCGAAGCATCACCGCTACGGTGGGCGAACGGTGACCGGAAAAGCATGTCACGAGTACCGGACGGTCCTTGGGCTTGTCGCGCGCGGCCTCCACTATGCCTTTTCCCCACGGAAAGCTCTCCGCTCCCTGCAATCTGTTCCAGTAGAATTCGGGTTTCGTACGAACGTCGACGATCCACGTATCTTCGGGCAGACTCGTGAGCTTCCACGGCGCCAACGGACGTGCCCCGGCTGCAACGGTAACGATCTCGGTACCCAAGATCAGGTGGAGCAGGAGAAAGAACTTGCTTGTACCCGGCCCTTCAAGGCCGTTCATGAGGTGTTCCCGTCGGACTCGTCGAACAATGAGCACGGTCTGCAGTACGTAAAGACAGGCCGCGATGCCCGAGAGGAGCCGGGCGGAACTACTCCCGGTGACGATGCACAGAGCAACCAGTCCGAGTAGAAACGCAGTGGTGAGTGGATGAATGATCTGAACCGCGTGGACTCGAGCGAAAAGATGTCCATCGCGCGTGATGGAAGGAATGAAGAGGAAATAGCTCAAGAGGCTGCCGACAGACACGACAAAAAGGAACACCCCCGGTACGGCAACCGCGATCACGCCGATCAGCTCCACGCCGGTCAACTGCCGGGCCGTGAAGCCGGTTTCCACGAGGGCCGCTACGACGGCGCACGCAGTGACGACGTAAAAGAGAACCGGCAGCAGACGGCTCTCTTCGAGCTTTTCCTGAAGTGTGCCTGAATTATGGGCTGGTCCGTTAACGATTGCGATCGCCCTCCCGAATCCCTTGACGGGGTTTTCAGCATCATTACGGCACATGGCCTCGAGCTTCAAGCCGTGAGACATGGCTCATGCGATTGGGACACGCATCATATGTGTCGTGTTCCCCCCTATCGTCTCAGACTACCGGTTTCTCATCCGTCTCAGCTTCTTGAGCAGTCTCTTTCGGGCTGCCATCGCTTTCCTCTTGCGCTTCACGCTCGGTTTCTCATAGGCGCGTCTTTTCTTGGTCTCGGTGAGAACACCCGATTTCTGAACCTGTTTCTTAAATCTTCTCAACGCGTTCTCAAATGGTTCATCTTCCTTCACATAGACTCCCGGCATATAGGTCTCCTTTCCTGTTCCCGGAATTGTGATGACACATATCCGTCATTGGGCACCGCGATCGAGTACGGAACCGGTTCGCACACCACCCCGCAGGCTCCCGGTCGCACGTGTCTACTCGTTTGTGTAAAATTGGCGTACACGGCCCCCTGACGGGACCGTTGACAGCTTGAGGTCTCAGTATAAGATTGCAGCTATCCTGGCTGGAAGTATCAGATCCCTTCTACAGGACGTTTCAGGGCACTCACCCTTTTTCCAACGAAACGCCCCTCGAAATCACGTCTGAGTCGCGCTTCTCCTGCATGTATGCTTGGTGCGCACTCTAATCATTTAAAATAAACCACATGAATGCGCTCGTCAATAGAAATTCACCTGTCCGCGTATCCGTTCACGTACGCGCGGCAAGCCGTCATCCCGAGGAGCGATCCGACGAAGCAATCTCTCCGTCCGCGCGGTCAAGGCAACCGGATTGCTTCGCTCGCAACGGCGAATTGGTCGTTGAGTTCCTCCCCCCGGTCTATCGGTCGGATTCGGACAAACGTGACACATCTGCCTGCACGTCTCTGTCTTGAAAGAATCCCGGATCGTCAAGATAGCGGGTGAGCGTCTCCCACTCGTCGATGTTCATGACCTCCTTCAGGAGAGGAAGTCCGACCGTTTTGAACGGTATGAGGCTCAAGAGATCAACGCCCGCGCGTTCCGCGGCTTCGTGCCCCCCTTGCTCTCGGTCAAGCACCACGAGGACGGTGCGGCACTGCACGTCCGTCAGATTTCTCCTGTCGACCTCATGCCGAACCTGTTCGAGAGCAATCTCCTTGCTGTCGAACCGGGTCACGAGATCGTCAACGAGCGCGATTCGATCCCCGGATGCCACTTCCCCCTCAAGCAGAGCATGCTCCCCATAGGACGATATGGCATCGCGTAGGGATTCCACGGATTTCACGTTCTCCATCTTCCGGGTGAAGCCGGCGGGAATCCCCCCGGCAACGGACATGCCCGCGGCGATGGGTACCCCGGCCATGGCAATTCCGATGACCTTCGTGATGTCCGGACATTCCTCACGTACCAGCCTGCACATGGCCGTGCACACTTTTCGAAAAATGTCCGGGTACGAGACCAGCGGTCTCAACTGGATGTACAAGGGACTGTACAACCCGGAAATCAATGTCCAGCCTTCCGGTTTGTCCCGATGGAAGGTCCGAATCATCCGGTTTTCGTACAAGAGCTTCACTATCTCACCGGCCGCGTTCCTCTTTTCCTCTACCCATGACATGGACTTGTTTCTCCTCAAGCCGATCGCTCGTGATGCCCGCGCGCTCGTGGGACCCGAGACAATGATCCTCCGACACTTCCTCACAATCGATAATGGAAAGCTGAACGGTCACGCAAAACCGACAAATTGTCAAGTCAATTACCCGGAGAATTGTATGCACATACTCTTGGGCGAAACGAATCAATCTCGTTGATTTGACTACGCAAGAAAGGAGACATTACTTCTTTTCTCCGTCCTCCGGAGTAACGACGTGCAGCGATTGCCGGGGCTGTGCGAGCCGGTACAAGCATCGGTAAAGATCGACGCCGCGCGGGGCCGGCCGCTTTCGCCATGTAGCCGTAGACGCTTTCGTCACCTGCTGTGGCCGCGGCTCGTTGACTAACAGGTCGATCTATTGTAAATCTATAGCTCTTAACCTCGACTATCCCAAGTTTGGCAGGTAATCTATGCTCACTGGCAAGAACATTCTCATCATCGGCGCGAGAGCCGGCGGATACGGAGCATCCATTGCACAGGCCGCCGCGAGGGCCGGCGCCCGCGTTTTCGGTACTACGCTGGTCCCGGAAGATCAGCGCGAACGAGACTTCTTCAATGAAATCGAGACAACCCTCATCGATGTGCCGCTCAGATTCGACATCGAAAAACGCGACCGCGTCTTCGAAGCCCTCACCGCCATCGAGGACCGCCTCAAGGCTCACGGCGTAGCCGGGCTGGACTCGGTAATCCACACGGTAGCCGGAGGCTTTCCGCGCCAACCTTCGGTCATGAAGGCAGTGGGGGATATTCTTAAGGGAAAACACACGTTCGTCGACATGGCCACCGCGGTCAAGAGAAACGTCTATTACGTGAATGCAGGATCCTTCGGCGACATCATGGAGGGATTGCCGAATCTGACCGATGATTCCACGCAGTATCTCGCGCTTACCTATCGGGGTGAGCTGCCGTACTTCATTTCCCACACGAAGAAGAACCTGGAGCACATAGCGCTTCGTGCATCCCGCAACGGCAAGAACACGGTTGTTGCGGCCCTTCCCGAAGCCTGGACGCAATCATCGCAGTTCTTCACCGGAATAGAGATTGCCGTTCTCCACAATTATCTCAAATACTTGAAAAACAGAACCTCTGTTTCGGAAGACCTGGCGGACCGCTATGCCGTGATGGTGGAAGCCCTCGGCAAAGAGGAAGGGCTCGATCGGCTCGTCGACGACATGCAAGGCTTTTTCCAACAGGACTGGTCTCGTATCGACCACGACTCGGACTTGGCGGAACTGTCTCGGGTCGTTCGTACCCTTTTCGCACGTTTGCGCAATGAAGGAACGTTTCCGATCCTTCGAAGGTCCGTTGAGATCATTTCGGATTTTGTCCGGGACGCTTCAGGAGTCATCGTTGTCCGTGAGGTTGTTGCCGGGCGTCGATATCAGTCCGGAGACGTGCGCCAGGTTCATTACGCAGATCTCCTTGGGCACACCACCATTCACAACGCCAAACCGCGCGAAAAACCCCCGATGAAATCGGTCGTCACGCGCAAGTGGGTGGAGTACGACAGGGACGATATCCGCCAAACACTGAGCATGTACGGGGAGAATTTCCTGTTCGTAGATAAGGTTGTGGCAGAAGCCGGCGAGGTCGTGGACGGGAAGATGGGCTTTGGTCGGTATACCGTTCCCACGCCGGAAGAGAACCCCATTCTCAGGGACCATTTTGTGGGCATGCCCCTGTTCGGCGGACATCTACAGATGGAGGCCGTGGCTCAGTTCGGCACCTTCATGATGTTACAGGCCCTCAGGGGGAAGAAACTGTTCCCCATCTTGACCGGAACCGAGTTTCCCGATCTCAACACCATGGCCCCTCCGGGCGAGACCCTGACCATGGTCGGGACGATCAGGTTCCGCGACAAGAGGGATCTCGTCCTCGAGGCATTCATCGAGAATCGCTATGCTCGATCCAAGGGACTGATTCGCGGTATGATCCTTAACGAGCGGGTGATTCGTAAGATGCTGGGTACCTTTATGTCGGGAAACCAAAACAATGGTTGACTGATTCCCTCCGGTCCGGTATCGAATGACTGACGGCACAAGGAACGACTCACGTGCCGATCTCGATTCCCCAGGCTCTGAATGGGGGAATCCCCTTCGTTACCTGTTGAACGATTGTTCTCCGCGTAGGATGTGCCCGGTCGCGACCGAGGCCTCCGAACTTCAGACACGGAGCCGAGTCATTCGGCATACGATACCAGGTAGGCGGTAATCGTACCGGCAACAACCGCCGTGAATTCACCTCACGTGATCTTGAGTGTTCCGAGACGACTCGGAATAATGGCGCGTCATGAACTCATCCCGTTGGGACACCGGCAAAACCGAAGCCAAGCTTGTGGAACTCGAGGCGGTGCTTCGAGGCATCGGCAACCAGCGCCTCCTTATCCTCTGCCACAACAACCCCGATCCCGATACGATCGCGAGCGCCTACGGATTCAGTTTTCTGCTCAGCAAGAGATTCGGCATCCGTAGCGTGCTGGGGCACGGCGGCGTGGTTACGCGGGCCGAGAATAAGGCTATGATCCAACGGCTGAGAATCAACATCACAAAGATGTCCAGGCTCGTACCCTCTCGCTACTTCGGCATTGCCGCGGTGGACTCACAACCGGGTACGGGCAATAATCTCCTTGCATCCAGAGGCGTGCTTCCTCTCATCGTCATCGATCATCATCCGCTCCGAAAACTCTCGCGCAAAGTGGAATTCTACGATATCCGACCTACCTACGGTGCGACATCCACGATCGTCACCGAGTATCTCGTTGCAGCGGACATCACCCCGACACGCCGGGTCGCCAACGCATTGCTGTACGGACTCAAGACCGACACGCATTCATTGGTCAGAACGTCATCGCCGAATGATTTCAAGGCGTTCAATTTTCTCTCACCGCTCACCAACCCCCGCGTCCTGGGCTATATTGAGAAGCCTTCCTTGGACCTGGAATACTTTGACGATCATCACCGCGGCCTGGCTCACGCGGTCCTGTATCGGGACGTTGCCGTGTCGTGCCTCGGGAAGATCCATACCGAATCCATTATTCCGGAACTGGCGGACCTCCTTCTGCGTATTGACGGCGTCAGTTGGTCGCTGTGCATGGGAGAACTCAACGACCTCATGATCATATCCCTGCGCTCGACCTCCAGGAAGTACCGAGCCGGCACGGTGATCCGCCGACTCATCGGCAAGTCCGGCTTTGCCGGGGGCCACAAGGAGATGGCGGGCGGGCAGGTGCCCCTTTCCGGAATGAACTCCGGCGAAAAGGAGGAACTCCGCAAACGACTCGTCGAAAGGTTTCTCAGGCTTATCGATCGCCGCAATTGTGTTCCCAAACGCCTCGTCAATTCCGCAGAGCCTGCCGGCGAGGAATGCGACGCGGAATTGTAGTCCACCTAGTACTCTTTTTCCCAAAGACAATACCACTCCGACTGATCGTTCCCCTCAACCGCCGACGGGCAGGATACGAGAATGAATCCTTCCGCTTCATCCTGCATCCGTATCATCATCAGAGGTTACGTATGAGCGTACTCCTCAAGTTCGGACCATGAGTTCCGGGCAGAAATCCGGCGGCGTTGCACAGTCCCCGCGTTCTCGCGGCGGTCTCAAGAAGCGCTGATGGGGAGTCGACGAATCGCGAGGCCATACCGAACCGTGAATATTCAATGGTAACTGTTGGTTGGATGAACGGAAATGTACTCGGAGGGCATGAGGTCTCTTCCGAGTGCTTTTCACGATGACTGCCCTGTGAGCCGCTGACAAGAACGGCCGCCTGAAGACTGGGAGGCTCGGCTCGTCCCACCGCATGCGTGCACGTCGGCCTCCAGCTCACGATTGAAAGCCGCGGTTCCGGGCGCTGATGGGGCTTGACATCCACGCGGATACCGGATAGGATTCGTCGCTGCGCTGCGGAAAAGCCAACTTGTTGATTTTTAAGGAGGTAGGTATGACAAAAGCAGAGCTTGTGGCAAAGATAGCCGGCGAGGCCGAAATATCTCAGAAGGCTGCAGACCTGGCCCTAAGAGCCATCGTTGGTTCGATTCACGAGTCCCTTACGGGAGCCGACGGGTCCATCCGTATTCCCGATCTTGGAACCTTCAGGATATCCCACAGGAAGGCCCGCACCGGGGTGAACCCCAGAACCGGGGAAAAAATGGAAATTCCCGCGGCGGATGTTCCCGCGTTCACCGCGGCCAAGGCCCTGAAAGACGCGGTGAAGGACTAGCAGCCGAAATACCAGGTTGCTGCAGACAAGAGCACGACAGAGATCGTCGCAGGCGTTCCGAAGAACTGAAATTTCCGGTTCGTACATCAGAGAAGATCGTGACCAGGGTTCGTGAAACGCCGATCGAATCGCTTGCTTGAGGAAACCGAATCGAGAGATCGGGGGCTTCGGATTCATTGAGGTGAGGGAACATCACGGCTCTGCAGGCGGAAATCCCATGACCGGAAAGAGAATCCGAGTGGAAGACAAGAGGTTTTCCTCCTTCAAAGCGGGAAAAGATCTGCGAACCACGGTTGATCACGCATGACTCAATCGAGACGGTCCGCGATCGGCCGCCCGACTGTCCCGCGCACTTCTTCTGCCCGTACAGGGTTCAACATCCACATTTCAGTTGCCGAAACCTCGTTCGACACACAGGAACCAGGACAGGGACGATCCAGACTTCGTTCCCGTCCTGGTGACGCCATCCCGGACATGCATGCCCCCGTTCCGTTCCGAAACCGTCACCGAGGACTGATGCCCGTATGGCAACGATCATTCGCGTGAAGGATATCGGATCGACTTCCATTAGGCATTTTACCGGTCTTGCGTGTATAGTAGTGGGGTGAACTCGAACTCCTCCCGAGGTTGATGAAAGAAATGACGGACGCGGTATCGAGGACCTGCGGACCCATGAGTCAACTCGACGAGCTGCATGGAAGAATCGCGGAGTTGGAAAGGTCTCAAGCCGACTTGAGATGTCGCATCGCCGGCCTTGAGAATTCGGAGAAGAGATTCCGGGGCGCGTTCGAATTCTCTCCCAATGCCATAGCGATCCTGGACGAGACGGGTACCATCGTTTCCATGAACCGATCATGTGAGAGCACTACCGGGTACTCGCAGGATTTCGCGGTCGGGCGGAACTTCGCCTCCCTCATATTGGGACCGGAAAATACGGATTTCAATGAACGCGTGGTCGACCGGGTGTTTTCCGGCGAGTCCTTTTCGGACCTCCCGCTCACTTTCGTGTGCCGCACGTGGGAAATTCGGCGGATGCGCTCTCGTGCGTACCCCGTGACGGACGAGAGCAACCGCGTAACCGCATGCGTGCTGACCAACGTCGATATAACCGACAATCTGCATACTGAGGCCGAACTTGCTGCGGAACTGAAGAAGTTCCGGGCATTGTACGACGTGGCCGTGGCCATGACGGCTGAAAGGAGTCTGGACGAGAATCTCTCTTTGGTGGTGGATAAGAGCCGTGAACTCCTCGGGGGTGACACGTCGTACATTGCCCTGCGCGACGAGGAACGCGAAGAGGTCTACATGCGCACATTGTCGGGAATCCGTACCGAGGCCTTCAAGAATATGAGGATCCCCATAGGGGCAGGTCTCGGCGGCAGGGTCGCATTGAGCGGAAAGGGCGTGATCGTCGAAGACTACTTTCAGGAAGTCGGCCCTCTGTTGCACACGGTCGTCCGTGCCGAGGGCTTGATATCGGGCATAGCCGTTCCCATTCAAGTGGGACAGGTCAATTTAGGAGTCCTTTATGTGTTCAATCGTGACAAGTCTAGGTTTTCCACGCCGGATCTTGACACGTTGTCGCTTCTGGGGAATCTTGCCGCGGTCGAAATCACTCGAAAACGCGCGGAAAGGGAGTTGCAGCGTGCTCGCGACGATCTCGAGAAACGGGTGACGGAACGGACCGCGGACCTTAGAGGCGTGAACCGGAAACTGCTTCTGGAAATCGCTGAACGCGAGCGTGTGGAGGCCGCGCTTCGCCAAAGCGAACGTATGATGAACAACATCTTGTCCGCGTCCCCCGTCGGCATCGCCTACCTTGAACAGGGAAAGCTCAAGTGGACCAACCAGATCATGGCACGGATGTTCGGGTACACTAAGGAACAGGACTATTTGGGCAAACCTCCCGCGGAATTCTACTATCACGAGGAAGATTTCCTACGGGCAAGAGAACTGTTCAGACAATGTGTAACCGATGCCAAGCCGGCCGAGATCGAGGCACTGTTCGTGCGCACCGACGGAACCACCTTTCACGGGCAGCTCAAGACGAGCACACTCGACCCGGGCCGACCGGACTCCGGGGTCATCTCCACTATTTCCGACGTTTCGGCCCGACGTATAGCTGAAGATCGCGTGCGGGAAAGCGAAGCACGTTACCGAACACTGGTTGAAGAGAGCTTTGACGGCATATTCATCCAGAAGGGAGGGAAGATCGCGTTCGTCAATTCCCGCTTGTGCGAAATGCTCGGATACGCACGAGGCGAGTTGGAAGGACGGGATGCCGGACTTATCTGTCGCGAGATTGAAGAAACGATTGACCAACCGCGTTCATCCTCTTCGGACGGCAATCCGGTTTCTTCTCAGTTCGAGGTCACGCTTCGGCGCAAGGACGGAACGGCGTTTGACGCGGAGATCAACGGTCGAACCGTGAGCCTGGGTTCGCGGCCTGCGGTACAGGTGTGGGTCAGGGACATTTCGGAACGAAAGAGAGCCGAACAGGCCTTGAGAGAGTCGGAAGAGAAGTACCGTACCATCGTGAACGGTCTCGAGGCGGTCTACTATGAAGTCGATCTTCACGGGACCTGGACCTTTCTCAATGAGTCCACGGCACGAGTCTTCGGCTATCCCAAGGAAGAAATGATCGGTCGAAACTACCGGGAGTTTGTCGACGGGCACGCTATCGACGAGTGCTTCAGAGCGGTGAACCGGGTATTCAGAAGCGGCAAGCCCGCGGGAGTCTGTTCCGTCAAGGTGAGGACGAATTTCGGCCTCGACCGCCACCTGGAGTTCTCGGTGACGCCCATTAAGGATTCGAGCGGACGCATCACCGGCTTCCGTGGAATCTGTCGGGACGTTACCGAGCGTAAACGAGAGCAAGACGAATTGCTGAAGATCGAGAAGCTTGAATCCATTGGTGTCTTGGCAGGAGGAATAGCTCACGATTTCAACAACATCCTCACGGCCATCGGTGGGAACATCTCATACGCGAAGCTCTTTCTCAAGCCGGGCGATAAGTCGTACAAACGGTTGTCCGAAGCGGAGAAGGCCGGTAATCGCGCTCGGCAGCTGACTCAACGCCTGCTCACTTTCTCCAAAGGCGGATCGCCGGTAAAGAAATCCGTATCGGTATCCGACATCATCGAGGATTCATGCTCTTTTGCGCTGTGGGGTTCCAATGTTCGCTGTGAGTATTCCATCGCCGAGGACCTGTGCGCCGCGGACGTGGACGAGGTGCAGATCGGCCAGGTCATAGCCAATCTGGTGATCAACGCGGACCAGGCCATGCCGGACGGGGGAATCATTCACATCACGGCTCTGAACCTCGATGTCGTCCCCGAAGACGGGCTGCCGCTGCAACGCGGCCGCTATGTTCGCATATCCGTGAAGGATCAGGGAACGGGTATTCCTCGAGAGATCCTGCCCAAGGTGTTCGATCCCTACTTTACGACGAAATCGGAAGGCAGCGGTTTGGGTTTGGCCACAGCCTACTCCATTGTAAAAAGTCACGGCGGTCTGATCACGGTGGAATCGAAACCGGGCTTCGGCACCACGTTCCATGTGTACGTTCCCGCTGCGGAGGATTGTCCGGTGGAGAACCGAGATACGGAGGAGAAAGTCGGATCGGGGTCCGGCAGAATACTCCTGATGGACGACGAGGAGGCCATTAGGGATCTGGCCGGCGAACTCCTGGGCATGCTCGGCTATGAAGTTGTCACCGCGCAGGACGGAGCTGCCGCGATCGAGCTGTACCGAAGTGCCAAGGATGCACTGAGACCCTTCGATGCAGTGATCCTGGACATGACAGTACCCGGCGGCATGGGCGGAAAAGATGCAATAAAGAGGTTGATCGAAATCGACCCGGACGTAAAGGCAATCGTCTCGAGTGGGTATTCAAACGATCCCGTCATGTCACGCTATCAAGATCACGGCTTCAGTGGTATGGTGGCAAAGCCGTACACGGCCCTGGAACTGAACCTCACATTGAAGAAAGTACTCTCCGCCGACCGTCGGTAATACGCCCTACCGCGTGACGCCGGGTTGCGCACATACCGCGACGAACCGGGAGACCGAAATGATTATTGGAATTCCCAAGGAGATCAAAGAGGACGAGTACAGAGTCGGCATTGTACCTGCCGGTGTGCGTGCCCTGAAGGAGCACGGCCATCGGATACTCATCGAGGAGGGCGCAGGGGAAGGTTGCCGCATTTCCGACCAAGAATATGCCTACGCGGGAGCCGAAATCATCCCCGACAAGGCCGAAGTGTACGCAAGGGCCCGGATGATCATGAAGGTCAAAGAGCCTCTCAGGGCGGAGTACGATCTTCTCCGGCGAGATCAGATACTCTATGCATATCTGCATCTGGCACCGGCGGCTGAACTCACTGCGGCCCTTCTGGAAAGAGGAGTTATCGGCGTTGCGTACGAAACGATTCAGACGGGAGACGGGTGTCTCCCCCTTCTCGCGCCGATGAGCGAAGTGGCGGGCAGGATGGCCGTCCAGATCGGCGCGCATTTCCTGGAAAAGACTCAGGGCGGCAGAGGCGTGCTTCTCGGAGGGGTTCCCGGAGTACGGCGGGGACGGATCACCATTATCGGGGGAGGCGTAGTGGGGCGGGCGTCCACAAAGATAGCCGTGGGCATGGGCGCGGACGTGTATGTGATCGATGTGGACCACAACCGCCTGCAACATTTTGACGACATGTACGGGAATCGGGTGACCACTTTGATGTCCAACCAGGACAACGTACTGTTCAGTGTGGTCAATTCCCACCTCGTGGTGGGAGCGGTTCTTATCCCGGGCGCTCGGGCTCCTAAACTCGTGACAAGGGAAATGATCGGAGCCATGAAGGCCGGCACGGTCATCGTCGACGTTGCCATCGACCAGGGAGGCTGCATAGAGACTTCCAGGCCCACGACACATCAACATCCCACGTACGTCGTGGACGATGTCATACACTACTGTGTTCCCAACATGCCCGGCGTTGTGGCGAGGACTTCGACCTTTGCCTTGACCAATGCCACCCTTCCCTACGCGTTGAAGCTCGCAAACAACGGTTTCGAGTCGGCCGTGGCCCGAGACTATGCCCTTGCCAAAGGCGTAAACGTGTATAAAGGGTGCGTAACGTATGAGACGGTGGCCCTGTCTCTGGGGTACGCATACACTCCGTTGGTCGACTGCCTGACGGCCGCTTGAGTCTCTCCAGACGACGGCGGAGATCTCAGGACCTATTTTCACAAGTTCGGCGACATGTTTTCGACCGCTGGAGATTGCCAAGCGCCGCGCCCTCGCACTCACACACGCGAAGCGTCTTTGCGAGAAGTGAAATCCGGTGGCCCCCGGAAACGCAATCTCGTCGCCCCGGAATCGGCTGCCGTTTTCAGGCGACCGCGTACCAAAAGATGGTCCGGAGGGTCGCAACATCCGTAAAATCTCGGTTGGGCGTCACACCAATACCAGGAGGGAGTTTTCATGGAAAAGATTTGGCTCAAATCATATGCTCCGGGCGTCCCGGAGACGGTGGACTTTGTGGACATGACTCTGCCCGAGGCTCTTGCCAAGACCACGGCAACGTATCCCGAGAACCCCGCGCTCGTCTTTCAGGGGACGACGGTTACCTACGCGCAACTTACCGACCTGGTTTCCAGGTTTGCCGCATCGCTGAAGAATCTCGGCGTGAAGCCCGGAGACAGGGTCGCGCTTCTCCTCCCCAACCTGGTCCAAACCGTTGTGGGGACGTATGGAGCATTGTGGATGGGGGCGATTGCAGTACCGAACAACCCGCTGTACACGGATCGCGAGCTGGAACACCAATTCAACGATTCCGGAGCTCGAATCCTCCTCTGTTTTGACACCCTCGTTCCTCGGATGCTGCAGATCAGAAAACGCACGGGCATCGAAAAGATCGTCTCCTGTCACATTCGCGACTACCTTCCGTTTCCCCTGAAGCAGCTGTTCCCCTTTGTGAAAAGAGATCTTCACTTGAAGACCCCGTCGGCCCCAAACGTCTATGAGTTCATGGACCTGGTGAAAGGCGGCGAACCTCTCGGTAAACCTCATAAAGCGGACATGGACGACACCGCGGTGATCATCTACACCGGCGGAACCACCGGCACGTCCAAAGGAGTGGAACTCACCCATCGGAACCTTTCGTACAATTGCCAACAGGCTAGAGCATGGATACCCAACTTCCTGGACGGGAAGGAAGTGAATCTTGGCTGCCTGCCGTTCTTCCACTCATACGGAATGACCGGCGCCATGAACATGTCCATCTTCTACGGGTGGTGTGATGTGCTCATCGCGAAGCCCGAGGCAAAGGCCATACTGGAATCGGTCGACAAGTACAAAGTCAGCTTCATTCCAGGCGTACCGACATTGTTCAACGCGATGATCAACGATCCGGACATCAAGAAATACGATCTTTCGAGTATCAAGGCCTGTCTGTCCGGTGCGGCTCCGCTGGCGATGGAAACCATTCGAGGTTTCAAGGACCTCACCGGAATTCTCCTCATGGAAGCGTACGGTCTCACCGAAACCAGCCCGTGCACCCACGGAATCCCCTTCGGCGGCAAAGAGAAGCCGGGCTGCATCGGTCTGCCCGTGCCCAACACCGAGGTGAAGCTCGTGGATGTGGACGATTATACCAGGGAAATCACCGAGTTTAACGTACCGGGAGAAATGTGCATCAAGGGACCGCAGGTCATGAAAGGGTACGTCAACAGGCCCGAGGAGACCGCTGCCGTGATCAAGGACGGATGGCTGCTCACCGGCGATATCGCCACGGTGGATGAAGAGGGGTATTTCCGCATCGTCGACCGCAAGAAGGATATGATCATCACCGGCGGCTTCAATGTGTACCCGCGAGAAATCGATGAAGTGCTCTACGCGCACCCAAAGATCAAGGAGGCTTGCGCGATCGGCATCCCCGACAGCCATTCGGGTGAGCGAATCAAGGCATACGTGGTGCTCAAGGACGGTGAAACCTCCAATGTGATCGAGATCCTGGACTATTGCCGGGAGAAATTGACCCGCTACAAGGTACCCAAGGAAGTCGAATTCGTCTCGGACTTGCCCAAGAGTGCGGTGGGGAAGATCCTCCGCAAGGAATTGCGCCGAATGGAGCTGATCAAGAAGAAGTAGGTCGAGCCGTCATGCCCTCAGGCGTGAGGAGGGGCGGCACCTTCATGGTCGGCCCTCGCCTATCCTATTTTCTCGACATGATGCGGGAAAACGTCTCTTTTGCCGGTTTGGGCAGTCGTTTCAGCGCGCCTCCGGGAACTAGAGCTCCCAGTAACGGCCAGAGCAGCCTTGAGAAACGTTGTGCCGATGCGAAAAGAGGCCGGTGTCGCGCAGCAAGTGCAAAGGCACTCATACCGGCTCTTTCGGATCCCGGCGTGAGCTTCCGCTCGACCCTCTGCTCGCGCAATCTCCTGATGAGCCGGACCAACGGTACCTTGACCGGGCAGGCCTCCGCACACGCACCGCACAAGGTACCGGCTTCCAACAGCGGATGCGCCCGGGTAAGCCCTTCGAGTTCGTTGGTCAGGATTATCCCCATGGGACCGGGATACGTTGACTGGTACGCGTGCCCGCCGACGACCTTGTACACGGGGCACACGTTCATGCATGCACTGCAGCGTATGCACTTGAGAATCTCTCGACACTCGCCTTGAAGAATCCGCGACCTGCCGTTGTCCAACAGGACGATATGGAGTTGCTCCACGAGCGATCCGTCGCGGACCTTTCTCGGGCCGGTGACGATCGACAGGTAGCTGGACAGCGCCTGACCCGTGGCCGACCTCGGCAGGAGTCTTATGAACGTTGCCAAGTCGTCGAGATTTGGGATCATCTTCTCAATGGTCAACACCGCCACGTGGATCTTCGGCAGGGTGGTGACCATCCTGCCGTTCCCTTCGTTGGTGAATATCGCAAGGCTCCCGGTTTCGGCCACCGCAAAGTTCGCTCCGGAAATCCCCGCATCCGCGGACAGAAAGACCTTCCTGAGAACCCGGCGAGCTATCTTCGTGAGGACTTCGGGGTCGTCCGAGTAGTCCACGCCGAGTTTCTCCGCAAAAAGGCGTCCGACTTGCCTTCTGTTCTTGTGGATGGCCGGTGCCAGGATGTGAGAAGGGGACTCGCCCGCCAATTGGACGATGTACTCACCTAAATCGGTCTCCACCACCTCCATGCCGTGCGATTCCAGGCGCTCGTTGAGCCGTATTTCTTCCGTAACCATGGACTTGGCCTTGACGATTCTCCGTACGCCTCTGTCCTTCAATATGTGAAGGATGATGTCTCCGGCCGCGTCCGCATCGTGAGCCCTGTACACAATGGCTCCCGCACGCGTTGCGTTCTCGGAAAATCTGTCGACGTATTCCGGGAGGTTGTCGATCACCTTCAATCTGACGGCCGAAGCCTTCTCTCTCCAGACGTCCATGGGTACCGATGCAACTCCTGCGGCCCGTTTGGTCGCAAAGACGTTCACGGCCGTGTGCATCGCATCCCGCAACGAAGCGTCTCTCAGGGCCTGAGCCGCGTTCTTTCGGAAATTCAAGACCATATTGTCCCTCTTCATGTGTCCTCCGCCGACGAAAACGGACCTGTCGTCGTCCGCGCGCATCGGCCGTAGGAAACCGGCCCACTACCGATGAAAAGACGGCGTACATACGGTTGCGCATTTCTGCGAGCCGAGTTTGCTTTCTCGTGATGTCTCGGACGCGTGAATTTGATGCACGATGGTAGCCGCAATGACCGTTGCCCGTCAAGCTCCCTCTGCGGCCGTCACGATGTGACGCCGCGCTCGCGGGTAATCATACCAACCATAGTGTCGCTCCTTGAATACTGAGGGTACCATCACGCTTGTGATTGCGAGCCCGACCGAAGGGAGGGCACGGCAACGCCGGCCTTTCATGAGGCATCGAGCGCGATTCGTGGAGGGGGGAGCGGCTTCGGCAAGGAGGTCCGTGATGCCGGCATGAGGCATCGTTTCAATCCGCGGAATTGTCTTGGTTGGACACGTTTTCGACCGCGTCCCATGTGTTCCGCGAGTCGGGGCCTTTGGAAAGTCGGTGGTATTGCCACGCGAGATGGCATTGGAGGATGACTTCTTCAACCCAATCCCTCAATTGGCTCATTTCACCGTGGTTTCCGTTGGCTTCTTCCCTCTCCGCGCCCTCTTTGACCACACCGTCGACCTGCATCAGGAGTTCAAAAATTCTGTTGAAGCATTGATGGGCCTTGATCTGAAACTCTTCCGTACTAGAAAATTTCACGGACCGTCTTTCCTTTCAGTTCCGTCTTTCACGGCACATCGTCGTCGATGCGTAACGGTTAACCGACGAACCTGGTCAACTTGGACATCGGACACGTGTC
Source organism: Desulfomonilaceae bacterium (assembly GCA_031082285.1). Lineage (GTDB taxonomy): Bacteria > Desulfobacterota > Desulfomonilia > Desulfomonilales > Desulfomonilaceae > JAVHLK01. The sequence continues at coordinate 47,219 of JAVHLK010000021.1, forward strand.
GTCGACACCATCATAGGAACGGCAAAAATCCCGACTTCCGGCCGCCAATCCGATTCATGGGTTCGGCCGCAGATTTTTTCGCCGGCGAGATTGCCGTCCCGCGGGGCGCAGCGCTCCGCTCCTCACAAAGACATCCCCTTAAGGCGTCCTTGTGCGCCCTGCGCGGACCGCGGGATGAAGCAATCTCGGCGGCGCGCCGGATCCCGAAACCGTGTCCGCGAGACGAACTACGCGTCGCCGTTGAGGAGTTTCCATCGCCCGTCGGGGATCTCCAGTTCGCCGAGAATATCTTTGGCTTTCTCATTGATATAGAACTCGTCGGAGCTTTCGGGTCCTACGAGTACGAGCGGACCGTGAAACCTGTGTGCGAACTCCTCTATGGTGGTGGTGCCCCCAAAGTCGGCTCCTTTGGCGTTATAGCCTACCACGAGCACCTGGTAGTCGCCCCTCCTGAAGCACTTCTTCAGTTCCCATTCACTGCTGCCTTCGCACAGACGGAATCCCACATCCACCGAATCGCCCAACCGCTCATCATACGCCATGCGCAATTCCTTATCTTTTTCCGCTATGATTTCGGGGGTAACTGGAGCCGTCTTGGTCTTTTCCGCATCGACAAAAACCATATCCCGCCGAATTGCATACGGAGACTCAAGGAATTGAAAAATGTTGAGTTTGGTATTGTGTTTCCTTGCCAGGGAGAGCGCGTAATCAAAGGCCCAGTCTCCCTGTCTGGAAAAAATGGCACAAAGTCCTATTCCCTGCATGGTTCCCTCCTATGGATATCGTAATCTCTTTTTCGTATCGCCGTTCAGACTGCCGCTTTAAGGCCGTCGTCGGTGTTCGCCGACTTCAATGGAATTTCTATGGTGAACGTGGTTCCGTGTCCCGTGGTCGACTCCACATGGATCTCGCCCCCGTGCTCTTCAACGACCTTTCTCGTGATAACCAGTCCCAAACCGGTCCCCTTGCCTCCCTTTGTCGAATAGAACCTGTTGAAGAGCTTCTCCTTGACTTCCTGAGGCATGCCTGAGCCATTGTCGCTCACCTGGAGAAAGAGGCGTCCCGACTCTATGCACCCGCCCACGATGATCCTGCACGCCCGGCCGTCATCTCCCTTTCGACAGGCTTCCAACGCGTTGGACACCAGGTTGGAAACCGCGGAGTGGATACCCGCGGGATCGAGCAAGCACTTGCCCAGCTTCGAATCGAACGCTCGAGTAAGTTCGACCCCGTCCGAACGGGCTCTCGACTCATACAAATCACAGATCTCGTGAAGCAGTTCGCCGGGATCGACTTCCTCATACTCGGGTTCTCTCCCCTTGGACGCATAGAGAATCCCTTTGACAAGATCTGAGATCTTCTCGACGTTGTTCTTGACCATGTCCCAGCCCACCCCGAGTCTGTCTTGCCTGCCGTGCTTCAGTCCGGAGTCCACCACGTAAACTCCTCCTTGTAGGCCGCAAAGAATGTTTTTGATCGTGTGGGACATGCCGGCTATGGTCTCACCAAGGACCGCGAGTTCGCTTTGGAGACGTTTGATTTCCGTTATGTTCGTGCTCATCTCCATGACCGCGGTTATGTGCCCGGTTTCGTCTCTTACCGGTGCCGTGTACACCACTATGTTCGTCGCCTCGCCGTTTCTCCGCCAGGTCTCCTCCGAATGGTGCGTCCGTCCGTCGGAAAAAGTCTTTTCCACAGGACAATTGCTGCACTTGAAATCCTGCTTCTTGTACACTTGGAAGCACTTCTTGCCCGTGTGCTCTCCAAAGTCGCGATCGAAAAGCGTGTTGGTCTGCACTATGTTGAAATCTCTGTCGACAACCGTCAAATAGCAGGGCGCGTTCTCAAAGAGATATCGATATTCCTGCTCCTTCTTCTCCAATTCAAATTGCAGCCGCTTCAATCTCGTCACGTCCACGGACATCTCCAAGACTTCCGATACCTGCAACCATTCGTCCAGAATCGGCGATGTCTTCACGATTACGTACGCTTTCCTGCCGTTGACGGTCCAGACTTCTTCCGACTGGTGGGACACTCCGTCGGCATAGGTCCGCTCAACCGGGCAGTTCACGCATTTGGACTCCAATCCCTTGTATCCGGCATAACAATGCTTCCCCACCTGTTCGCCGAACGTGTTCCGAAAGGCCTTGTTGGCCCTGACGATCCTGTAGTCCTTACTCACGACGGTAAGGTAGCAGGGAACATCGTCAAAGAGCGCCTTGTACATCTTTCGACTGGCTTCCAACTGCTTCGTCCGTTCGTTGACCTCACGACTCATTCGGTCGAAGGCCCGCTCGAGTTGCGACATTTCGTCACCACCCGTAGTGGGGCGAGTGGGATTGTACTCGCCACGAGCCATCCGTGCCGCGTTTTGTTGGAGTTTCCTAATTCCCGGATTGACCAGGAAAACCACGGCGAGTCCGCTCATGGTCGAAATCGATAAGAAGAGCACGATTGCAAAGATAATCGTATTGCGGCGGCTGTTCGAAATCTCCTTCTTGACGCTCGCCAAACTGAGTTTCACTTCCAGCAATCCCAGCGTTTTTTCGCTCGCGGGGTGTGCGTGGCAACTCGCCGTGGAACAACTCTCGGTGTTAAGAATAGGGTTCGCCACCCGGAGCGATCTACCGTCTTCGGAGATCTCGTGACGGACGCGATGACTCGCAAGCAGTCCTACGATCTTGGGATCGACGTCGTCCTCGGCCACCAGCCGAGCCGAACCGGACCCGCTCGTATAACGGAGGCGTCCTTTGCCGTCGTACAGGTTGATCGCTTCGATATTCTCTTCACGGACGATGGCTTGAAGGATCTGTCGGATCAGCTCCCTGTCCTTGGTCATCATGCTGTTCCAGATCGCGGCCTTGATCACCCCGGAGTCCTTGACCGCTCCCCGAATCATGCGATTGATCAGGTTCTGCTCGTGGGTCAGGATACTGTGATACGAAAACGCCAGTAATGCCATAAACATGATAAGACCAGCGTAAAAGCTGAGCTTGAAGCTCAGACTGCTGGTAAACTTCTTGAGCAAGTGCGCTAAGATATTCAGCATAATTGGCGAGTTCTCGTCCGCGGCCCAAGAGCGTGTCTCGATATGCTCTTGAGCCGCAGAGTCCGAGGGGATGCTACCCGATGGCTTGCCTGACGGCGTTTAAGAGCATCTCCTTGTCAACGGGTTTCTCAATGTATGCTTCCGGGGCTTTAATGGAACGCTCATGTACCCACTTTTTGAAATCCATGCTGGGCACGTCGTCCTTCCCGAATCCGGTTACCATGACGACCGGGATATCAGCCACTTCCGGATCCTTTCTCAGCTCGCGATACATCTTGATCCCGGTCTTGTTGGGCATGAGAAGGTCAAGGCTTATCAAATCGGGCTTCTCCGATTTGACCTTGTCAAGACCTTCCTCCCCGTCCACGGCCGTGACTACCTCGTACCCGTTGTCCTCCAAAAGCGTGGAAAGGAACGTGACCATGTCCGGCTCATCATCGATGATCAGCACCTTCTTTGCCATGACAAACCTCCCTGTTTCCAAATGTGTTCTCTAGAGTCCGGTTCTGTGTCGAGACTCGAGCCCCGGCCGGCCCGGTACCCCATCTCACCCTTCGAGTTCGGGTGGACGGGTACAATGAGACCCTTTCTTCCGATCCGAAGACACCTCGGGGCTCGTACGAGGCTATCACAGTTGTCCCAGCGATGATAGTCCTACCGGCCGGCTATCGGAGGGTTCCCGACCTGGTGCGCCTCGAGAGGCCGGAGATGGCGGAACGTGCGTCTTCGAGTGGGACGTCTCCGTCTATGCGATAACGATGGCCTCCGACAGGAGCTCGGCCAGGTTCATGACCTTTGCGTGAATCTTGTAGTGCTCGCAAATCTCCTTCAACTGGTCGGTGCAGTTGTGGCATGACTGCAGTACCACCGTTGCTCCAGTGGCCCGTATTTCATCGGCCTTGATCTTTCCGGCGGCAATGCGCCGAGGCGAGAATTCCGGCATGGCAAGCGCGCCCCCGCCGCCGCCACAGCAGAAACTGTTCTCTCGATTGTGCTCCATTTCCCGAAAGTCATTCACCGCGGCGGTGATGACCGTCCTGGGTTCTTCCCATACGCCTCCGGATCTCGCGATGTTGCACGAGTCGTGGTATGTGAAAACATCTCCGTCCCACGCGGACTTGTCGAGCTTGATTCTGCCCTCCTGAATCAGCCGGGCGAACAACTCCATTACGCTCGTGATCTTGAAAGGGACTCCTCCCAGCCAGTTCGGCAGTTCCCACCTCAGCCCCCGGTACCCGTGGCCGCACTCGCCGGACAGCAGGTACTCGCAGTCCAACCTCTTCATCTCGTCGAAGATCCAAGACGCGAACAGTTTGGCATCCTTATCAATGCCGTTGAACATCGCATAGTTGGTCAGGTCCCAGTAGCGGGAAGAGATGGTGAAGTCGACACCGGCCGCATTCAGAACTTTTGCCGTCGCCTGAATGGTCAACGGATAATACTTTGGTTCCCTTGGATTGAGAGTAAGAAAGTACTTCGCGCCTCTCTTGTCCAGCGGTATGGTGTAGTTCTCGCAGCCGTCCTCGTCCTGGAGCTCTTCTTCAATCCATTCGATGGTCTCGACGAACTCATCGTGCGGAACCGCCATGTTGTTGCCGGCATTGTAGTGGGTGTCGATGGTGTCCTGGAGATGCTGCGGTATGCGGCCGGCCTCGCACATGATGCCGCGGGCCGCGCGGACCAGCATACCGTAGTCGACTCCCATGGGGCAATTGAACGTGCATCGGCGACACATGGTGCAGCCGCCCCACAACTTGTCGTACATTTCTTCGGCAAGTTCCTTGGTCAACGGCTGAGCGCCGACGAATGAGGGGAACACCTTGGCCATCCAGTCGTACCGATACTTGTACCACTTTCGAAAACGGTCCGCCTTGTAGGCCGGAAGCAGCTTCTTGTCTTCGGGTATGGATTGGGTGTAGTGACAAGCCTCCGAGCACATCCCACAGTGAATGCACCCGGCCAATGATGTTGCCACAATCCGATTTAATTTGCTCGGCAGAAGCTCTTCCATCTTCTGAAGAACCTCCGGTGTGAACCCTTCCTTGATGGGCCACTTTCTCCCTTCCTGTGTCCCGAGCTTTATTGGTTTGGTATCCTCTTGTTTTGCTTTGAATTCTGCCGGATCGGCCATCGTATCTCCTCCAAAACGTGTTTTCTCTTGCTAATCAGTTTCCACGGACGTTCCTGTTCAACACGCCGCGGCCCCCGAAAATCTGGCCGTACATCACCCGGCCGAAAGGATACAGGACGTAATGAGAGATCTTGCTGAACGGAACATACAGAAGGAAGAAGGTGGTCATCAGGAAAAAGATCCACATCCATCCGGTCTCAGGTCGACCCTGAATCCACAAGTACATGGTGACAAACCCCACCCCGAAAAAGACCGTCATCAGGGTTATGGCAAAATAGTCGTCCGGACTGCTGATAATGCGAATTTCCGGTACCGTAAAGCGGCGATAAATGCGGCGCAGACCGATAAGAAACGCCAGTCCCATGAAGACCATGATGACTTTGGACACGAGCGGTGTCATCAACCACGGCGTCAGCGGAATAAGGAACGTGGAGCCGATGGTAAGCGCGACCGCAATGTGGAAAATCACAAACTCAGTATAAAAATACATGTGATTCCGGGTACTCTCCATTCCCCACGGCCTCAGGACATTGGCCAAGGAATGCACGGCCCCCGCATAGCGGTCCCCCTTAAGCTCCGCCTTTTCCGGCGGCCCGGGTTTCTTCATGAGTTGATAGATCTTCATGGCATACAAACTCGCCATGAAGAGAAGACAGACGTATTGTACCGGTTCCTGCAGTATGTACAATGCGTGGCTCACGGTGTTCTCCATGGTTTTTCTCTCTCCCTTCGAAGTTCGGTTATTCCGAGTTCCTTAACGCGGGCTGCCGGCGGATTCATGCCGCCCCGTCTCTCCCACAAGACTGCGATCGGCCGCATAAATCGAGTGACTCACTGTGACAAATGGGCGTCTCGTCAATTTTGTACCGTAGTTCTCGTGTCAATTTGAAAAGTCAGTGTCAGGATATTGTCCTTCACTGTGGAAGTCAAGAACTATTTGCCTCAACGACCACGATACTTGATCTGGCTGTTCAACTCTAATGAAGCGCAAAACCAGACGTTATCGACACTTTTGATCTGGTGAAATGAACACGCGGCTCTGTAAAAAATCGGCCTTGATCATCAAACGTGTCCGCCAAGCGCGCCGCGGGTATCTTGAGCAATCAACGAGAAATTGAAGAAGCCTCTGCCGGCCCACTGATTCGTTTGTTCCTGTCTCCGAAGGACTCGAGACCATGGTGGAGAACGCGGGCCTTCCATACGGATACCGTGGCGTCTCGAGGGCATGTGTTTTTTCTACACACGAACACCATGCCGAGGCGTCAAATGTTCACATAAGAGTTGGCCTAACTATTTGATTATTGGAGGTGCACGTGAGACATGAGTGAATTTGGCGCATTCCGCTCACCCGCGAAGAGCCTCCCGAGGCATGCCCAACCGGCGGGCCTGCAGCGTATCTCACCGGACTCATTGATCTTATTGTTTTTTTCCGCGAGATTGGTCGAGTTGGCACCAAAGTTGCTCAGTACTCATGCAACAGTCGAGAGGTTCAAGACTTCAGTCAACAGGCGCCTGTTACGGGCTGACCCGGCCCTGTTCCCCCCAACCAACATGACAGCCGCGCCAACCGCAGGGGCGTTGTACGCCCCTGCGCAATATGTGCCCCGCTTACGGCCTACAGACTGTCCTCTTCTTACTCCCTTTTCCAATGCATCCCCGTAAGACCCGACGACCATGGCAAACGTTTCGATTCTCGAACTTCCCGCTTGCGAATTGCCGGCCCTTGGCATAGTATTGACCGGGTGGTCATAAACCTGATCAAACCGACGCATCAGAAAGATAAATGATCGGTGACCATACGGTCATAAGATGGTTCTTGCCGTCGGTTTCGGGTGAACGATCCTGAACACCGCCACAAATCATCTGCACAAAAGGGGGCCATGTAACCCAATGCCTTTTGACGATCTTCAATCACTGGTGCGCGTCATGGAACGTTCCGGCAGGGTGCTCAGAATCGATGAACCTCTGAGTCCCCATCTCGAGATTGCCGAAGTGTCGGATAGAGCGGTCAAGACCGGCGGCCCCGCGTTACTCTTTGAAAACCCCAAAGGATTCGAGTTCCCGGTGCTTACTAACGTATTCGGCTCCCTCGACCGTACCGCAACAATCTTTGGCGTCGACGATCTGAACAGCCTGGGAGCGAGGTTCGAAGAGTATCTGTCCATGGATGCCCCGTCGGGCCTGATGGACAAGATCAAGCTGATCCCGAAACTCAAGGACCTTGCATACGCGTTCCCGAAGAGAGTCAAGGATGCCCCCTGTCAGGAAGTGGTTCTGACCGAAGGATTCGACTTGCGAGAGCTTCCGGTCCTGACATGCCGGCCGGGGGACGGCGGCCCTTTCATCACTCTGCCGGTGGTCGTGACTCATGATCCCGAAACGGGAAGACGCAACGTGGGGATGTACCGCATGCAGGTCTACGACGACCGGACCGCGGGAATGCACTGGCACGTTCACAAGGGCGGAGCCGCTCACTTTCGGAAGGCACGCGAAAGGCTGCCGGTCGCCGTAGCGCTGGGCCCGGACCCGATCACCACGTACGCTGCCACCGCACCGCTTCCCGATAACATGGACGAACTCATCCTTGCCGGCTTCCTGAGGAGGCGACGGGTCGAGGTCGTTAGGTGCGTCACCTCGGACCTGGAAGTTCCCGCACAGGCTCAATTCGTTCTGGAAGGGTACGTCGTTCCGGGGGAAACCAGAATCGAAGGCCCTTTCGGCGACCATACGGGTTATTATTCGCCCGCCGAGGAGTATCCGGTCTTTCACGTCGAAGCGGTCACTCGGAGGAAGAATCCCATCTATCACGCTACCGTCATGGGACTCCCTCCCATGGAGGACGCGCTGTTGGGAAAAGTGACCGAACGACTCTTCCTTCCGCTCATCAAGAGTCAGCTCCCCGAGATCGTGGACGTAAACCTACCCGTGGAAGGGGTCTTTCACAACCTTTGCTTCGTGTCCATCGACAAGCGGTATCCGGGGCACGCGTACAAGGTTATGCACGCGCTGTGGGGCCTCGGACAGATGATGTTCACCAAGATGATTATGGTCTTCGACCGCGACGTGGACGTCCAGAATATCAGCCGGGTGCTCTTTCATTTTGGGGCCAACCTCGATCCCGGACGGGATCTCTGTTTGGTGAAGGGACCGTTGGACGCGTTGGACCACGCGTCGGCATTGCCCAATTTCGGCGGAAAGCTCGGATTCGACTGCACGCGCAAATGGCCGGAAGAGGGGCACACGAGGGAATGGCCGAGGATCGCAGCGATGAGCAGCGAAGTGAAGGCACGGATTGACCGGATATGGGACAAACTCAACATCTGAAGGTGGACGACCGTACGTTCAGGCGACTGCTGTCGTTGGTGAGGATCGAGCATACGCTGCTCGCGCTGCCGCCGGCTTTAACCGGCGCCATCTTGGCGGAACGGGGGCTGCCGGGCACGAGAACTCTCCTGCTGACTGCGCTGGCCTTTGCCGCGGCCAGGACGTGCGCCATGGCCTTCAATCGGCTGGTCGACCGAGATTTCGACGCGCTCAATCCTCGCACATCGAACCGCGAACTCCCAATGGGCCTTGTCCGCGTCGCCGGCGTTCGGTTACTGACCATTGGTTCCGCATTGGTGTTCTTTCTCACCGCGTGGGGGCTCAACGACCTCTGTCTCGTCCTGTCGCCCATCGCGCTCATGATCTTGCTCGGCTACTCGTACACGAAACGGTTCACCTGGTTGTGCCACCTGTTCCTCGGGGTGTGCCTTGGCTTGGCTCCAGTAGCCGGCTGGTTGGCCGTCACCGCGACGTTTGCTTGGGTTCCGGTGATTCTGGGGCTCGGGGTCGTCTTCTGGGTCGCGGGATTTGACATTATTTACGCGTGTCAGGATGTGGACTTCGACCGGGAGGCCAAACTCCATTCATTGCCGGCGCGGTTCGGCCCGACCCACGCACTCCGCTATGCAGCCGTTTCACACGTATTGGCTTTCGGCCTCTTCGTGCTCACCGGCATTGCTGCAGAACTCGGGTGGTTGTTCTATCTGTTCATCTTGATCACAGGTTGGTTGCTGCTTTACGAACACCGTCCGGTCCGGCCGACAGACCTGACCTACCTGGACCCGGCGTTTTTCAAGGTAAATTCTCTGGTGTCGGCGAGCCTGCTGCTGTCTGTCTCTATTGGGCTCATGAGTTGAGTAGGACTCGGCAATCTTGACGTGCGGCAACGACCATGCCCTTCCATTTCATCTGGCGAAGAGCCGTCTGGCTGTGATACTGTTCACCCGTGTTTAGATCGTTCCATTGATGAACGACTACCCATATCGTGGTGACTGCCTTAATGAATAGACGATCAAGCGGCATACTCCTTCACCTGACTTCGCTGCCTTCCCGCTTCGGCATCGGCGATCTGGGGCCGTCCGCGTACAAGTTTGCGGATTTTCTATCTGAAACCGGACAGCGGCTCTGGCAGATCCTGCCCGTGAATCCTCCACGGCCGGATCACTACTCGCCGTACCAGAGTCCGTCCGCGTTCGCGGGGAATCCGTTGCTGATAAGTCCGGAGCTTCTTGTATATGAAGGATTGCTCGACGAGAGTGATGTCCAAGGGTCTTTCGAGTTTCCTCCGGATCGAGTCGATTTCCCGGCCGCGGTTGCATTCAAGAATGGAGTCCTGGAGCGAGCGTATCGCTCGTTCGCACGGAACGGCAAGCCTGCGGAATATGAGCAATTCTGCACGGAGTCCGCATACTGGCTGGATGATTTTGCCCTGTTCGTCGCGTTGGAGGAACGCTATGACGGCCACGTATGGAACCAATGGCCCGAAGATCTGCGTGATCGACGTCCGGAGTCCCTTCTGCGCGCCAAAGAAGATCATCGCGAAACGATCGAGAGAGCCAAGTTCTTTCAGTACATCTTCTACAGGCAATGGAAGGCGTTCAGAGATTACTGCAACGGCAATGGGGTGCGCATCTTCGGTGATATTCCCATTTACGTCGACTTCAACAGTGCCGATGTCTGGACTCATCCCCACATGTTCAAGCTCGACGATCAGAAGTCTCCTCTTGTCGTCTCCGGTGTTCCTCCGGACTATTTCAGTGAGACCGGCCAGTTGTGGGGTCACCCTATCTATCGGTGGGATGCCTTGGAGGAGACGGGCTACGAATGGTGGATGGAGCGGATCGGGCACAACTTGAAGCTGTGCGATCTGGTGAGGATCGATCACTTCCGCGGATTTGTCGGACACTGGGAAGTGCCGGCAGGAGAGAAGACCGCGATGCACGGAAAGTGGACGGCCGGTCCCGGCTCGCACTTCTTTCGGGCCGTCTTCGACCGATTTCCGGAGCTTCCCATCATCGCGGAGGATCTCGGGGTGATTACCCCGGACGTTGTCGAGGTGATGGAGGAGTTTGATTTCCCGGGTATGAAGATTCTGCTTTTCGCGTTCGGAGACGACCCCGCAACAAATCCGTACATCCCTCACAATTTGGTGCGAAACTGCGTTGCCTACACCGGGACTCATGACAACAATACTGCTCGCGGCTGGTTCGAGGATGAGATCTCGGAGGAGGAACGTCGCCGCGTTCTCAATTATATCGGTCGCGAGGTGCCGCCGGCGGAAATCCACTGGGAACTCGTACGAATGGTCATGATGTCGGTTGCCGACACCGCGGTCTTTCCCCTGCAGGACGTGTTGGGGCTGGGCTCGGAAGACCGGATGAATATGCCTTCGGTCCCGAACGGCAATTGGCGTTGGAGGCTTAGGCCTGAAATGCTTACCGATGAATTGCGATCGAGACTCTTGGCAATGACCCAAACCTATGGCCGCGCCGCTGCTCTTAGGTGAGTCCTCCCCGTCGCACGCAGTGTGGAGGAGAGAACTTTCGCCACGAGAGTGCCCACACGCTTAAGAACGCTGGTTTCCGGGCACGTGAAGTGCGTTGTCTCACGTACGCGAACATTGTGACGGCACATGACTTACGTTCCCCGCCCCCCAGGGCTATGTCATAGTGGGACATCACTTGCAGCAATAACATGGTGGGACTAAGCCGCTTCGAGGCCGTATGGCTCATGGTGGCTGATTGAGCAACAAATTGCTCTTCCCACTTGGGCTGTTGTTCGAATTCCGGAATTCCTAATTCCGGGGATACCATACTTATTTTCGAACCGGGGGTGAGGATTGACTTATTGGCATATGGGCAAGGTCTTTTCCCGGCTTCTCAAAAATGCGAACCGCTGGTCAGGCACGGTCCCGCCAGGTTGTTGGATCGCGCTTGGTGTGGAAGACGGCCAGAACTACTACGCGTTGCGGCTCAACCGTATAGAAAACAGAGTATGGAAACCGACGTACAGTTGCCCGGCGAATATCTTGGAATACCGTCGCGTACATCTCCGGCCTGGTCTTGATTTCGTCGAAAACCGCTTGTACGTGTGCGACAAAATCAACACCTAGTCCTGGCTTCCGTCGTTCATACCAATCGAATGCTTCGTCAAATTCGGCCTGGGCGTCCCGTCGCAGGAAGACCTTTACGCTCATCGCTCGCTTCTCTCCAAGGCCTGCGCTTTAACATCCTCCCACGGGACGACGTCTTTGGGGGAGGCTCGATGAGCTTTCAAGCGCCGCTCCAGTTCCTCCTTCTGAGGTTCTGTCAGATCAGGTTGACCCGCCTCTGAAGTGATGCCGGCCCAAATCGCCTCTACAAGGCGGATGCGTTCATCGATACTCAGCGAGTTGATCTCAGCCAAGGTGTCGGGAATGTCCATGAATCCTCCATGTGCAATAGTGGATCGAGTATAGGTACCGAGTCCCGGGCACTACCGCAGCATACCAGATTGCCACAAACTTGTGCAGCTGAGGAATGAGGAATGCGGGGCAGGCTTGACACAGGTGTTTTTGTGTCAGGTTTTCTCTTGCTCTCTCAAATTCTGCAGTCAGAAAATGAGGTCCTCCCGCATTCGCGCATTGGGGGATACCATACTCATTTTGTGTGGTATTCTTAGGGCTTTTCGGGCGGGGTTTATGGCGTCACATCGTCCTACCCATGCACGATGCCGGCTTTGCAACGAACTCATCATCTCCCAACGGTCCGTCTGTACGCTCATGCCGCCGAAGTGCTTCCTCGTTGCGTTGCATTCGAGGTTCTCCCGGAGCACCCGGCACGTCAATCTAACTGTAAGCTGAGAATACCACGACTTCTCGTCCAGATCACGATTATGTATGGTGTCCCCGGAATTGGGGCGATCGGCGAGCCTTTCGGGCCGGGTTTTCGGCGACGTATCGACCTGCCCAAGCTAGACTCCAGCCTCGTGATGAAGGAATTTTCTCCCAACTGTCTGCCTGTACGCTCGTGCCGACGAAGCGCTTCGCACTCAGTGTCCGAAGACCGGCCCGACCGGGAGATCACCTCCCGCTGATTCCTCGTTGCGTTACATGGCGTCGTACTCCCGGAGCTACTACGCGTGCCGATCCGGCCATGGTCCGAGAACACCGGAGGTTCTCGTCCAAATCACGACTTATGTATGGTGTCGCCGGAATTTTGAACGGTTTTGGTTGATCCGGTTCCTGCCTGGGGAGTTCTTCAGGCCGAAGTAGCTTGGCACTTACGAGCTGGTCGAAAGCCTTGCGGAATTGCCCTTCTGATATCTGGTAGTGTTTACGGATCTCATCCACCGTTACGCTGGAGTGTATATCGGCGACGAGATTCCGAGCGTTGATCTTCATGATTGCCCCCCTGAACGTTACGGGAATACGTGATTCTAAGGTGTGGAGCGTGAGAGAGTCAACTGGTTCTTTCGAGTTCCGGGTCTTTGACACTTGGACGTGTTGCCATCTCCAAGACTGTCATTTGCCCAGCCGGCCGTCAAAGCTATCAACGTTTATGAGGGTAATGCGGGTCGGGCGAAATAGTGGTGAGGGTGTATGATCGCGTAGGGGCGCATGGGAAAATATGGGGTTGTGGGGCGTGAGGATCAGTGATAGATCATTCCATTGCCCCATCTTCTCTAGAGACTTTGTTTCGTTTGAGGTTGGACAGATAACCCAGTGGGAGAGATTATGATGAATTCGCTAAGCTTCCAGCGGCTTAAGGTTAATCTGAAGGACAGTTTCGATTTGATAGTGCCGAACCCCGTAGTTTTTGGGTGGCGGGAGAGGCAGTTCCGAAGCTTGACAAAGAGAAATCCGATTCTCAGCACATTGCTATTGGAATTAGAAAGGGAACATGGAAACGTGGTGGAAAAGACCAAAGAAGTTCTCAGTCAGCAACAGATCGACGTGTATGGGACGTTCTACAACGAGATTGACAAACAAGCAGCTGCATCGTTGACCGTGG